>NZ_SEIP01000011.1:0-147662 GCF_004146205.1 Yimella sp. RIT 621
ACGGTGGTCGAGTAGGTGCGGATCACGGTGGTCGAGTAGGTGCGGATCACGGTGATCGAGTAGGTGCGGATCACGGTGGTCGAGTAGGTGCGGAGCGTTAGCGGAGTGCCGCGATCGAGACCACTCCGCGGTGAGGGTCAACGTTCCCGCGGACGCCGCGGACGCCGTGGTCTCTTGAGCGGGTATGCCCACGGGTCGTCTGGCTCCGGCGGACGCTCGACGCGACCTTTCACCGGTCGGCCCGGATCGCCGTCCGGCCGCGGTCGACGATCGGTCCGACGCGCGAGCTGCGGCAGCACCTCGTACTCGCCCCTGATCAAGGCCTCGCGTTTTGCGCGTCCCCAGTTCTGCACCTGCTTCTCGAACTCGAACGCCGCCGCGATGCTGTCGAACTCGACGGCCCACACAAGCTGCACCGGACGGCGATGGCGAGTGTAGGCAGCACCGTTCGGGGAATGGTTGTGTTCCCAGATGCGCCGGTCCAGCTGCCACGTGCTTCCGCAGTAGTAGGAGCCGTCAGAGCACTCCACAATGTATGTGTACGGCATGGGGACAACTGTGCGGCTGGGGCTCCTGCGGGGCCAGCTTCGTTTACGCAGTTGTGGATGACGCGCTGGTGAGGGAGGCGCTGTGGACAGCCGTCGTGGGATGTGGTCTCGATCGCGGCACTCCGCTAACGCTCCGCACCTACTCGACCACCGTTGGGGATGTGGTCTCGATCGCGGCACTCCGCTAACGCTCCGCACCTACTCGACCACCGTTGGGTGTGTGGTCTCGATCGCGGCACTCCGCTAACGCTCCGCACCTACTCGACCACCGTTGGGTGTGTGGTCTCGATGGCGGCACTCCGCTAACGCTCCGCACCTACTCGACCACCGTTGGGGATGTGATCTCGATCGCGCGCGGTCGCTGGCGCTCCGCACCTACTCGACCACCGTTGGGTGTGTGATCTCGATCGCGCGCGGTCGCTAGCGCTCCGCACCTACTCGACCACCGTTGGGTGTGCGATTTCCGTCCCTTCGACACGACGCTCGTACCTCGCATCGGCTCAGACAAGGCGCGAGAGTCCGCTGACGCTCCGCACCTACTCGACGGGGCCGAAAATGATTCGCTCCTTGACAGTGGTCGGGCATAGCCTGAACCACGCCATGACGACAACCCTGACGCCGACGAAGATCCAAGAGTCTGCCGCTGCCGAGACGATGAAATCACCGGAGCGACAGGTGAATTGGCGTCGCCTGAAGCACCCGCTGACCGTGGTGGCAATCATTGCGCTCACGATCGCAGCGCTGGGAGCGACCGCCGGCACGGTCGTCGCTGGGCGATTGGCGCAAAGCCCGACCGCATCCCTGGTCTGGTGGCTTGCTGCATGCGTCATCGGCGGGGCGGTTCTCGACACCGCCGGACGCATCCTGTGGGCGACCGTCGTCGACCGCGCCGAGGGCAAACTGCGTGACGACCTGCTGGACGCAGCCCTCCACCAACCGCTGGAGGCACTGTCCGAGCAGGCGGTGGGCGAGGTGCTCGACCGCGTCGACGACGACACCCACGAGGTCGGCTCACTCGTCCGGATGCAGGTCTGGATGGTGCTGCGCGCGGTGCTCTCGCTCATCCCGATGTGGCTGGTGGCCGGTTTCACCTGGTGGCCGGCCTGGCTGCTGTTCCCGGTCTTCGCCGGGCTGACGCTGCTGGTGATGCGTCCGCTGATGGGCCAGATCGCCGAGCGCAAGGTGGTCGAGGAAGCCGCCTGGACCGACCACGCCGCCGCCCTCGAGGAGGGCATCGCCGGACGCGACGACCTGCGCACCAGCCTCGGCCAGTCGTTCGCGATCCGCCGGCTCGCGCAGCTGTCGTCCAGGGTCCACGAACTCTTCTACAACGTCATCCTGCTCGAACGTCGCATCACGCTGCGCGCCGTCCTGCTGTTGCACGGTTTGCTGGCGATCATCGCGGTCGCCGGTGTCTTGCTCGCCGACCGCGGATCTTTGTCGGTCGCGCAGATCGTGACGCTGTTCCTGATCACCAGCACCTTCGTGGGCGTCATCGGCAACGTCGCTCAGCAACTTCCCGACCTGCAGGCGGGCATGGGTGCCGTGATCCGTCTGCGTCAGATGCTCGCCGTCGCGCCCGAACCGACCGGCGGTCTGCACCTCGGCGACCAGACCCCCGACCTCGACTTCCGCGACCTGCACTTCTCCTACACCGAGGGCAAGTTCGCGCTCGAGGGCATCGACATCCACGTTCCCGCCGGCCAGACGCTCGCGCTCGTCGGACGCACCGGATCGGGCAAGTCGACGCTCGCGTCTCTGGTCTCCCGTGCCGTCGAACCCGAACGTGGCTCGGTGCTCATCGGGGGAATCGACGTGCTCGACCTCGACCTGCATGCATTGCGCCGCCAGGTCGGCGTCGTCACCCAACGCACCGAGATCATCGCCGGCACTCTGGCCGAGAACATCACGCTCTTCGCCGACAACCCGCGCACCCAGGTCGAGGCCGTCGTCGACGAACTCGGCCTCACCGACTGGGTCGCCGGTCTGGACGACGGACTCGACACGCTCCTCGGTCCGGGCGGCACGCTGCTCTCGGCCGGTGAGGAACAGCTGGTTGCGTTCGCACGACTGCTGATCCGCGACGTCCACGTCGTCGTGCTCGACGAGGCCACCGCTCGCATGGACCCGCTCACCGAGTCCCGGGTCGTCGCCGCGTCCGATCGCCTGTTGCACGGACGTACCGGAATCCTTGTCGCACACCGCCTTTCGACGATCGAGCGCGCCGACCTCGTGGCGGTCCTCGACCGTGGACGGGTCGCGCAGTTCGGCAGTCGCAGCGAGTTGGCGTCGTCCGAGGGACGCTTCCGCGACCTGCTCACGGCGGCCGACCTCGGGGACGGTGAGGCAGAGCCTGAGATCGTCGACGAAGTGACCACGGTGGGCGGTCAGCGCCGTCGCACCGACCCGCCGGTGCGTCCCGACACCGGCAACGGCCCGAGCCTGGCGAAGGGCATCTGGTCGGCACTATGGGTGCGTCCGCGCTGGGGCATGCTCTCGGTCGGACTCTTCCTGATCTTCTCCCTGACCGGCGCGGTCGGCGCGGTCACCGGATACACCTGGGGCCAGACGATCGAGCGGCTGCAGGACGGTTCGCTGTCCTGGCCGTGGTTGGTCGCAGTGGTCGCCAGCGTGATGATCGGGCCGATCATGCTCGCCGAGGCGATTTCGCGGTACCCGCGCTGGTGGGTCGAGGTGCTGCTGCGGGTGCGGATGGCCGTGCTCGTCGGCCAGACCGCGCAGCGCCGACTGCACAAGGACCCCGCCGGCGAGGTCGTGGCCCGTGCGATGGACGCCGACCGCTACGCGCGCTACGCCGACCGCTGGGTCGACTTCTGCAACGGCTTGGCGATCGCGCTGTTCACCGCGGTTGCCGCAAGTACCCCGTTGGCCGGACTCGTCCTCGCCGCCGTGATGCTCTCGGCCGCGCTCGCGTCGGCAGTGGGACGCCCGATCGCCGGACGCTCGGCGACCCAGGCGTCCGCCGCCCGAGCCCGTTTCGGCCGTGCGCTGGTATCGACGCTGGAGTCGGCGCGCACTGTCAAACTCGCCGGCCGCACCCCCGAACTGCACCGCCACCTGCGCAAGGTCGACGCCGGACGGGTGGATGCTGCCGTCCGCGAACACCGAGTGCAGTCCTTCCTGGACGGCGTCCCGATGGTGATGGTGCAGACCGGTGCCGTCGTCGCGTGGGCCGCAGTGCTCTGGGACGTCTGGGGTCTGGCGACGGCGCTGCTCGTGGTCAACGCGGTCAACGGTTTCGACTGGTTCGGACGCGTCGCCGGTGCCGTGGTCACCGAGGCGCCGGGCACGCGTTCATGGCAGACCGCCACCAGTCGGATGGCAGGCGGCCAGGACCTGATGCGCCTTCCCGACGGCGTCGACCTGCTTACAGGTGAGGCGCCGCAGGCTCCGGTTGCTCCGCGAACTGCGTTGCAGGAGCTGGGGGTTCACGGCCTCACCGCGATTCACGAGGACGGCACGGTCGGCGTCGAGGATGTGCAGCTCGACATCCGACGCGGCGAACTGGTGCTGCTGCTCGGCCAGGTCGGTTCGGGCAAGTCGAGTCTGCTGCGTGCGCTCGCCGGCCTGATCGACTACGACGGCTCGCTCACCTGGAACGGCGAGGAGATCGACGACGCCGAGGTGTTCATGCGTCCGGGGCAGGTGGCGTACGTCGCGCAGGTGCCGCGCGTCCTGTCGGGCACCTTCGCCGACAACGTCCAGCTCGGATTCACCCGGGCGTTCGATCAGCCGGTCGCCGACGCCCGTCTGACTCCTGACGTCGAGACCGCCGGTGGACCGACCGCATTGGTCGGGCACCGCGGAGTTCGCCTGTCCGGTGGGCAGGTTCAGCGCCTCGCACTGGCCCGGGCGCTCGCCGCGGACGCCGAACTGCTGCTGGCCGACGACGTCTCCAGCGCGCTCGACGCCACCACCGAGATCGAGTTGTGGAAGGCGCTGCGTGATCGTTCGGCGACCGTCGTAGGAGCCACTTCGAAGCGGGCCGCGTTGGCCCAGGCCGACCGCGTCGTGGTCCTGGTCGACGGGCGCGTCGCCGCCGACGGTCGGTGGCGCGACCTCGCGGACGACTGGGGCCACCTGGCCGGCTGACCACAACTGGCGATCCAGCTCGCTTCTTGACCTCCAGATCGCAACTGGTGCCGCCGGCGCTGCCAGTTGCGATTTGGGTGTCCAGTTGCGGTCCGGATGGCCAGTCGTCGTCGGGACCGCTAGCGCGAACCGACGTACCTCCACGAACGCTTCGCCATGGCGGCACCCGCAGCGGGGGAGGCCTCGAAGCGGCCGGAGATGTCGAACAGCACATGGGCCGCGGCGCCCGACCCGTTGTAGACACCCAGCCGGTTGTTCTGCGCGGTTGTCGGGTCGTACCCGAGGACGACGGCAGCACCGGAGGCACGGTTCTGCCCGGCCATGGTGTTGGTGGTCGAAGCGATCGGTCGCGGAATCCCCCCGCTCCAGAACAACGAGTGCCCCGAGGACGATCCGGCGATCATCGTCGCGTTGCCGACCATCGCCCAGGTGTTCGCGGTGCGCGCGTTCGCCGCTGACGGCACGGCGATCGAAAGCGTCGACCGCGCCTTCAACGCGCTGGTTCTGCGGGTGTCGAGGAATCGCCACGGCGTGATCGGACGGTAGGTGGCGGCGTTGAATCGTCCCGCGTCCCCGACCGAATCGATGACGATGTGGGTCGGGCCACCGGTGGCACGGACGGTGAACTCGAAGACGCCGGCCGCGACCTTGCGTACCGGCACGGCGACGAACGAGGCGATGTTCTCGCCCCGACGGAAGTTCAGCACGGATGTGGGCGGCGGCGTGGTCGTCCGGCCGTCCCAGGCCTGCAGGTAGCCGTTGCCGGTGGGCGAGGCTGCGGTCATCTGCACGAGGGCGGTGTTGATGTCGGCGTCCGAGAACGGCGTCTCGAAGCGAATCGCTCGTGTCCTGTCGCCGCCGAGCGGCCCGTCACCGTTGAAACGGGAGTCGTAGAACCGCGCCGGGTCGGTGATGTCGACCTGGGAGGTGACCACATCGGCCGGCAATGTGGCGCCGCTGGTGAACCAGCCGACGACGTCCAGGATCACGTTGCTCGACCCGGCACCCTCGGTGACGTCGAGCGTTCCGTCGGCTGCAACGGGCACGATCGTCGTGTTCGCCAGTTGATGGTTGCCGGCGGGGAAGTTCACCGTCGACACCGCAGGAGACCGACCGGTGTTCTTCTGCTGCGTCGTGACGTAACCGGCAGCCGAGGTGTTGGCGACGGTCGTCGTGACCATCACGGCCGACACCTGGTCGGGCGCCACGGTGGCGCCGGACGCGGTTCGAAGGCGGGAGACGACGTCGACGGTGCGCGATTCGTCGGTCCGCATCGGTCGCGCCTCACCGGCCGCCAACGTCGGGGAACGGGTGTCGAACACACGGGTCGGGGAGGGCAGGGGGACGTACTCACCCGGTGTGGCAGCCGCCAGAGCGGCAGGGGCGGCAACGCCACCCGACAGGGCGAGGGCAGCGGTGCAGGCGACGGCGGGGCAGAACCGAACGGGGCTGAGCTTCATGGCAATCCTGACGTGGTGTCGATCAGTTGATGACGACGCTGTTGCGGTCCGGCGGCTGCACACGGGGGTGCCCCACCCGGTATCCGGGGTTGGTGGATGCGTACAGCCGAAGACCGGCCTCGGTGATGCGTCGCGCGTAGGCGTTGGTGCCGGACAGGTAGGGGTCGACGACGACGAACTCGCCGTTCGATGCGGTGCCGAGCACAGCGATCCAGTGCGATGCGTCGCCGGAGAAGGTCGTTCTCCACCACGGCAGCTGCCTGATGTTCCCGCCGCATATCGTCGCGCGTCCGGCCCGGCCGAGGGAGATGGTGTCGGCGATCCCGCCTTGGCGCCCGGTGAGGCCGTAGGTGGCGAAGCCTCTGAGCAGTTCCCAGTATTCGGTGCCGATCGTGTTCCGGTCGGTGACCCCGTCCACGGCGTCCAGAGCGCAGGAGCGCCGGAAATCATCGATCGCGGCGCCGGCACCGGCAGTCGTGTAAGCCCAATTGCGCGGAAGTTTTCCACGGGACGCCAGAATCGCGACCGCGCTCGCGGGCCCGCAGTTGGTGCCTTTCACCGACGAGGAAAATTGACTCACCGGGTACAGCCCCCCGATTCTCGGGGCGCCGAAGAGTCTGGTCCAGATGACGGCATCAGGGTTGGACTGTGTGTGGCCGTACCCGGCCGAGACGCGGAAGTTGCCGAGATCGAGCATCGTCTGCGCGAACGCGAGCGACGATCCGGTCAGGTAGGGCGTCGCGTCCGCGCCGGTGGAGAAGACGTACCCGTGCTTGTGCAACAGCACCTTGAGGGCGCCGGCGTGCCACGAGGTGGTGTCGGCCGCGACCGTGCGTCGTGATGCGAGGAAACGGATGGTTGCTTCGTCGCCGAGGCCGGTGACAGGCAAGCCGTTCCGCCGCTGGAATGTGCGGACGAAGTCATAGAAGGTGCGTGTGTACGTGGTGTCCACCGCGGTGCGCCAACCCAGCCCGTTCAGCAGCAACTTGAACGCCCGGATGTTCCTGGGATCAGACGTGGAGGTGACAGCGGCGAACGTGGCGGCCGACGAAGCCTGCACCGAGGTGCCGAACAGGATGCCGGCGCCGGCGGAACCGAGTACGAAGCGACGAGAAACGGTCATGACAATCCCTTGGACGTGAGACCCCTTGGACGTGACGACGCACCTACCGCCTGCGCGGACCCCGCGGTGCTCCGGCCAACGCAAGGGTAGTCGAACGGTTGTCATGGTCGAGCCCGCTTCTGGCATCCGGATCGCAACTGGTGCCGCCGGCGCTGCCAGTTGCGAGCTCGAAGGCAGCCGCGGTCCGCACACCGCCAGAAGCGACCACCTGCGACACGCGCATCGAAAGCTCTTGACCCCGGCACCCACCCCGGTGCACCCTTTTCGCAGTTGATGTCGCCCGGGGTAGGGGGTCTTGTGCCCGCGGCTGGACATTTCCGCATCGCGTGTCTATAGTTGACCTTTGCGCTGCCCTCTTCAGCAACCCATTTTCGATCCGGCGACAACATTCGGCCGATCTCCGCTCCACGGCGGGACGATCTCCGATTTGCGAAGCCGCGGTTGTCCTGCCCACCGGTAGGGATGGATTCGCCGCTTGAGTGTGGCCACAAACCGCCCGTCCCGGCCTGTGGAAGGACCCTCCTTGGCTGCCTCGCGTACTGCGACCCAATCTCTGTCCTCGGCGAAGACGGCTTCGGGCCGTCTCTCGTTCGCGAAAATTCGCGAACCCCTGGAAATGCCCGACCTGCTCGCTCCTCAGACGGAGAGCTTCGACTGGCTGCTCGGCAACGAGCGCTGGCAGGAGCGTGTCGCCGAGGCGAAGGCTGCCGGGCGCGACGACCTGAACGAGCGCTCCGGCCTGGAGGAGATCTTCGAGGAGATCTCCCCGATCGAGGACTTCGCGGAGACCATGAGCCTCTCCTTCCGCGATCACCGCTTCGAAGAGGTCAAGTACTCCATCGAGGAGTGCAAAGAGCGCGACATGACCTACTCGGCGCCGTTGTTCGTCACGGCCGAGTTCATGAACCACAACACCGGTGAGATCAAGAGCCAGACCGTGTTCATGGGCGACTTCCCGCTCATGACCGACCGCGGCACCTTCGTCATCAACGGCACCGAGCGCGTCGTCGTCTCCCAGCTCGTCCGTAGCCCGGGTGTCTACTTCGAGCGTTCGATCGACAAGACGTCCGACAAGGACATCTACACCGCGAAGATCATCCCCAGCCGCGGCGCGTGGCTGGAGTTCGAGATCGACAAGCGCGACATGGTGGGCGTTCGCGTCGACCGCAAGCGCAAGCAGTCGGTCACCGTGCTGCTGAAGGCCCTGGGCCTTTCCGAGGCGCAGATCCTCGAGCACTTCGGCGAGTACGACTCGATCCGCCAGACCCTGGAGAAGGACAACACCACCACCCAGGACGAAGCGCTGATCGACATCTACCGCAAGCTGCGTCCGGGCGAACCGCCCACCAAGGAAGCCGCGCAGAACCTGCTGAACGGTCTGTACTTCAACGGCAAGCGCTACGACATGGCCAAGGTCGGTCGGTACAAGGTCAACAAGAAGCTGGGCCTGGAGGCTCCGCTGTCGGACTCGACCCTTGCCGTCGACGACATCGTCGCGACGATCAAGTACCTGGTCGCGCTGCACGCCGGCCAGACCACGCTGCCGGGTCGTCGTGACGGGCAGGACGTGTCGATCCGCGTCGAGACCGACGACATCGACCACTTCGGAAACCGTCGCCTGCGCAACGTGGGTGAGCTGATCCAGAACCAGGTCCGCACCGGTCTGTCCCGTATGGAACGTGTCGTTCGTGAGCGCATGACCACCCAGGACGTCGAAGCCATCACGCCGCAGACGCTGATCAACATCCGGCCGGTCGTCGCCTCCATCAAGGAGTTCTTCGGCACCAGCCAGCTGTCGCAGTTCATGGACCAGAACAACCCGCTCGCCGGCCTGACGCACAAGCGTCGTCTGTCGGCGCTCGGCCCGGGTGGTCTGTCCCGTGACCGCGCCGGCATGGAGGTCCGTGACGTCCACCCCTCGCACTACGGACGTATGTGCCCGATCGAGACGCCGGAAGGCCCGAACATCGGTCTGATCGGTTCGCTCGCGAGCTTCGGACGCATCAACCCGTTCGGTTTCGTCGAGACGCCCTACCGCAAGGTCGAGAACGGCCTGGTCAGCGACGAGGTGCACTACCTCTCTGCTGACGAGGAGGACGAGTTCGTCATCGCGCAGGCCAACGCGCCGCTGACCGACGACAACCACTTCGTCGAGGACCGCGTCCTGGTGCGCGCCAAGGGCGGAGAGGCCACCGACGTCCCGCGTGAAGACGTGGACTACATGGACGTCTCCCCGCGCCAGATGGTGTCGGCGTCCACCGCGCTGATCCCGTTCCTGGAGCATGACGACGCATCGCGCGCGCTGATGGGTGCCGCCATGCAGCGTCAGGCCGTGCCGCTGGTGCGCGCCGAGGCTCCGCTGGTCGGTACCGGCATGGAGTACCGCGCCGCCCTCGACTCGGGCGACGTCGTCCGCGCCGAGAAGGCCGGTGTGGTGCAGGAGGTCTCGGCCGACCTGGTCACCGTCGCCAACGACGACGCGACCTACACCACCTACCGCGTCGCCAAGTTCGACCGCTCGAACGCCGGCACCTGTTACAACCAGCGTGTGCTGGTCGACACCGGTGACCGCGTCGAGGTCGGCGGCGTGCTGGCCGACGGACCGTCGACCGACGGTGGCGAGATGGCCCTCGGAAAGAACCTGCTCGTGGCATTCATGCCATGGGAGGGCTACAACTTCGAGGACGCCATCATCCTGAGCCAGCGTCTGGTGCAGGACGACGTTCTCTCCTCGATCCACATCGAGGAGCACGAGATCGACGCCCGCGACACCAAGCTGGGTCCGGAGGAGATCACCCGCGACATCCCGAACGTGTCCGAGGAGGTGCTGGCCGACCTCGACGAGCGCGGAATCATCCGTATCGGTGCCGAGGTTCGCGACGGCGACCTGCTCGTCGGCAAGGTCACGCCCAAGGGTGAGACCGAGCTGACCCCGGAGGAGCGCCTGCTGCGCGCCATCTTCGGTGAGAAGGCGCGTGAGGTCCGCGACACCTCGATGAAGGTGCCGCACGGTGAGACCGGCACGGTCATCGGCGTCAAGGTGTTCGACCGCGAAGAAGGCGACGAACTTCCCCCGGGCGTCAACCAGTTGGTGCGTGTCTACGTGGCCAACAAGCGCAAGATCACCGACGGTGACAAGCTCGCCGGCCGCCACGGAAACAAGGGTGTCATCGCCCGCATCCTGCCGATCGAGGACATGCCGTTCCTCGAGGACGGGACGCCGGTCGACGTCATCCTGAACCCGCACGGTGTGCCGCGTCGTATGAACCTGGGTCAGATCCTGGAGTTGCACCTGGGCTGGGCAGCCAGCCGCGGGTGGAACATCGAGGGCGAGCCGGAGTGGGCCGCGCAGCTGCCGAAGGACGCCCACGAGGCGCCTGCCGGCTCGCGCGTCGCGACCCCCGTGTTCGACGGTGCGTCCGAGGCCGCCATCACCGGTCTGCTCGAGTCGACCAACAAGACCCGCGACGGTCAGCAGTTGGTCGAGAGCAGCGGTAAGGCGCGTCTGTTCGACGGTCGCTCGGGTGAGCCGTTCCCGGAGCCGATCTCGGTCGGGTACATGTACATCCTGAAGCTGCACCACCTGGTCGACGACAAGATCCACGCCCGTTCGACCGGTCCGTACTCGATGATCACCCAGCAGCCGCTCGGTGGTAAGGCGCAGTTCGGTGGTCAGCGATTCGGTGAGATGGAGGTGTGGGCCCTGGAGGCGTACGGCGCCGCCTACGCACTGCAGGAGCTGCTCACCATCAAGTCCGACGACGTCACCGGCCGCGTGAAGGTCTACGAGGCGATCGTCAAGGGCGAGAACATCCCCGAGCCGGGTATTCCGGAGTCGTTCAAGGTGCTCATCAAGGAGATGCAGTCCCTCTGCCTGAACGTCGAGGTGCTGTCCAGCGACGGCCAGACCATCGACCTTCGGGACGCGGACCAGGAAGTCTTCCGGGCCGCCGAGGAACTCGGCATCGACCTGTCCCGTCGCGAGCCGAGCTCGGTCGACGAAGTCTGATCCGGACGCGGGGGCGCACCACGCGCCCCCGCACTCCGCGATCACTGAGACAAAACTTCCAGAAAGAACGAAAGAAGGAAGCACCAAGTGCTGGACGTCAACTTCTTCGACGAGCTTCGCATCGGCCAGGCAACGGCCGAAGACATCCGCCAGTGGAGCCACGGCGAGGTCAAGAAGCCCGAGACCATCAACTACCGCACCCTCAAGCCCGAGAAGGACGGCCTCTTCTGCGAGAAGATCTTCGGCCCGACTCGCGACTGGGAGTGCTACTGCGGCAAGTACAAGCGGGTCCGCTTCAAGGGCATCATCTGTGAGCGCTGCGGCGTCGAGGTGACCCGTTCGGCCGTGCGTCGTGAGCGCATGGGCCACATCGAGCTCGCCGCCCCGGTGACGCACATCTGGTACTTCAAGGGTGTTCCGTCGCGTCTGGGCTACCTGCTCGACCTCGCCCCGAAGGACCTGGAGAAGGTCATCTACTTCGCGGCCTACATGATCACCTCCGTCGACACCGACCAGCGCCACAAGGACCTTCCGTCCTTGGAGGCTCAGATCGAGGTCGAGAAGAAGGAGATCGAGAACCGCCGCGACGGCGACATCAACACCCGCGCCACCAAGCTCGAGGGCGACCTCGCGGAGCTGGAGAAGGAAGGCGCGAAGGCTGACGTCCGTCGCAAGACCCGTGAGTCCGCCGAGCGTGAGATGACGCAGATCCGCAAGCGTGCGGACCAGCAGGTCGAGCGCCTCGACCAGGTCTGGGACCGTTTCAAGAACCTCAAGGTCCAGGACCTCGAGGGTGACGAGACGCTGTACCGCGAGATGCGTGACCGTTTCGGTCTGTACTTCGAGGGCGGCATGGGTGCGGCTGCACTGCAGAAGCGCCTGGAGTCCTTCGACCTCGAGGCCGAGGCCGAGTCGTTGCGCGAGACCATCGCCACCGGCAAGGGTCAGCGCAAGACCCGTGCGCTGAAGCGTCTGCGCGTCGTCACCGCTTTCCAGCAGACGACCAACAGCCCCGCGTCGATGGTGTTGGACGCCGTCCCGGTCATCCCGCCGGACCTGCGTCCGATGGTGCAGTTGGACGGTGGCCGTTTCGCGACCTCCGACCTCAACGACCTGTACCGCCGCGTGATCAACCGCAACAACCGACTCAAGCGTCTGCTCGACCTCGGTGCGCCGGAGATCATCGTCAACAACGAGAAGCGGATGCTTCAGGAGGCCGTCGACAGCCTCTTCGACAACGGCCGTCGTGGTCGCCCGGTCACGGGCCCCGGCAACCGTCCGCTGAAGTCGCTGTCCGACATGCTCAAGGGCAAGCAGGGTCGCTTCCGTCAGAACCTGCTCGGTAAGCGCGTCGACTACTCCGGCCGTTCGGTCATCGTGGTCGGTCCGCAGCTGAAGCTGCACCAGTGCGGTCTGCCCAAGCAGATGGCGCTGGAGCTGTTCAAGCCGTTCGTGATGAAGCGTCTGGTCGACCTCGACCTCGCGCAGAACATCAAGTCGGCCAAGCGCATGGTGGAGCGTCAGCGTCCGCAGGTGTGGGACGTCCTCGAAGAGGTCATCACCGAGCACCCGGTGCTGCTGAACCGCGCACCCACCCTGCACCGTCTGGGCATCCAGGCCTTCGAGCCGCAGCTGGTCGAGGGCAAGGCCGTCCAGATCCACCCGCTGGTCTGCACCGCGTTCAACGCCGACTTCGACGGTGACCAGATGGCCGTTCACGTGCCGCTGTCCGCCGAGGCGCAGGCCGAGGCACGCATCCTGATGCTGTCGAGCAACAACGTCCTGAAGCCGGCCGACGGCCGCCCGGTCACCATGCCGAGCCAGGACATGATCACCGGCATCTACTTCCTGACGTCCGAGGACGGCGAAGTCGCCGCCGAGGGTGGGGAAGCCGGTGAGCTGCGCACGTTCTCGACCGCTGCCGAGGCCCGCATGGCCTACGACCTGGGCGAGATCAAGCTCGGTTCGCTCGTCAGCATCCGCCTGTTCGACCAGGTGCCGCCGGAAGGTTTCGACCTGCCGGAGGGCTTCGAGGTCGACGAGCTGGGCCGCGCGTCCGGTTACAAGCTGGCCACGACCCTCGGCCGTGTGCTCTTCAACGAGACGCTTCCGGAGGACTACCCCTTCCTGAACCGTGCGATCGACAAGAAGGGCCTCGGTGCGGTCATCAACGACCTCGCCGAGCGTTACCCCAAGGGTCAGGTCGCCGCGTCGCTGGACGCACTCAAGGATGCCGGGTTCTACTTCGCGACCCGCTCGGGTTGCACCGTCGCCATCGGTGACGTGCAGACCCCGAGCAACAAGAAGGAGATCCTGGCCGGCTACGACGTGCGCGCGGCGAAGATCCAGGGTCAGTACGACCGTGGTCTGATCACCGACCAGGAGCGTCGTGACGAGCTGACCGACATCTGGCGCCAGGGTGCCGATGAGGTCGCGCAGGAGATGCAGGCCAACTTCGACCCGAAGAACCCGATCTACCGCATGGTGGCCTCGGGTGCGGGTGGTAACTGGTTCCAGATCCGTCAGATCGCCGGTGCGCGAGGCCTGATGGTGAGCCCGCGTGGTGACATCATCCCGCGTCCGATCAAGTCCAACTTCCGTGAGGGCTTGTCGGTGCTGGAGTTCTTCATCTCCACGCACGGTACGCGTAAGGGTCTGGCCGACACCGCGCTTCGTACGGCCGACTCGGGTTACCTGACCCGTCGTCTGGTCGACGTGTCGCAGGACGTCATCATCCGCGAGTCCGACTGTGGCACCGACCGCGGTCTGGTCATGCCGATCGCCCAGCGCAACGCGTCCGGCGAGCTCGTCGAGCACGACCACGTGGAGTCCTCGGTCTACGCCCGCAACCTCGCGGTCGACGTCGAGGTGGGCGGAGATGTCCTGGCGAAGGCCGGCTCCGACCTCGGAGACGTCAACCTCGACAAGTTGATCGCGGCCGGCATCGAAGAGGTCAAGGTCCGCTCGGTGCTCACCTGTGAGTCCCGTGTCGGCACCTGCGCCATGTGCTACGGACGTTCGCTGGCGACCGGCAAGCTGGTCGACATCGGTGAGGCTGTCGGCATCATCGCCGCCCAGTCCATCGGTGAGCCGGGTACGCAGCTGACGATGCGTACCTTCCACACCGGTGGTGCGGCTGCGGCCGACGACATCACGCAGGGTCTGCCCCGTGTGGTCGAGCTGTTCGAGGCGCGCACCCCCAAGGGTGTCGCCCCGATCGCCGAGGCCGCCGGACGCGTCGAGATCAAGGACGACGACAAGTCCCGCACGATCGTGCTCACCCCGGACGACGGTGGCGAGGAGCAGACCTACCCGGTCAGCAAGCGCGCCCAGTTGCTCATCGAGGACGGTCAGCACGTCGAGGTCGGCGCGCTGCTGGTCAAGGGTGCGATCGACCCCAAGCAGGTGCTGCGTATCCAGGGCGCGCGCGAGGTGCAGAAGCACCTCGTCGACGAGGTCCAGGGTGTGTACCGCCAGCAGGGTGTGTCGATCCACGACAAGCACATCGAGGTCATCGTGCGCCAGATGCTGCGTCGCGTGACGATCATCGAGGCCGGGGACACCGACCTGCTCCCGGGTGAGCTGGCCGAGCGTGGTCGCTTCGAGGACTCCTCGCGCAAGGCAGTCGCCGAAGGCGGACGTCCGGCGTCGGGTCGTCCCGAGCTCATGGGTATCACCAAGGCGTCGCTGGCCACCGAGTCGTGGCTGTCGGCGGCGTCCTTCCAGGAGACCACCCGCGTGCTCACCGAGGCCGCCATGCACGGTCGTCGCGACCCGCTGCTGGGCCTGAAGGAGAACGTCATCCTCGGTAAGCTCATCCCGGCCGGAACGGGCCTGCCCCGTTACCGCAACCTGTCGGTCGAGCCCACCGAAGAGGCCAAGGCTGCGCTGTACGCCCTGCCGGACTACCAGCCGTACGACTACCCGGTCTTCGGCCCGGGCAGTGGCGAGGCCATCCGCCTCGACGACGAAGCCCTGGGCTTCTCCGACAGCTGACCCACGGTGCTCGTAAGGCCCCGGTTCCGCGTGGACCGGGGCCTTTCGGCGTCCCTCGACGCTGAGGTCACTCCAAATGCACGAGGGCATTCCGTATACGGAGTGCCCTCGTGCACTTGGAGTGCCCTCACGCGATCCACTGCTGACCCGGACGCGGACGTACGCCCTTGTCGGCCAGGATCCGCAGCATCGGACCCTCCGCGTACGCGTCGTCCCAGCACCATCTGGCCAGGTCTGCCACTCGGCGGATCCGGTCCTCACGCTGCTTCTCGCGCCAGACGGCCGTGGACGGATCGTCGGTCAGGTCCGCGCCGTACTTCATCTTCCCGTCGCACTCGCCCAGCAGACCGTCCCAGCCGAAGTCACAGCGTCCGATGAACCCGCGGCCGTCGCGCACGATGACCTGGAGCTCGGGACGGGGGAGCCTGGCCTGGAACATCACCGCTCGGCTCATCGACTCCAGCGGGGACTCCGCCCGTTCGTCGGCGAGCTCGGCGACGAGCAGCGCGGTCTGCCTGCCTCGGACGCCGGTCGGGAGTTCGCTCACTGCCTGCCGCAGTTCGTCGAGGGCGAACATCTCCTTCCGCAGCGCTGCGTCCGCGGTGGCGAGCGCACTGCGCAGCGATGTGCACCGGGCCAGGTCGACGACGGTACGCAACGGGGCGGTCACGCGAATACCGTTGATCTGCACAGGGATCGGAAGTTCGTTGACCCGGTGAAAGCGCTGGACGTGCTGAGAGGTGCGGCCGCGCCCGGCGACGGTCAGGGCGACGCGGTTCGGCCACCTGCCGATGGTCGGCAGGCCGTGCAGTGCGGCTGCCGACCAGTGTGAGACGAGTCGATCGTCCGCCCATTTCGGGACGCTCGCGTGTACCAGCAGCGCGTGCCGCTCACCGGCGTCCAGCGCTTCCCACTCGGATGCCGGGTAGAACGCCCCGTGGCGCACTTGCGTCCATGCGTCCTGGTCGAGCGCCTCAGCGCGCAGCGTGCGGGGACCGGTGAACAGCAGACGTTCCGGTTTCATGGGATGGAGCGTGCTGCATCGTGAGCGAACGTGCAGACGGCCGTGTGGATAATCCGGACGATCTTCCCCAGGGCACTCCATATGCACGAGGGCACTCCGACTACGGAGTCACTTCGTGCACTTCGAGTGCCCTGGGCACGGACGGTGCTTGACTGGTTAGTCTCTCCTGCGTGAGCAACGCGCGGATCCTGGTCGTCTGCACCGGCAACATCTGCCGGTCGCCCTACATCGAGCGGGTGCTGGCGACCCATCTCGCCGGACGCGGGTACGACGTCGAGAGCGCGGGCACCCGGGCCCTGATCAACCACCCGATCGAGCCGCAGAGCCTGGCCCACCTGCAGGCACTCGGGATCGACGACGGCGGGTTTCGGTCGCGTCAGCTCACCCCGCAGATCGCGGCGGACGCCGACCTCATCCTGACCGCGACGCGTGACCACCGCGCGGACGTCGTGACGTTGCAGCCGAAGGCGCTGAAGTACACGTTCGCGTTGGCCGACTTCAGCCACATGGTCGACGGCATCGCCGCGGTGCCGCCGGCGGAACGGGGGTTCTTCGGTCCCGCGGACGACTCGTTCGTCGGCCGGTTGGTCGACCACGTCGGCAAGCGCCGCACCGACATCCACCCGATCTCGGAGCAGGAGTCGGTGATCGTCGACCCCTTCCGCCGCGACCCCGAGGTGTTCGCCCAGATGGCGGCTCACATCAACCGCGCGATGCCCCCGGTCATCCGCGCCCTCACCCTCGAAAGCTGACCGTCCGCGCCGGCCGAGGCCACACCCACCGCCGGTTGGGCCCTCGTCCCAAAGCTGCGCAGGGCCTCATCCCGCCGCTGGTTGAGCCCTGCGGATGAGGAACGAATCCGCAGGCGCCGAAACCACGGAGACGGCGACGAAGAGCCAACCACACGCCGCACGGCTCAGATCGTGTAGCTGTGCTCGGTCTCCAGCGCCGACCTCGCTCGCCGCTCATGCCGCTGCTTGAGCAGCGCCCACACGAGCGGACACAGAATGACGGCCGCGCACCCGAGGATCCCGACGACGACCGGCGGCACCTTCAGCATGGTGAGTCCAGTGAGGCTGAGGACGATGACGATCCCGCCGCGCAGCACGGACGGCGCGACCCGGCGGGCGAGCTTGGCGCCGAGGTAGGTGCCGGGCGTCCCACCGATGATCAACGGGATCAGCACGCTCCAGTCGATGCCCTGAGCGATGACGTGACTGATCGCCGCGGCCAGCACCAGCGGGACGGCCTGGACGAGGTCGGTGCCGACCAGCTTGCGGGCTGACAGCGTCGGGTAGAGCAGGACGAGCGCGACCATGATCAGCGAACCGCTGCCGACGCTGGTGATGCCGACGAGCAGTCCACCGAACGCGCCGACCGCGATCGTGGGTAGTGGACGGATGACGGTCTCGGCGCCGAGGCGGCGTCCGATGTGGCCGGTCATGTCGAGGTAGATGCGGGTGCCGTAACTGATCGCCGCGATGAGCAGCGTGATGCCGATGATCAGCTTGAGCCCGGACTGTTGTGCTTCGTCCTCGCCGAGGAGCCCGACGATCCAGCCGCCCATCAATGCCGTTGGTACTGAACCGATCACGAGGAACTTCACCAGGCGCAGGTCTGGCGATCCGGTGCGCCAGTGGACGCCGGCGCCGACGCTCTTGTTCACGGCGGCGGCGACGAGGTCGTTCGCGACGGCGGTGGTCGGAGGAACGCCGAGGAAGATCAGCGCGGGTGTCATCAGCGCGCCGCCGCCCATACCGGTGAGGCCGACGACGATGCCGACGAGGAAGGCCACGGTGAGCAGCTCGGGGAACTGACCACCCAACAGGTCTGTGAGCACCGGACCGGTCACCGATCCAGTTCGGTGATGATGCGCGCGACGGCGTCCGCCACGGCAACCTCACTCGTGTCGATCACCAGGTCGGCGTCCTCGGGTGCTTCGTACGGTGCGCTGATGCCGGTGAAGTCCGGTAGCTCGCCGGCACGAGCCTTGGCGTACAGGCCTTTTCGATCGCGGCGCTCGCATTCGGCCAGGGCAGTGGCGACGTGCACGAGCACCATTCGTGCGCCTGCGTGTTCGACCATCTGGCGCACCGCCTTACGGGTGGCGTCGTACGGCGCGATCGGGCACGCGACAACCGCTCCGCCGTGTGCTGCGATTTCGGCGCCGACCCAGCCGATGCGGCGGACGTTGGTGTCGCGGTCCTCGGGGGAGAAGCCGAGTCCGGCGGAGAGTTCGCGGCGCACCTGGTCGCCGTCGAGGAGTGTGACCGAGTTGCCGCGGATGATGAGTTCTTCGCGCAGTGCGCGGGCGATGGTCGACTTGCCCGAGCCGGAAAGTCCGGTGAGCAGGATGAATACGCCTGCAGCGGAGGAGGCTTCGTGGTCGCTGATGGTCGATGACGAGTCGGCGTCGAGCGCGCGTTCGACGAGTTCGCGCCGTTCGGGGTGAGCGTCGAGTTCGACCGGAACGGCGAGGACGCGCAGGTCTTCGCGTTCGCTCGCAGCGGCAAGCGCTGATCGGAGAGCGGCGAGCGCGCGGTGTCCCGGCTGGTGGCTGGGCGACATGGGCACGAGCAGGATTGCGTTCGGAGGTGCGAGTTCCGCGACGTTATCGGATGGCTGGTCGACCCAGAGCGCCCGATGCGTGTGGTCTCGATCGCGGGACTCCGCTGGCGCTCCGTCCCTACTCGACCACCGCGTGCGTGTGTCGTGGTCTCGATCGCGGGACTCCGCTAACGCTCCGTCCCTACTCGACCACCGTGTGGGGGTTTCCACGGTGGTCGAGTAGGTGCGAGCCGCTAGGCGAGAGCCGCGATCGAGACCACTCGTCGAGATCCCGTACAGCCACGCGAACGGCCGCGAGTCCTCGTCCGCGAACTCGAACTCGCCCTCGACGAACCGAGCAACCACCGCGCCCTCGAGATCGACGACCTCGTCGTCCTGAGCAAAGGAGGGCAACGACACCTCGGACACCGAGCAGAAGCCGTCCCGCACCAACATCAGCTCATCGAGTTCCGCAGCACTCAACCGAACAGCGGTCACGTGGGAAGTCCTTTCGCGGTCGGTCTGCGATGTGGACGGCGACTGCATCCACTGACGTTACCGATAACATAACGCGAAGTTTTGGAAGCAAAGTCCAGCACCGAGGAGTGAGACGTGACCGTCGATGCCGAGGCCGCCCGCGCCGCCACCGGTTCGCCAAACCGGCTGACCGAGCTCGATCTGCTCGAAGCGGAGTCGATCCACATCATCCGAGAGGTCGCCGCAGAGTTCGAGAAGCCGGTGTTGTTGTTCTCCGGTGGCAAGGACTCGATCGTCATGCTGCGCCTGGCGGAGAAGGCCTTCTACCCGGCGAAGATCCCGTTCCCGGTGATGCAGGTCGACACCGGTTACGACTTCCCCGAGGTGCTGGCCACCCGCGACCATTGGGTCGACCGCCTCGGCGTCCGGTTGATCGTCGCCTCGGTCGAGCAGGCGATCGCCGACGGCGTAGTGCACGACGACGGCAAGACCTCCCGCAACCGCCTGCAGATCGGCACGCTGCTCAACGCGATCGAGGAGAACGGCTTCACCGCGGCCTTCGGTGGCGGACGCCGCGACGAGGAGAAGGCCCGTGCGAAGGAACGCATCTACTCCCACCGTGACGACTTCGGCCAGTGGGACCCCAAGAACCAGCGTCCGGAACTCTGGTCGCTCTACAACGGACGCATCCACGCCGGCGAGCACATGCGCATCTTCCCGCTGTCCAACTGGACCGAACTCGACATCTGGCACTACATCGCCCGCGAGCAGATCGAGATCCCGTCGATCTACTTCAGCCATCAG
Organism: Yimella sp. RIT 621; assembly: GCF_004146205.1. Classification (NCBI taxonomy): domain Bacteria; kingdom Bacillati; phylum Actinomycetota; class Actinomycetes; order Micrococcales; family Dermacoccaceae; genus Yimella; species Yimella sp. RIT 621. The sequence continues at coordinate 20,102 of NZ_SEIP01000011.1, forward strand.
CGCCGCGTGTTCGAGCGCGACGGGATGCTGCTGAGCGAGTCCGAGTTCAACCCGTGCCGTGACGGCGAGACGGCGGCCGAGCGCACCGTCCGCTTCCGCACCGTCGGCGACCTGACACTGACCGGGTGTGTCGAGAGCGCGGCGTCCACGCTGGACGAGGTGATCGAGGAGGTCGCGATCGCGCGCGTCACCGAGCGTGGCGCCACCCGGGGAGACGACCGCTTCTCCGAGGCTGCGATGGAAGACCGCAAGAAAGAGGGCTACTTCTGATGGATCTGCTGCGTTTCGCGACGGCCGGCTCGGTGGACGACGGCAAGTCGACGCTCATCGGACGCCTGCTGCTCGACTCCAAGGCGATCTTCGAGGATCAACTCGAAGCGGTCGAACACACTTCTCGCACAAAGGGATACGACTACACCGATCTCGCGCTCCTGACCGACGGACTGCGGTCGGAACGTGAGCAGGGCATCACGATCGACGTGGCCTACCGCTATTTCGCGACGCCGAAGCGCAAGTTCATCATCGCCGACACCCCGGGGCACGTGGAGTACACGCGCAACATGGTGACCGGTGCGTCGACGGCCGACCTCGGGCTCGTGCTGGTCGACGCCCGGCAGGGGCTGACCGAGCAGTCGCGCCGGCACGCGGTGCTGCTGTCGTTGTTGCGGGTGCCGCATGTCGTGTTGGCGGTCAACAAGATGGACCTCGTCGACTTCGACCAGGCCACCTTCGACCGCATCGACGAGGAGTTCACCGCCTTCGCGGCCAAGCTCGACGTGCCGGGCATCCGGGTGATTCCGGTGTCGGCGTTGCAGGGCGACAACGTCGTCGAGCGGTCGGAGAGCATGCCGTGGTACGAGGGTCCGGCGCTGCTGGAGTACCTCGAGTCCGTCGAGGTGCTGCACGAATCTCGGTCTGCGGCAAGGCTTCCCGTGCAGTACGTGATCCGTCCGAAGTCGGATGAGCACCACGACTACCGCGGTTATGCCGGCCGGGTCACCGGCGACACCTTCCGGGTGGGCGACGAGGTGGTGGTTCTGCCGAGCGGGCAGCGCAGCACCGTCGCGGCGATCGACCTGTTCGACAAGCCGCTGGCCGAGGCGCCTGACCGGCTGTCGGTCACGCTCCGGCTGGCCGACGACGTCGATGTCTCTCGCGGTGACGTGATCGCGCACGCCGAGCACGCACCGTCGGTGAACAAGGAAGTCACCGCCACCGTCTGCTGGATGACGCAGCAGCCGCTGCGGGTCGGTCAGAAGCTGGCGATCAAGCACACGACCCGCTCCGGCAGGGCCATCGTCCGAGGCCTTGCCCACCAGCTCGACGTCAACACGCTCGAGCCACTTGGCTCTCCGGAATCGTTGCAGCTCAACGAGATCGGAGAGGTCAGTCTGAAGCTGTCGCAGCAGTTCGTCACAGACAGCTACGCCGACAACCGCACGACGGGCTCGTTCATCCTTATCGACGAAGCGAGCGGTGCCACGGTCGGCGCCGGGCTGATCGGCTGACGTCGGTCACACGGCGAACCGCACCGCTCCCGGATCACCGAGTTGAGGCGCCACAAGAGCCGACCGGCCTGTGACCAGCAACAACAGGTCGGCGGGCGCGGCTCCCAGCCGTGTTCATCACATTAATGGCAGACAGATGGCGATCGATTTCACGAGGAAGCAGCCACCGACCGCAGGGTCGGTAAACCTCAGCAAGGTGACTCTGTCCAAGGCTGCGCCGACGGTGAGCCTGGCCAAGAAGGGGAGAGTCAGAGCGCGATGCGGGTCAACCTGAACTGGTCACGGGGTGCCGCTGCGCCGAAGAAGGAGTTCCTCGCGAAGTTGACCGCGCCGAGCGGCGGTCGACCTCGACCTCGGCTGCCCGTATGAGCCGTCCAATCGTGAGAAGGGTGTCATTCAGGCGCTCGGCAACAGCTTCGGTGCGTTGCAGGCCCCGCCGTTCATCCAGCTCGACGGCGACGACCGGTCGGGCGCCGTCGCGGCGGCGAGAACATGCACATTAACCTCGCGCAGCCGGACGCTGAACTGCCGTCACTACCTCACATAAGGGCGATCTGGCGGTAACGTTCGCGCACGCCTTCGCGGCCGGCGACGATGCGCACCATAGGTACAGATGCGCAGGTGAGGTACAGGTGCCTGCGCTGCATCCGGGTGCGCACGTCATAACGTGCGCACCCGGACATAACGTGCTCCCTCGTACGTAACCTGCGCAGCCACCTGGCCGCGTCCCTCCCAACGTCGACCAGCGCCGACTTACCGCGCGTTCCAGGACGTCAGCAACGCCCCCTGCGGATAAGACGTGCCGCGCTCCTGGGTGGGCAGCACGTACTGGCTGTACCAACTCGTGCAGTTGACGACACCGAGGTGCAGGTGGGCGCCGGTCACGCCGCCGGTGGCTCCGGAGTAGCCGATCACCTGTCCGCGAATCACGCGCGCACCGACACCGACGCTGAGGGTTGACAGGTGGGCGACCTGGATGCAGTTGTTGGTGCCGGGGCGCTTGACCATCACGACGTTCCCGCCGCCCCCGGGATTCCATCCGGAGAAGGCGACGATTCCGGTCTCGGCCGCGCGCAATGGGGTCCCCGAGGGCAGCGCGACGTCCATCGAATGTTGGTTGTAGACATTCGCGTGGCTGTACGAACCGCCCGGGGTCTGGGTGACCACGTAGCCGCGGCCCTCGGTCCAGGGCAGGTTGGGCGCACAGCGTCCGACGACGGGGGCGTTGCTGCCGGTGCTGATGTCGATGTCGGGCACCCACACGCCGCCGTCCCCGCTGGTCTGGTACCAGATGTCGGAGGTGCCGCCCGTGACGGACGAGGAGTAGTAACCGCTGACCGCCTGGCCGCGGTCGTAGCAGGCGAGCGTGAGCACCTTGCCCTTGCTGAACGAGCGATTACGGGCGAAGTTGAGCGACGGGCCGGTCTGGCCCTGGGTGCTGGCGGCCATCACGGTCGCGGTGCGCGGGGCGGCGCTCGCGGTGTCTGCCGTGACGAACGCCCCGGTGGCCGTGGCGGCGAGTCCGGTGGCGATGGCGGTGGTGCGCAGAATGGACGATTTCATGAAGGTGAGACCTTTCATTCGAACCCGGATCGCGATCGACGATCGCCCGATCAGGTTGTCGCTCGCATGTCGGCGGACGCGTCCCCAGTTCAGGGGATATTCCACGGTTCGCCCCACTCGCGCGCGTCCCAGTAACCGTCCTCGAGTGCGGCCCGCAGCGTCTGCTGCCGGTTCACCGGACCGTCGCCGAGCACCGCGCGGTACTTCTCGTGGATGTGTTTGGTGTGGCAGCGCACGGTGTCGACGCTGACGCACAACCGTGTGGCGATCTCGGACGCGGACAGCCCGTACGCCAGGCCGCGCAGCACGGTCGCCTCGGTAGGGGTGAGGCGCGCACGCAACGGCGGCAGGTCGGCGAGCGCGGCGGCCAGCTGACGGGAAGGGCGCAGTTCGCCGTCGCGGATGCTCGCCAACGTGCGCACGAGCGCGTCCAGCCCGTCGTGTTTGAGGCAGAGCGCGGTGATCCCGGCGGTGACCGCGCTCTGGATCAGGTACGGGCGCTCCTCGGAGGTGTAGAGCACGATCGGCGCGTTCCACTGCACCAGCCGGCCGATGTCGTCCACGCTGCTGCGGCAGTCGCGGCCGAGCCAGAAGTCCAACACGACGACGTCGGGTTGCGGGGGTGGCCCGTCGTCTAGTTCGTCGACGGAGGCGGCGACAGTAACGATGCGAACTACCGCGGGGTGGCTGAGTGGCAGCACCTGCAGGGAGCGGTGGAGGTTCTCATCGTTGTCGATGACCACGACGGACAGCGGACGCGCGAGGGCCGACATGCGTTCTTCCTACCCGACCGTGGTGGACGCGGCCATCCCGTGATCGGGCGAGGGGCCGAGGACGAGCGTGGTTGCGAACGCATCCCGGGTCAGGCGGGCAGGAGTCGACCCGGTCAGCGTGGCGAGTGCACGCAGCCGTTGCTCGGCGTCGGGCGCCAACAGCGAGACGGTGCAGGGTTCACCGGCGCCGCCGAGACGAAGCTCCAACCGGTCGGTGGCGGCTGCGTCGTCCAACAGTCGGTCGAGCACTCGCAGCAGCACGGCGCAGCGGTCGGGGCAGGGGTCGACGGCCGGGTGGATGGTGATCTCGGCGCCGAGCTCGCGGGCGGTCGCGATGCGGTCGCGCAGGGCGGCGTCGAGCACGCCGGGAAGGTTGAGTTCGTCGCGCACCTGAGCCGCGAGCCGGCCCGCGGTGATCCGGTCGGCAGCCTGGAGTCCGTCGGTCGAGATGCGGTGCAGGAACGGTCGGACCGTGCGCTTGGTGAACGACAACAGGTCGCTCACCCGCTCCTCGGACCACACCGCGGTTGCGACGGACAGGCGCTCGCGCACGGCGGCCTCGTCCCGGTCGGCCTTGGTCTGCACCTGGCGCAGTCCGCGGCCGATGGCGTAGGTGAGCCACGGGCACAGGCCCGTCATCAAGGCGCCGGCCGCGGACATCCAGGTGATCTCCGGGTGGGTGCCGACGACTGCCAATGCGGGCGCGAGACCGCACACGGTCAGGAACAGTACGCGCCGCGCCGACCCGAAGAATGCGATCACGCACAACGGGACGCCGGCCATGCCCAGGCCCCAGGACGCGTACGTGTGCAGCGACTGCGGGCCGGCGATCGCGAGCGATGCGGACGCGGACGCCGCGGACGCCGCTGCGACCGCGGCCATGTTCACCCGAGTGAGACGCCCGGACGCCACGGCGCGGGTCAGCCACCACGTCATCAGCCAGACAGCCGCGACGACCACCGACTGCGCCGCCAACTGCGGACCAGGCGTGTGCCGCCACGCGATGAAGGTATGCGCGATCAGCGCGGGCCACGCCGCCCAAACCGCCTCTGGTTGGGCCGGTGATGCCGCTGGTCGAGCCCGCGATCCCGTTGGCCGGTCCGGCGATTCCGCTGGGTGAGCCGGCGATCCCGCTGGGTGAGCCGGCGATCCCGCTGGTTGAGCCGGTGGGATGAGCTTGCGATTCCCACCGTGCCGAAACCAAGGTGCCGTCAACGTCAACGTCACGACGACGTCCGCACCATCGCGCCGCAGCGAAGCGCTACCACCAATTGAATTCAGCTCGCGCTCAACGCAATTGCGCCAACCCCATCCCGGCCGCAGCGAGCCCGGCGACGCAGTCCGATTGCGCACTCGAATCTCGACGTCGTCGCCGCGCAACGCGAGGTCCACCTGCGCCGGTCCGTCGCCATGCCTGGCTGCATTGCGCAGCGCTTCACCCAGCGCGCGCCGCAATGCATCAGCAACGTGTGTCGGCACCGGACGACGAGCACGGGGTGACGGCGTGACACTCACACCCGACGGCACGCACGAGTCGACGAGCGACAACAAATCGACCGCGACATCACCACGCGCCCGAACGGGCAGATCGAACGCGCCGAGCGTTCGCTGGACGACATCGCACTCCACGCCTCCGGAGTCGGCGATACGGATCAGCGTGAACAGCACCTGGTCGTGCAGCACCCGACGCGCGGATTCACCGGCCCGCTTCTCGTCGTCCCGCAATCGTTGGGCCAGTTCGAGTTCGAACTCCCGCGAGCGCACCCGATCGAGCCGGACGATCCTGTGCACCAGCAGGTGGTGGCAGATGGCGATGGCCATGATGCACCCCAGGCTCAGCACGCCGTGGTCGACGAGCATGGCGGTGTCGGCGGCGTACGGCGAGCTCAGGTACGCCGCGACGAAGCACCCGAACCAGGTCGTCAGCACCACCAGAGCCGGGACGATGCGAAGTTGCGAGGCGATCAGGGCGAACGCGAGTCCGACGAGTTGCGATGCGTTGGCGAAACCCGCGAGCGGCGTCAAGCACAGGCCGAGCAACAGTCCGGCCATCCCGAACACGCGGGTCGCACGACGCGCCATCACGAGCAACGAACCGAGCAGCACGATGCCCAACGCAACAGTTACGGACGACGGTCGCCCGGACGCTGCGGCCAGCGACAGACAGATCACAGCGCAGGCGATGAGCAGCGATCGCGTCGTGGCCTCGTAGATGGACACCCGTGGATACGACGACAGTTGCGTCGGCCAGATCCAGAACCGTCCGAGCTCGAGCTGCAGGTGCGAGCGGACGAAGTGGACGGGATTCTCAGCGTCGGCGGCCCGAACAGTCACCTGCGCTCGACCGGCGACGAAACCTGGATGAGTGATCGGCCCCTGGGTCACGGTCCATTGCCGCGCACGAACGTTCTGGCGCACAACCAGCAGTCGGTATGGACTTGGCAAAGTTCGAGGCGGTGGGGGGAGGTTCCATGTGCATCTCGGAAGGTCCCTAGGTCCCCTACCCTCTCCCGATTGGATTCTGCACCAGCGCGCGCGTCAGGCGCTCGACCGTTTTCACTTCGTACAGCCGCCAGTTGGTGGATTGATCCACTGCAACCAGTTCGACGAGGTACTTCAGTTGCGAGTCGACATATTTTGCGAGGACTGGTGTAAAGCAACGGATCTCTGGCTCAGTGACGTGGACGATGGCGCCGAGGTCCAGAAACAGATGGCGATGCTGATGAAAATCCTGGATCTTGGCGACGGTGGATTGGTGCTGGAGCCCCAAGGTCCGAGATGTGTGGCGGTGACCCGGTTCGGTGGTCGAGGCGCACCAGTGCCGCCAGCACGGCAGCTTGCGCGGTGGCCTGCACGAGCACCAGGAACTGGTTGAAGTAGGCGCTGATGAGGTTAACGCCGCCGAGCAGCAGGATGACCGAACCGACGCCGGAGCGGGTGCCGGATCGGTGTTCGTCGCCGTCCGGGCCCAGCCTGCGCACAGCGCGCCAGGCGAGGACGATCAATCGATTAAAAGAGCGGCCCTATCCACTAGATCCTCAGGGGTGTAGAGCGTCAGTGCGCGCGGTCGCCCGCCGAGTCGTACGCGACGTAGAACGTGGGACGCGCCTGCTGGCCGCTGAACACCCGTCCTACGTACTCGCCGAGGATGCCCAGACACAACAGCTGGACGGCGGAGAACCCGACGGTCACGGCCATCATCGAGGTCCATCCCGACACGGTGTGCCCACTGATCCAGCTACCGAGCACATATGCCAGTAGCACCGTTGCGAACAGGAAACCGAGCAGGCTGAACCAGGTCGCGAACCGCAGCGGCGCGACGCTGAATCCGGTGATCGAGTCGGCGGTCAGACGCAGCATCTTGGCGAGCGGGTACTTCGACTCGCCCGCCGCGCGTGCCTCGCGGCGATAGCCGACCTCGGCCGACGGGAAGCCCAGCGAGGGGATCGTCAGGCGGAGCACGCGGTTGTGCTCCGGCAGCGACAGTGCCGCCTCAACCGTGGCGCGCGACATCAGTCGGAAATCGCCCGCATCCAAAGGGGCGTCCAGCCCGGACAGCCGACGGATGAGCCGGTAGAACAGCCCGGCCGTCTGCCGCTTGAACACGGTGTCGGTGCTGCGGTCGGTGCGCACGCCGTAGACGACGTCGGCACCTTCGGCGCGCGCGGTGTCGAGCATCTCGGCAATGACCTCGGGCGGATCCTGCAGGTCGGCGTCGATCGTCACCATCCAGTGCCCGGTGGCCAGGCCCAGTCCGGCGGAGATCGCCGCCTGGTGGCCGGAGTTGGCCCGCAGGCAGATCAGTCGCAACTGGGGCCACTCTCGACGCAGCTTCTGCACCAGCAGCGCGGTGTTGTCCTTCGAGCCGTCGTCGACCGCGACGACCTCGTAGGTGACGCCCATGCCGTCGAGCACCGGACGCAGCCGGTCGGCGAACAGCGGGAGTACGTCCTCCTCGTTGTACATGGGGACGACGACGGACAGTTCGGGCGCCGACGGATCGTCGTGCGGGACTGTCATGTGCGGGGCGAGTTCAGCTTCCATACCTGTGCCTGGTCGTTGTTGAATTGAGGTGTCGCGTACGGCGCGAGGGTCTGAGCGAACGGGCGCGACTTGTCGATGTAGATCCAGCGAACACCCTTGTCCCACAGGGCTTTGGCAGCGTCGGCTGTCGGTCGGGCGATGAATCCGTCGTTCAGGCGCAGGAGTGCCTGATCGCCGAACGGCGCAGTGATGGATTCACGACCCTTGGGGTACTTGGCGGCGATGGTCGGGGAGTAGCCCCATCCTTCCACCAACATCCGGCGTCCGCTGATGGCGGACACCATGAAGTAGCGGCTGTCGCAGACCTTGCCGCGCAGTTGGCGACAGTGCCGGTTGGTCATCACCATCGCGTCGGGGTCGGCGTGCTTGCCGAGGTAGCGAGCGGCTTGGAACTGACCGGCGCCGATGGCTCCGTACGTTTCCTGCCGCACCGGACCCGGCTCCGGCAGGTCGGAGGTGCGGTTGTGGACGGCGGACGCGACCCCCGTGACAAGCACGGCCATTGCGATCGTCGCCGCCACGGCTGTGTGCCGGGCTCGGACGACGGCAGCCATGAGCGGCACGACCGCGAGGAGCAGCCCACCGATCGCGAGCACCGTCAACATCTGCACGCCGGACAACTTGTCGGCGGGCACGACCTGCTTCGGCAGCCACCACGCGAGCAGCCCGAAACCGGCCGCGAGCGAGAGCAGCCTGAGCAGTCGGGCGTCCCGCTTCTCCCACAGGGCCACCAGGCCGATGGCGGACGCGGTCGCGGCCAGCGGGATGGCCGACAGGCGGAAGTAGAACTGGCTGCTGCCGGGCTGCACGAACACCATCGGAGCGGCAGCACCGGCGATGGTCGCGCCGAGCAGCGTCCACAGGACGGGGTCGCGACGTCCGGATTCCTTCGAATCACGGTGCAGGGCAACGAAACCGAAGGCGGCGCAGGACAGTCCGGTGAACAGCATCGTCACTGCGCCGATGAGCAGTACCCGAATGTCGGTACTGCGGGTCGACGACGAGGGCCAGCTCGACTTCAATGCCGCCGCCGGGTCGAGCACCAGACCGTTGGACGACCCGTGGAACACCACGATCATGCTGATGAGCAGTGCCGCGACGACCACGGCGAGGTCGATGGCGACCACCTTCGCCATCTCCCGACGCCACAGCAGCATCGCCACGAGCGTGAGCGCACAACCGGCGATGATCAACGGAGTGGTCGAACCCTTCGTGCCGGCCGCGACGAACGCGAACACGCCCAGCAGGACGAGCGGCAGACGGATGTCCTCGCCGCGCCAGCGCATCGCCATGACCGCCACCATCGCCAACAGTGCCGGTACGGAGATGGCGAGCGTAGGCGACTCAGGGTTGAGCGGAGGGGACGCGAAACCGAACCAGACCGATGCCGCGCCTCCCATCATCGTCAGCGCGACCCCGAGGGCTGCGACCAGCGCCTTTCCGGTGAGGCGCAGGCACAGGCTCGCGACGCTGAGCACGACCAGGAACGGTGCCACGATCGGCGCGAAACGCAGCAGCACCTCGTCTGCGGACGCGGTGGAGGTCTGCGCGACATGTGCGATCCAGGCGTGGGTGAACCAGTGGTAGTAGAGCCCCTCGTTGTCCAGCAGTGGCCAGTTCACCGGGCCGCGCAGCTGCAATTGTTTGCTCATCGCCAGTTGGAAGTACTGGTCGACGTGCGGTACCCGGTATCCGGACCAGGAGAGCAGGTTCTGCCGGAAGTAGCCGATCACGCCCGGGACGGCGGAGGCCGTCGAGACTGCGATGACCGCACCCAACCAGGCGGGCACCGGCTCGCGCCGGGCCGAACGGACACGTGCGCGAGTGCGCGGCACGGCGAGGATCGCTGCGGCTACCAACAGTGGGAGCAGCACACTCAGCAGGCGACTGCCGAGCAGACCCGCGATGCACTGGATGACGACCGACAATGCGAAGCCGCAGGCGAATCCGAACGCGAGGTCTTCGAACAGCCAACCGCGCTGTGGCCGTACCAGCCGCCAGATGAGCACGCCGGGGAACAATTGGAAGATCCCGACTGCGAGCGACGCCGTGACGACGCTGAGCAGGGACATGCCCGACGACACCGCGTAGGCGCAGAACAGCAGGTAGGCGAGGGCCAGGAAGGGGCCCCCGTTACCGGTCGCTGCACGAAATCGGGAAAACGACGGCGCGGGGTGCGCGACGGTCACGAGACAGGTGTCCTTCCGGCTGAGGCGGTCGCCAAACGGTAGTGCTTCGGGGTGGCGACGCCGCAACTCGCCACGCGGACATGCTGCACGTTTGGCGGCGGGCGGGCACTATTGGCGGCGTGGAAGCAACTGAGATCCGGAAACTGGCCGCCCTCGAGGACAAGCACTGGTGGTACGCCGAGCGGCGCTCGTTGCTCGCCCGTCAGATCAAGGGCATGAAGCCCGGCAAGGTGCTGGATGTCGGCGCCGCGGGTGGTGGCAACACCCGGGTCCTTCGTGCGAACGGTTGGGAGGCCGTCGCCCTGGAATACACCGCTGAAGGAGCGGAGGTCGCCGGCGAACGCGGACTGCAGGTGCTGCGCGGAGACGCGACCTGCCTGCCCTTCGAGGACGCGTCGCTCGACATGGTCGTTGCGTTCGACGTGCTCGAACACATCCCGGACGACGGTCGCGCCGCGTCCGAGGTGTTCCGTGTTCTGCGTCCCGGCGGCACATTCCTGGTCGCCGTGCCGGCCGACCCGAAGCTGTGGTCGGCACACGACGTCGCGGTCAGCCACGTCCGCCGCTACACGCGTCCGGAACTGGTGAACCTGCTCGACGGTGCCGGCTTCGAGATCGAGTCCGTCGGTTCGTGGAACGTGCTGCTGCGTCCGATCGCCGCCTGGCGCCGTAAAAAATCGAGTGGCAGCGACCTCGATGACCTGAATCCCGTTGTGAATCAAGGGCTTCGGATGATCGTGGCTAGTGAGCGCTACCTGCCGGTCGACAAGTTGCCGGGCGTCAGCCTGGTGCTTCGAGCTCGGCGTCCGTGACCTTCGACCCGGTGGCCGCTTCCGACTCGGCCTGAGGGGCGCCGCCGGTGGTCACTGGGGTTGGGTCACCCGAGGATCCCGGACGACGGAACGAGAACCGTCCGTGTCCGAACCAGCTCCAGAATGCGTTGAACGCCACGATGGCGACCTGCGCGGCCAGCGGACGCCAGTGCAGCAACTCGACGGTCGCGGTCAGCAGCACGACGTTGATCGCCAACCCCGTCAGGTAGACGCTCTCGAAACGCAGCGCGTCACGCAGCAGGTTGCCGCGCACCCGGAAGACCAACCGTCGGTACAGCACGAAGGCCACGATCACCGAGACCACGTGCATGCACAGCAACGTCAGCAGGTAGTGCTTCGGACCGAAGAGCCGGTCGAAGCCGGCGAACAGCGCTACGCCGAGCACTGTGTTGATCAGGCCGACCACCAGGAACGCCGTCTTCGGGTCGCGCACGACGCGAAGCAACGGCCCCCGCTGTGAGGACAGCCGACCGATCAGTGGTGAACGCCGGCGTCCGCTCTTTCTCCTGTCGAAGTTGGTTGTCATCGCGGCGGACTGAGCTTCCATGCAGCAGCAGTGGGCGTACGGATCCCGAGGGTTGCGTACGGGGCTAGATCGTCGGCGTGCGGCCTCGTCGTCTCGACATAGACCCACCGCACGCCGAGGTCCCACAACCTGCGCTGTGCGTCCGCCGTGGGCGCCGCGATGAAGGTGTCGTTGAGTTCGAGGATCTCCGGCTTCCAGTAGTCGACGGTGATCGAGTCCCGGCCGTTCGGAGCAATCTGCGTGGCTCGCGGCGTGGCGGTCCATCCTTCGACGAGCATCTGCCGCTCGCTGAAAGCGCTGACCAGCCACCGGCGGCTGTCGCACCCCCCGCGCGGCTCACGCACCGTCGTGCAGTGACGGTTGGTCATCACCAGGTCGGTCGGCTCGGAGTGCTCCCGGATGTATCGCGCGGCACGCAGCATGCCGACCGTCGTCGCGTTCTGCGACGTCAAAGTGGCGGGCCGCTCGTCCGGCACCGGCACCGACGTGCGATAGGTGTCGATCCACGAACCGGCGCCCGCGAACAGGCCGATCAGCGCGACCGTCGTCAGCGCGCCACGCCACCACTGCCGCCGCACCACCAACGCGCCGATCACAGCGGCCACGAGGACGACGACTGCGGCGATGGTGGTGATCTGCCAGAACTGGTCGTACTTGCGCGGCACGATGCGTCCGGTCCACACCAGGATGCCCTTGAAGAACACGAACGCTGCGACCGCGCTCAAGGCTCCGAGCAACAGTGCGCGGCGGCGTCCGAGCGCCAGCCACAGGTGACGCGCACCGATGGCAGAACCCGTGGCAGCCAACGGAATTGCGGTCAGTGTGAAGTAGCTCTGGCTGCGTCCGGGGTGGGAGAACAGACCGAGAGCGGCGGCTCCGGCGATGGCGGCTCCGATGAGCACCCAGGAGACCGGGTCCAGCCGGCTCTCGCGGCGGAACGGCAACGAGAAGGCGAGCGCAGCCCGGGTCAGGCCCGCGATGATGACGGCGGCGGAGACGAACAGCACCTGCTCGCGCGACGCCACACCACCGATGACGGACGACAGGCTGGTCTGCTTCGCAGAGTTGGTGACACCGAGCTTCAGACCGGCCACCGACCCGTGGAAGACGACGACCATCGTCACGATGAGCGAGACCCCGATGACCACGGCGTCGCGAACCACCGGCCAGAACATCGGCCGGTTCCAGATCAGCATTGCGGCTGCGGCGAGGCCGAGGCCGGCGATCACCACAGGGGAGGTCGACCCCTTCGTCCCGGTCGCGATCACGGTCAGCCAGGGAATCAACCAGAAGGCACCCCGCAGTGCTTCGCCGCGCCATCTGGTGGCAAGCACCAGCACCATCGCGACCAGGGTCGGGATGCCGAGGCCGAGGGTGGGCGACAGGGGGGTGATCGGCAGTTGCAGGCCGAGCAGGCCCCACGGTTGACCGCTGCCGACCAGCATCGAGAACGCGGCCGACAGCGCGCCGACCCCCGGGCTGCCGCTGAGGCGCAGGCCCAGGACGGCGATGCTCGCCACTGCGACGATCGGCATGATCGCGGGCAGGAAGCGCATCAGGACGTGATCCAGGGGGACGCCGGACGTTGCCGTCACGTGCGCCATCCAGGCGTGCGCGAACCACTGATAGCCGAGGTCCTCACCGGCCACCGTCGGCCAGCTCACCGGACCACGGGTCAGGATCTGCGCGGCCAACGCCTGGTGGAGGTAGGTGTCGATGTACGGCGTCCACGGCTTGTCCGACCACAGCAGGTTCTGCTTGAAGTACCACTCGGTCTGCGGGTAGGCCGCGAGCGTCATCAACCCGAGGGCCGGTCCCAGCCACCACGGCAGCGGCGACCAGCGCGCTTCCAGCACCCGGCGACGCAGCACGGGGACAGCGGCGAAAACCGCCACGAACAGCAGCGGGACGACGTACGCCGGGATGCGCGAGTGCATCAGCCCGGCGATGGTCTGAGCAGGCACGGCGATCGCGAAGCCCATCGCGAAGCCCATCGCGAGGTCCTCGAGCAGCCAGCCGTTGCGCGGGCGAATCGCACGCCAGACCATCGCACCCGGCAGCACCTGGAACACACCCGTCGCGGCCACCGCCTTCACCAGGCTGCCGATCGGCAACTGGTCCATCACCGCCCAGGTCACCCAACCCAGCAGCGCGAGCAACAAGGTCGCGTACGTGATCAGGGAGCCGAGGCCGGATCCGGTGCGGATTGCCTGCGTTCGGGCAGTCACGTGAAGGTGCCTCCGGCAAGGGGGTGCGATGGGCTGGTGCGGGCAGCGTGGGCCCGCGGAGAACGCGGCCATCGTACGGTCTGTCGGCGCTACATCCCCGCAGGTGCTTGTTGTCGGCGCTGCATTCCCGCAGGTGCTTGTTAGAGTCGCATCGCATTTCGCGCAGGCCGGCGCGGAAGCACACACCGACAAGGACCTCTGCTGTGACCAACGCGCAGGACGCCTCGACGCCCGAAGGCGTCTACGAGAAGGGTTACTTCGAGACCCGCCTGGCTCAGGACGCCAACCGCGAGAAGGTGTGGGTGCACCTCGCCAAGCACTTCGCCACCTGGGTGCAGCCCGACCACGACGTGCTCGAACTCGGAGCCGGCTGGTGCGACTTCTCCAACAAGATCAAGGCCCGCCGCGTGGTCGCCATGGACATCGACGCCGTCGTCGAGCGTGCTGCTGCTGCGCACGTCGAGACCGCCGTCGGCGACTGCACCGACCTGAGCCGCTTCGAGGACAACTCCTTCGACGTCGTGTTCGCCTCCAACCTCGTCGAACACCTTGAGCGTGACCAGTCCAACCGCTTGCTGGACGAGGCCCGCCGCGTGCTGCGTCCCGGTGGTCGACTGATGCTCATGCAGCCGAACTTCCGGCTCAACCCGGGCCGGTACTTTGACGACTACACCCACGTCGCGATCTTCACCGACCAGTCACTGTCGGACTACCTCGTCTCTCGCGGCTACGCCATCGAGGAGATGCACGCCAAGTTCATGCCGCTGACCATGAAGTCGTCCGGCGCGAACCTCACCTTCCTGGTGCCGTGGTACCTGCGGTCACCGATCAAGCCGCTCGCCGGGCAGATGCTCGTCGTGGCCAATCCCGACGACTGACAACCGAATTCGACAAGGACTTTCGCGTGTTCAACGGCCAGACGCTCTCCGTCGTCCTTCCGACCTACAACGAGAAGGACAGCATCGCGGAGTGCATCCGCAGGTTCGAGGCGATTCCCGAGGTGGACGAGGTCATCGTCGTCAACAACAACGCCGCCGAGGGCACCTCCGAGGAGGTCGCCGGCACCGGTGCTCGCGAGGTCATCGAGACCACGCAGGGCTACGGCGCCGCGATCCAGCGCGGACTGCGCGAGGCCGACACCGACCTCGTCGCCGTGTGTGAACCGGACGGCACGTTCGACCCGGACGACATCCGCAAGCTGCTCGCGTTCGTCCCCGAATGCGACCTCGTCGTCGGTTCGCGCACCGTCCAGAGCTTCATCTGGGACGGCTCGAACATGGGCTGGTTTCTGCGCTGGGGAAACTGGGCCGTGGCCAAGGGCATCGAGGTCGGCTACAACTCCGCCTATCTCTCGGACGTCGGATGCACCTTCCGTGTCATGACGCGCAAGCACAAGGAGTACATCCTCGAGCGCGTGACTCTGGACGGCTCGGCGTTCGGTCTGGAGATGCTGCTCATCGGTGTGATGAGTGGACACAAGTACGTGCAGGTGCCGGTCAACTACCTGCCGCGGGTGGGGGAGTCCTCGGTGACCGGCGACTTCAAGAAGACCCTCGACCTCGGGTTCGAGATGATGGGGCTCGCGGCGAAGATGCGGTTGAAGCGCAACAAGATTCGCGCCGGGCAGGTCGATCGCTGACCGCACCGGGTCTCGCGCGCGTTGCTTGCTTCGTCGGTCGACGGCGGTCAGCGATTGTTGAACACGTGCTTGCGGTAGGCCCAGAAACGGAAGCCGGACGCGAGCACCAGGCCGACGCCGTTGGCGGCGATGTTGTCGGCGATCGGTGAGGTGAACCCCAGCAGGTAGTGGGAGACCCAGAGGCAGCCGAGGGCGATGCCCATGCCGATCAGCGCGACGCCGCAGAACCAGGCGAACTCGTGGTGCTTCTCCTCCCGGCGAGTCTGACGGAAAGTCCAGTAACGGTTGCCCGTCCAGGCGACGACCGTCGCGGCGAACGACGACAACACCTTGGCCAGCAGCACGTATTCGTGCATCACGCCCTCGCCGCCCGGTCCGGCGAAGCGCAGTACGTTGAAGCCGCCGACGTCGACGATGAGCCCGAGCAGGCCGATGGCCCCGAACCTCATCAGCTGCGGTGCGAGCGCCACCAAGCGAGCCCAGAGCGAGCGCTGGGCGGGGGTCTGGTTCACGGTCGCGAGCTTCCTTCGGGGGCGGATAGGCGCGGCAACCCTAGCAACCGGCCTCGTCCGGATCGGCGGGTCGACTCCCCGGAGCGGCGGTGGCGGGTCCTCGAATGAAACGGGCTGCCCGAACCGTGATCTGCCGATTGTGCTGAAACGTGGCACACCGGCCCGCCTTTGCCACTAGCGTCCGCCATGCTCAGCGGTTCGTCACGGTCAGGGATGACGACCGCTCAAGGGAAAGCGAACCCCATGCGTACCAAGAAACTCGCCACCGTCGTCGTCTCGATCATCGCTGCCACGTCCTTCCTCGCCGCCACCCCGGACGCCGGGGCGACCGCGTCCGACCCCACCGGCAAGTACCACCCGGTGACGCCCTCGCGCATCGCCGACAGTCGCACCGGCTGGGCGCTACCGATGGGCGGGGTGCGGCGGGACACGTCCGCTTCGCTGGCGGTGGCCGGCCGCGGCGGGGTCCCGGGTTCCGGGGTGCAGGCGGTCGTCGTCAACATCACCGCGATCGACCCGACGTCCGGCGGTTGGGTGACCGCGTACGCGGGCGGCGCGACGAAGCCGTGGACCTCCGTTCTCACCTACCCGAAGGGCTGGACCGGCGCGACGACGGCCACGGTCCCGGTCGGTGCGGACGGGACGATTCGACTCGCCGCCGGAGGCGCATCGGTGCAGTTGGCCGTCGACGTGCTCGGCTGGTTCGCCGCTTCGTCCTCGACCGTCGCCGCGGGATCGCTCTACACCGTCAACGAGCCCGAGCGTTGGTTCGACAGCCGCTACGAGGTCGGTGGCTCCCGTCTCGCGCCGGGTGAGGGTATCGGAATCCCGTTGTCGCTCAACGAATCCGGCGGCCGTCGCCTGACCGCCATGCAGTTCAACATGACCGCCACCGGCGGATACGACAGGGGCTGGTTCACCGCGTGGAGCGGTGCGGGCGAGCCGCCGTCGACCTCGTCGGTGAACTTCGTCGAGGCGGAGACCTCGGCCAATCTGGTCACCGTCCCCGTCCGCCGTATCGGTGCCGACTCCGCCAGGCCCGGCTACGGCCAATACGCGGTGCACTTCGAGAACACCTCGAACTCCAGCGCGCACCTGATCCTGGACGCGGTCGGCAGCTTCGTCACCGACCCGGGGAACGTCGGCACCGTGCGGGTGCCGGTCGGGCCGACCCGCATCGGCGACACCCGCACCGGGTTGCGCTTCCCGCAGGCGAAGGTCGGCGCGCAGCAGACCGTCAGTGCCGCGGTTCCGAGCACGGTCGACTCCGACCGAACGCATTCCTTCGAGGGCGTCCTCACCGCCGCGAACCCCACCCGGGCGACCTTCCTCACCCTCTTCGGCGCCGGCGAGGCCAGGCCGACGACCAGCACGCTGAACACGAAGGCGGCACACAACCGCTCGAACTCCTTCGTCTCCATCCCCGGTTGCCTGACCCCGTCCGGCGCGACGACGTGCACGCCAGGGCTGTCGGTCTTCAATCAGAGCGGTTCGGTCGACCTCGTCCTCGACATCACCGGACGCTTCGAGTTGACCGACGAGGCCATCGCGCAGGTCAAGACCCAGTCACCGGCTCGCAGCGGTGCAGCGCCATCGCTCGCTCCGGTCGCCGGCAAACCCCACACCCTCAACTGAGCAATCAACCCAACCCTCGAGAAGAGATCAACATGAAGCTCTCCACAGTCGTCTCCGTCTGCACCGCGGCCGTGCTCACCGGCACCGTCTTGGCGGCCGCGCCGGCACAGGCTGCCGGCGCCGAGAACGCCGGTACCTACTACAACGCCACCCCCGGTCGCATCGCTGATTCGCGGTATGGCACCGGCGGCATGCCGAAGGCGCGGCTGGTGACCGGATCATCGGTCTCGATCCCCGTCCTGGGTCGCTCGGGCGTGCCCGCCACCGGGGTGTCGGCCGTCGTCGTCAACCTGACCGCGATCAAGACCTCCACCTCCGGCTGGGTGACGGCGTACGCGTCGCGCACCGCCAAGCCGAATACCTCGAGCCTGAACTTCGGTGCGAACTGGACCGGAGCGACGACGTCCACCGTCGACGTCGGCGCCGACGGACGGATCAAGCTGGACGTCACCGGATCGCTCGACCTGGCTGTCGACATCATCGGCTATTACGGCAGCGCGTCCGGAACCGGTGCCGTCGGTGCGTCTTTCGTCCCGATGGACGGCACGAGGATGGTCGACACCCGCGAGACGGTCGCACTGCGTCCGGGACAGTCGGTGCGGGTGTCCTTGGGCGATTGGGACACGACCGACGGGATGGTGCCGCGCGCCGTCCGTACGAACGTCACCGCCTTGTCGTCCTCGGCGCCCGGTTGGCTGGCGACCTGGAGCGGCGTGGGGGCGGCTCCCGCGACCTCCACTGTCAACGTCGTCAAGGGAGAGGTCTCGCCCAACTCGACGGTCGTCGCGCTGAGCAAGGGCAGCGCCGGAGAATACGGGTTCACCGTCAAGAACACCTCGAACACCACGATGCATGCACTCGTCGACATCGAGGGTCTGTACGTCACGTCGACCGACGGGCCCTTCTCGGTGCGCATCCCCACCGGACCCTCGCGGATCATCGACACCCGGTACGGCGTCGGCGCACCCAAAGCGAAGGTGGCCGCCGGACGAACCATCCGTCAGGCCGCACCGCAGCTGGACTGGATCTTCCCGCTCGGCTTCGAGGGCACCATCACCGGTGCCGCGCCGCTCGGTACAACCTGGCTCACCGCGTGGGGCGGTGACCCGTACCGTCCGACGACGTCCAGCCTCAACCTGGTCAAGGGCGTCAACCGGGCCAACGGGATGACGCTTTCCTACGGCATGCAGACCGAGGACTCCGACCCGGGCTTCGCGATCTACAACGCCACCGCGGCCACCGACGTCATCGTCGACCGCACCGCGTACTTCGGCCTCGCCATCGACCTGCCCGCGTTCGCGGCCAAGCAGAAGGCGGCCGAGCAGGTCGTCGCTCGAGCGGCAGCCCGCCCGACGCGCTGATCGTTCTGCCGCGAAGTGGCTGCCCCGGAGCTGCGGGGCAGCCACTTCTGCATGATTTGGACGCATTCGGTGTGCCCGGTAGTCTTGACGCTCGTGCGTGGGCTCTGCCCTGCCTTCGGTATCGGCCCCAGGTCGCGCCGGGTTCATCAGGCCCACCACACGCTCTCGCCGGGCAGTCGCCTGCTCGCATCATTGCAGTGCGAAAGTGCGGGGGAGAGCGCCGCTTCGACACTCCCGACCTCGGGTTGTGGCGGGCGGTCAATCCAAGGAGTTCGGCCGGCGTCCGTCATGGGCGCGATCGAGCAGACAAGACTACGAATCAGTACGGAGAACAGGTTGCCTACTATCAACCAGCTCGTCCGTAAGGGTCGGCAGGACAAGACCACCAAGGTCACCACGCCGGCACTTAAGGGCAGCCCCCAGCGACGCGGTGTTTGCACCCGCGTCTACACCACCACCCCGAAGAAGCCGAACTCGGCGCTGCGCAAGGTCGCTCGTGTGAAGCTGACCTCCGGCATCGAGGTCACCGCTTACATCCCGGGTGTGGGCCACAACCTGCAGGAGCACTCGATCGTGCTCGTGCGCGGCGGCCGTGTGAAGGACCTTCCCGGTGTCCGCTACAAGATCATCCGCGGCGCCCTCGACACGCAGGGCGTGAAGGGCCGCAACCAGGCTCGTTCCCGTTACGGCGCGAAGAAGGAGAAGAAGTAATGCCTCGTAAGGGCCCTGCTCCGAAGCGCCCCCTCGTCGTCGACCCGGTCTACGGTTCGCCGGTCGTCACCCAGCTGGTCAACAAGATCCTGCTGGACGGCAAGAAGTCCATCGCCGAGCGCATCGTCTACGGCGCGCTCGAGGGCTGCCGTGAGAAGACCGGCACCGACCCGGTCGTCACGCTGAAGCGTGCGCTCGACAACATCAAGCCGAGCCTCGAGGTGAAGTCCCGCCGCGTCGGTGGTGCCACCTACCAGGTTCCGGTCGAGGTCAAGCCGGGCCGCGCCACCACGCTGTCCATGCGTTGGTTGGTCGGCTACAGCCGTCAGCGTCGCGAGAAGACGATGACCGAGCGCCTCATGAACGAGATCCTGGACGCGTCCAACGGTCTCGGTGCCGCCGTCAAGCGTCGTGAAGACACGCACAAGATGGCCGAGTCGAACCGCGCGTTCGCTCACTACCGCTGGTAATCCCCGTCGGTGCGTGGGGCAGCTAGCCGTCTCACGCACCAGGGGTGCACCTGATGCACCACCCGCCGGGTCCGCCCGGCACCCCAGAACTCATCTCCTAACTCGGGATACCGAGAGAACGAGGCAGACACCGTGGCACAGGACGTGCTGACCGACCTGAAGAAGGTCCGCAACATCGGCATCATGGCGCACATCGACGCCGGTAAGACCACGACGACCGAGCGGATCCTGTTCTACACCGGCGTCAACCACAAGATCGGTGAGACCCACGACGGTGCGTCGACCACCGACTGGATGGAGCAGGAGAAGGAGCGTGGCATCACGATCACCTCCGCTGCTGTGACCTCTTTCTGGGAGGGCACCCAGATCAACATCATCGACACCCCGGGCCACGTCGACTTCACCGTCGAGGTGGAGCGTTCGCTGCGCGTCCTGGACGGCGCCGTTGCCGTGTTCGACGGCAAGGAGGGCGTCGAGCCCCAGTCCGAGACCGTCTGGCGCCAGGCCGACAAGTACGACGTCCCGCGCGTCTGCTTCGTCAACAAGATGGACAAGATGGGTGCCGACTTCTACTTCACCGTGCAGACGGTCATCGACCGCCTCGGCGCGGAGCCGCTCGTGCTCCAGCTGCCGATCGGTTCGGAGTCCGACTTCATCGGTGTCGTCGACCTGCTCTACATGCGTGCACTCGTGTGGCCGGGCGACGCCAAGGGTGACGTCACCATGGGCGCGAAGTACGAGGTCCAGGAGATCCCGGCCGACATGCAGGCGAAGGCGGAGGAGTACCGCAACCGCATCGTCGAGCGCGTCGCCGAGGCTGACGACGACCTGATGGAGAAGTACCTCGGTGGCGAGGAACTCACCATCGACGAGCTCAAGGCCGGCATCCGTAAGCTGACCGTCAACTCCGAGGTCTACCCGATCCTGTGTGGCTCGGCCTTCAAGAACCGCGGTGTGCAGCCGATGCTGGACGCCGTCGTCGACTACCTGCCGTCGCCGCTCGACGTGCCGCCGATGATCGGCCACAAGCCGGGCGACGAGGAGACCGAGATCACCCGCGAGCCGTCCAAGGACGCTCCGTTCTCGGCCCTGGCGTTCAAGGTCGCCGCGCACCCGTTCTTCGGTTCGCTCACCTTCATCCGTGTGTACTCCGGACGCATCGCCGCCGGCTCCGCCGTGGTCAACACGACCAAGGGCAAGAAGGAGCGCGTCGGCAAGCTGTTCCAGATGCACGCCAACAAGGAGAACCCGGTCGACGAGGCCGTGGCGGGTCACATCTACGCCGCCATCGGTCTGAAGGACACCACCACCGGTGACACGCTGTCCGACCCGAGCGAGCAGATCGTTCTGGAGTCGATGACGTTCCCGGAGCCGGTCATCCACGT
The DNA here is from genome assembly GCF_004146205.1 of Yimella sp. RIT 621. Taxonomy (NCBI): domain Bacteria; kingdom Bacillati; phylum Actinomycetota; class Actinomycetes; order Micrococcales; family Dermacoccaceae; genus Yimella; species Yimella sp. RIT 621. The sequence continues at coordinate 41,479 of NZ_SEIP01000011.1, forward strand.
GGCCATCGAGCCCAAGACCAAGGGTGACCAGGAGAAGCTCGGCACCGCCATCCAGCGCCTCGCGCAGGAGGACCCGACCTTCTCCGTCCACCTCGACGAGGAGACCGGCCAGACCGTCATCGGCGGTATGGGCGAGCTCCACCTCGACATCCTGGTCGACCGCATGAAGCGGGAGTTCAAGGTCGAGGCCAACGTCGGTGCGCCGCAGGTCGCCTACCGCGAGACCATCCGCCGGTCGGTCGAGAAGTTCGACTACACGCACAAGAAGCAGACCGGTGGTTCGGGTCAGTTCGCGAAGGTGCAGATCTCGATCGCGCCGCTCGACACCGCCGAGGGTGAGCTGTACGAGTTCGACAACGCCGTCACCGGTGGCCGCGTCCCGCGCGAGTACATCCCGTCGGTCGACCACGGTATCCAGGACGCGATGCAGCTCGGCATCCTCGCCGGCTACCCGGTCGTGGGTGTCAAGGCCACCCTGGTCGACGGTGCCTACCACGACGTCGACTCCTCGGAGATGGCGTTCAAGATCGCCGGTTCGATGGCATTCAAGGAAGCCGCCCGCAAGGCGGACCCCTGCTTGCTCGAGCCGATGATGGCCGTCGAAGTGCGTACGCCCGAGGACTACATGGGCGACGTCATCGGCGACCTCAACAGCCGCCGTGGCCAGATCCAGGCCATGGAGGACGTCAGTGGTGCGAAGGTCGTTCGCGCCGTCGTGCCGCTGTCCGAGATGTTCGGGTATGTGGGTGACCTGCGAAGCAAGACCCAGGGTCGCGCCAACTACACGATGCAGTTCGACTCCTACGCCGAGGTTCCCCGGAACGTCGCGGAAGAGATCATCAAGAAGGTCCGGGGCGAGTGATAAGGGATTTGTCCCTTCATCGGTTGACCCGCTAGTTTCCACCAGAATCAAGTAATCACCGACGCCGCCCCGGCGTCAGCAATCAAGTCCTTAGGAGGACCCGCAGTGGCTAAGGCCAAGTTCGAGCGGACCAAGCCGCACGTCAACATCGGCACCATCGGTCACATCGACCACGGTAAGACGACGCTGACGGCTGCCATCTCGAAGGTGCTGCACGACAAGTACCCGGACGTCAACCCGGCGTTCGCGTTCGACGAGATCGACAAGGCTCCCGAAGAGAAGCAGCGCGGTATCACGATCTCCATCGCGCACATCGAGTACCAGACCGAAAAGCGTCACTACGCGCACGTCGACTGCCCGGGTCACGCTGACTACGTCAAGAACATGATCACCGGTGCGGCCCAGATGGACGGCGCGATCCTCGTGGTCGCCGCCACCGACGGCCCGATGCCGCAGACCAAGGAGCACGTCCTGCTGGCTCGCCAGGTCGGCGTTCCCTACATCGTTGTCGCCCTGAACAAGGCCGACATGGTGGACGACGAGGAAATCCTCGAGCTCGTCGAGATGGAGGTCCGCGAACTGCTGTCCTCCTACGAGTTCCCGGGCGACGACCTGCCGGTCGTCAAGGTCTCGGCTCTGAAGGCGCTCGAGGGCGACGAGGAGTGGGGCAAGACCGTTCTGGAGCTCATGGACGCCGTCGACGAGGCGATCCCGGAGCCGGAGCGCGACACCGACAAGCCGTTCCTGATGCCCGTCGAGGACGTCTTCACGATCACTGGTCGTGGAACCGTCGTCACCGGTCGTATCGAGCGCGGTGTGCTGAACGTCAACGAGGAGGTCGAGATCGTCGGCCTTCGTGAGGGTGCTGCGGTCAAGACCACGGTCACCTCGATCGAGATGTTCAACAAGATGCTGGACAGCGGCCAGGCCGGCGACAACGCCGCCCTCCTGCTGCGCGGTATCAAGCGCGAGGACGTCGAGCGCGGTCAGGTCATCGCCAAGCCGGGCACGACCACCCCGCACACCAACTTCGAGGCGTCGGTCTACATCCTGTCCAAGGACGAGGGTGGCCGCCACACGCCGTTCTACGACAACTACCGTCCCCAGTTCTACTTCCGTACCACGGACGTGACCGGTGTCGTGAAGTTGCCGGAAGGCACCGAAATGGTGATGCCGGGCGACAACACCGAAATGTCGGTCGAGCTCATCGCTCCGATCGCCATGGACGAGGGTCTTCGCTTCGCGATCCGTGAGGGTGGCCGCACCGTCGGTGCAGGCCGCGTCACCAAGATCACCAAGTGATCCTCGCCCGCAAGGGCACAGCTTGAACCGAAGCCCCTCAGCCGTTCGCGGCTGAGGGGCTTCGTCATGCCCGCGCACGAAGGCGCGACAGTCGCTCGTTACCTTCGTGCCCATGAATCCGGGCGCGTAGATCGACAGCAGGACGAACAGGAAGTACCACGCCAGGAAGAAGGCCGTGACGGGGAAGACGAATGCACGGAACTTCTTGCGAAGTTCGGCGAACTCGGGGGACTGCTGGACCGCGATACGCCGCAGTACGCGTCCGTACCCGGGCGTAAGGCGCGACCATCGTTCGTCGGTGCGGGCTCAGCTCGCGAAGTGCCGACGCCAACCGACGTGGTCCACGGACGTCGGGTGACCGCGCCGGTTCAGCGCATCGGCCACGCGACTCACGGCGTCCGCCGGCTGGCGATGGATGTCGCGACTGGTGAGGACGATGAAGATCCATCCGTCGGCCTCGAGTTCCTCGCGTCGCCGGATGTCGCTGCGCCACTGGCCCTCACGCTCGATGTGATGGCGTCCGTCGTACTCGATCGCGATCTTGAACTCCGGGTACGCCAGGTCGATGCGCCGACGGACGTGGCCCGTGTCGTCCCGGATCGGGTGGTTGACGAGCGGCTCGGGAAGTCCGGCACTCACGAGCAGCAGCCGCGTCCTGCTTTCGTACGGCGACTCGACCCCGGCACGGACGAGGCCCGCCACTTCCCGCGCGGACGACGCACCCGTGCGATGGTCGAAGCTGGTTTCGGCGAGTTGCTCGATCGTCATCGCCCCGGCCTGCACGAGCGAGTCACCCAGGACGAGCAGGTCGACGAACGGCAGCTCGGTGGACAGGTCGGCGAATGTCTGTGCTCCGGTGGTGACGTCGATCCCGCCTCGCTCGGTCAGCGTCGGTGGCTTGCGATACCAGTGCAGTTGCACGTCGTCCCGTTTCGAACTTCGTCGTTCGACGGAACCGAGATGAACAACACTGCTTCGCGGCACGACGGCGCCGAGCAGAACGGCTGCGGTCTGCCGACAGGCGAACTCCGCAGCCGGCAGTTTGCGGAGCAACGCGGCCACGATCTGTGTCTCGGACGGTGCTGCGTCGGCGCGGCAGTACAGACCACGCGACAACGCCCGGTACCGGCGGCCGCGCAGTTGCCGCCCCTCGATCCCGGCGGCCAATGCTTCCTTGCGGGTGAACACCTGGTGCATGCGGCAGACCTTGGCACGGACATGACGGTCGCTTCGGAGTTCTCCACACCGTCCACCACCAAAGCGCGACGGTCGTGCGTTACGCCGTAGTACGTGTCCGTACTCAGGCGTAAAGCGCGACCGTCGCGACTTGGATTGCCGATCAGCTACCGACGTAGCACTTGGTCGGCTTGAAGTTGTCGACGGCCATCAGGAACTTCACCTCATAATCGTTCCAACCGTCCGTGCGCAACTGCTTGGTCGGCGAGGTGGCTGCCTGGACAACGCCCTGGTCGTCGGAGCAGATGGCGGTCATCGAGGTGTTGCCGCCCTTGCCGTCGGTCTTGTACCGGCCCGAGACGATGGCGGTCTTGGTCGCCGGGTCCTGGGCGACCTTCATGTTCGGGTCCACCTCGGTGACGGTCGCGTAGCTGTTCTCGGCGTTCCTGGTGATCTTCAAACGCACCTTCTTGGCCGACGCCGGCAACTCGCCGCTCGCGCGGGTCACCTTGATGACGTTGGTGCCCTTGTTGACCGAGATGCTGTCCTTCACGGTGCCGACCTCGTTGCCGGACGCGTCCAGCAGTACGTACTCGATGTCGACCAGGCCGCGGCCCGAGGAGTCGACGTGCAGCACGGAGTAGAAGTCGCCGCGGTCGCCGCCGGCGGTGCGGTAGCCACCCAGCTTGACGATCTCGGCCTTGGTCAGCGGACCGGACGGGATGGCGCTCACGCTGGCGTCCAGTGCGGACTTGTCGTTCTTGTCCTCACGCTGGGACGTCGGCTTCTCCTCGCCGCCCTGCTCGGAGCCACCCTGCGAGGTCTCCGACGCCGACTCCGACGTCGTGCTCGAAGAGTCGGACGAGTTCTGCGACTCGGAGGTCGAGGACGTCGAGGACGCCGTGCTGGTGGCGGTCGGTGCGTCTTTGCTGTTGCACGCGGTCAGGCCGAGTGCGGTGCTCAGTGCGATTGCGGACAGTGCGACGCGCTTTGTGGTGCGCATGACGAATCCCCCTCAAGGATCAGCTGTATTGGTGTGAACCGTGGTTGCGACGGCGGCACCCGGCAGCGGGTTCCAAGACGGTCGCGCCGACCGGGACATCGGCACCGTCGTTCGCCGTCTCACCGCGCGATCCCGTGCACGGACGGTCCGGCGAGGCTGGAAGAATGGGCGACCGTCTGGTTACTTCAATCCGGGAGCTGCTGTGGCCCTTGTCGACCTGTCCGCCGAAGAACTCGCCGCCTTCATGACGGCGCAGAAGTCCGCGTACGACGAACTGAAGTCGCGCGGTCTTAAGCTGGACCTCACCCGGGGCAAACCGTCCGCCCAGCAGCTCGATCTGTCGAACGAACTGCTGAAGCTGCCGACCGGCTACGTGGCCGCCGATGGCACCGACACCCGTAACTACGGCGGATTGCACGGGCTCACAGAGCTCCGCGAGATCTTCGCCGAACTGCTCGGTGTGAACGTGGATCAGCTTGTGGCGCAGGGTAATTCCAGCCTCACGCTGATGCAGCAGGTGCTGGTCGACTGCTTGTTGCACGGCGCCGTCGACAGCGAGCGCCCGTGGAGCGGCGAGGACAAGATCAAGTTCATCTGCCCGGTGCCCGGCTACGACCGCCACTTCTCGTTGCTGAACTCCTTCGGCATCGAGATGGTCACCGTCCCGATGAACGCCGACGGCCCGGACGCCGACAAGATCGCCGCGCTGGTCAAGGACGACGCGTCCATCAAGGGCATGTGGGTCGTGCCGACGTACGCCAACCCGACCGGCGACACCGTCAGCCAGGAGGTCGCCGCGAAGCTGCTGGCGATGCCGACCGCCGCCCCTGACTTCAAGATCTTCTGGGACAACGCCTACGCGCTGCACCACCTCACGGACGTCGAGACCAAGTCGGTCGACGTGTTGTCGCTCGCCGCGTCGTCCGGCAACCCGAACCGTCCGATCCTGTTCGCCTCGACCAGCAAGATCACTTTTGCCGGCGCGGGCGTCGCGTTCCTGGCCGCGTCCACCGAGAACATCGGCTGGTTCCTCAAGCACGTGGGTATGAGTTCGATCGGCCCCGACAAGGTGAACCACCTTCGGCACGCGGAGTTCTTCAAGGACGCCGACGGGGTTCGCGCGCACATGCGCAAGCACGCCGAGATCATCGCGCCGAAGTTCGAGGCGGTCGAGCGCATCCTCACCGAACGCCTCGCCGAGCACGACATCGCCGAGTGGACCAAGCCGATCGGGGGCTACTTCGTCAGCCTCGACGTGCTGCCCGGCACCGCGTCCCGCGTGGTGCAGCTGGCCAAAGAAGCGGGCATCGCCCTGACCCCCGCCGGCTCCAGCTTCCCGCTCGGCACCGACCCCGACGACGAGAACATCCGCCTGGCCCCGACCATGCCCCCGTTGGAAGAGGTCGAGGTCGCGATGGACGGCGTGGCCACCTGCGTCCTGCTCGCGGCGGGGGAGTACCTCTCCAAGAACTGAGCTACCCCCAGCACGCTGGACGAGCATGGGCGAGCGCCGCGTTCGGGACCCGGTGACGGTCGCCTACTCAGGCGATACGAAACCGCCCGAAACCGACACCACCACGAAAGCAGCGCGTCCGAAATGTCGGGACATTCTGACGATCCGACCCGGTAGGAAATACCACAAAGGGTGTGGGACAGTGTGTCTTGTGAGTGACCAAGGCCACGTGGAGCCGACGCCGGCGTTCTTCCTCGCCGGTGGTACCGGAATCTCCGCCGAGACCCTCGGCAACATGATTCTTCGGCAGTTCCCCAACGTCACGTTCGTGCGGCAGAAGATCCCGTTCATCACCTCCGTCGAAGCGGCCGGCGAGGTCGTGCAGATGCTGGACGCGGCCAAGACCGACACCGTCACTCCATTGGTGTTCTCCACTGTCGCCGACGAGCAGATCCGCTCCGAACTCATGCGCACCCAGTGCGCGTTCATCGACCTGTTCGGCTCACAGCTGGACGAGGTCGAGAAGGTGCTGCACGCCGAGGCCGCGCACAAGGGTGGCTCGGCACATGCCGTCCGCGACCAGGCCCGGTACGACTCGCGCATGAAAGCGGTCGAGTACGCCATCGAGCACGACGACGGCGCCAGCTTCCGGGCGATCGAGAAGGCCGAGGTCATCCTGTTGGCACCGTCGCGGTGCGGCAAGACGCCCACCACGATGTACCTAGCCCTCCAGCACAGCGTCTTCGTGGCGAACTACCCGCTGGTCGACGAAGACCTCGAGTCAGCCAAGCTGCCGCGTCCGATCGCGCCGTACGCCGACAAGTGCTTCGGGCTGATCTCGACGGCGGCTCGCCTGTCCGCGGTGCGCAACGAGCGACGTCCGGGCAGCAAGTACGCCTCCCAGGCCCAGTGCCTGTTCGAACTGCGTCGTGCGGAAGCGATGTTCCGCGCGCACAAGATCCCGTTCATCAACTCCTCGACGATGTCGATCGAGGAGATGGCGGCCGTGATCATGCAGACCCTCAAACTCAATCGCGTTCACTGACGACCGTTTACACGGCCCTTCCGGAAGGACCTGCAATGAGCAGCAACATCGAGTGGTACGAGAACCTCGGCATGCACGATGTCGAGTTGGTCGGCGGCAAGAACGCCTCCCTCGGTGAGATGGTGCAGCACCTGTCCAAGGCGGGCGTGCGCGTCCCGAGCGGTTTCGCCACGACGGCGGACGCCTACCGCCGCTTCCTGATCGAGTCGGGTCTGGCCGAGCGCATCGACGGGATGCTGAAGACGCTCGACGTCGACGACGTTCGTGAACTCGCCCGCGTCGGCAACGAGATCCGCACCGCGGTCGAGCAGCAGCCGTTCCCGACCGACCTCGAGGCCGAGATCCGTGAGGCCTACGAGAAGCTCGCCGGCGAGCACGGGGACGAGGTCAGCTGGGCGGTGCGTTCGAGCGCGACGGCCGAGGACCTTCCGGACGCGTCCTTCGCCGGGCAGCAGGAAACCTTCCTCAACATCCACGGCATCGACAACATCCTGCACGCGATCAAGCTGGTCTTCGCCTCGCTCTACAACGACCGCGCGATCGCCTACCGAGTCCACAACAACTTCGAGCACTCGGTCGTCGCGTTGTCGGCCGGCATCCAGAAGATGGTGCGCTCCGACATCGGTTCGTCCGGTGTCATGTTCACGATCGACACCGAGTCCGGCTTCAAGGACACCGTGTTCATCACGTCGTCCTACGGTCTGGGCGAGGCCGTCGTCCAGGGCGCCGTGAACCCCGACGAGTTCTACGTCTACAAGCCGGCGCTTGCGGCCGGCAAGCCCGCGATCCTCAAGCGCGGCGTCGGCGGCAAGGCGATCAAGATGGTCTACACCGACGACAAGTCGGTCGGCCGCACGATCGAGACCGTCGATGTCGACCCGGCCGACCAGGCTCGCTTCAGCATCACCGACGCGGACGTCGAGGAGCTCGCCCGTCACGCGGTGAAGATCGAGGAGCACTACGGCCGCCCGATGGACATCGAGTGGGTCAAGGACGGACTCGACGGCCTGATCTACGTCGTCCAGGCCCGTCCCGAGACGGTGAAGTCGCGCGAATCCGGTTCGCAACTGGAACGATTCACAATGAAGTCGCGCGGCGACGTGCTGATCGAGGGCCGCGCGATCGGTCAGAAGATCGGTGCCGGCGCCGTCCGCAGCCTGAAGTCGATCGACGACATGGCGCAGTTCCAGGCCGGCGAGGTGCTGGTCGCCGACATGACCGACCCCGACTGGGAGCCGATCATGAAGAAGGCGAGCGCGATCGTCACCAACCGTGGTGGACGCACCTGTCACGCCGCGATCATCGCGCGTGAGCTCGGCATCCCGGCGGTCGTCGGCACCGGCGACGCGACCCGCAACCTTCCGGACGGCGCCGAGGTCACGGTGTCGTGCGCCGAGGGTGACACCGGTTTCGTCTACGAGGGCATGGTCGACTTCGAGGTCACCACGACTGCTCTGGACGAGATGCCGGAGCTGCCGGTCAAGGTCATGATGAACGTCGGCACGCCCGACCAAGCGTTCGAGTTCTCCCGACTGCCGAACAAGGGCATCGGCCTGGCGCGGTTGGAGTTCATCATCAACCGTCAGATCGGCATCCACCCCAAGGCGCTGCTCGAACTCGACCAACAGGACCCTGAGCTGAAGGCGGCCATCGAGGAGCAGATCGCGGCGTACGACAGCCCGCGCGAGTTCTTCGTCAAGCGTGTGGCCGAGGGTGTGTCGATGCTGGCGGCGGCGTTCGCGCCTGAGCCGGTCATCGTCCGGATGTCCGACTTCAAGTCGAACGAGTACGCCAACCTGCTCGGTGGTGAGGCGTACGAGCCGCACGAGGAGAACCCGATGATCGGTTACCGCGGTGCGTCGCGGTACCTGTCGAAGGACTTCGCCGATTGCTTCGCGATGGAGTGCGAGGCGCTGCGGTTCGTCCGCGAGGACATGGGCCTGACGAACGTGAAGATCATGATTCCGTTCGTGCGTACCATCGCCGAGGCGAAGGGCGTCATCGAGCTGCTGGGCCAGCATGGTCTGAGGCGCGGCGAGAACGACCTGCAGGTCGTGATGATGTGCGAGGTGCCCTCGAACGCGGTCATCGCCGACCAGTTCCTGGAGCACTTCGACGGGTTCTCGATCGGCTCGAACGACATGACCCAGCTGACTCTCGGCCTCGACCGTGACTCCTCGCTGGTGGCGGGTTCGTTCGACGAGCGCGACGACGCGGTCAAGGCGATGCTGTCGATGGCGATCAAGGCCTGCCGTGAGCAGGGCAAGTACGTCGGCATCTGCGGCCAGGGTCCGTCCGACCACCCCGACCTCGCCGAGTGGCTGCTCGACCAGGGCATCGAGTCGATGTCGCTGAACCCCGACACCGTCGTCGAAACCTGGTTGCGTCTGGCCAAGCACGTCAAGGCCTGATCACCGACGCCGGAGCCGGCGTGGTCGGGTGCTCGTGGTCAAGTCCGGCGTATCGAGCACCTCAGACGTCGGAGATCGTGGTGTGTGACAGCTTGCGGCCGGCGATGAGCACACCGCCGATCAAGCACAACACGGCGGCGATCAGCCCGAACCACACCGGCGGGTGCACCTTCTGGCCCACCTCGGCGACGGAGTGCAGGACGCTGGTGCCCCAGGCGCGAGCCGAGAGCCAGGCCGCCGGCGAGATCAGCGAGGTCAGGCTCGCTTCCCAGACCAGCCAGTACACCAGGCATCCGACGACGCTGCGGTTCAGCAAGGTCGCGAGCGTGGTGAAGATCCCGGCATACGCGACGGACGCGGTCACGCCGCCGAGCAGCGCGCCGAGCCAGAGGTCGTCCTGCACGCCGACCATGATCAGCGCGGCGATCATCATCGGTACCGCCGCGAACACCAGTGTGCACAGCAACACCACGAACGCCTTCGTCGCGATGATCGACAGCCGCGACACCGGTTTGGTCAGCAGGTAGATGATCGAACCGTCATCGAACTCGGAGTTGATCAACGTCGTGGTCGCCATGAGCGCGACGACGGGCACGACGATGCCGATGCCGAACGTCCGCACGAGCACCAGGGGAGCATCGCCGGGAGACAGGGTGTCACCGTCGGCGACCCGGATCAGTGTGGCGAGCAGCAACAACAACGCCGGGATGAGGAACAGCAGGATGGCGCGGGCCCGCCCGAACAACGAGCGGACGGCCAGGCGCAGGATCGGAATGTTCATCGGCCCACCAGGTAACTGAAGACGCTTTCCAGCGATTCGTCGGTCGGGATCAGTTCGAAGAGTCGGACGTCGGCATCACGGGCGAGTTTCGCGACCACCGTCGCGAAGCGTCCGAAGTCGTCGGCTTCGACCTCGAGGTACTTCTCGCCATTGACCCGGACGCCGCGCACGGTGTCTTCGCGCATCAGCAAGGTCGCAAGTAATCGGTTGTCGCTGCTACGGATTCGGTACTGGTTCGGACGATCGGTCATCAACCGTCGGATGGCCGCGAAGTCTCCGGACGCCGCGTGCCGTCCGGAGACCACTACCTCCACCTGGCGCGCCAATTGCTCGACCTCCTCCAGGATGTGCGAGGAGAAGACGATCGTGCGCCCTTGCGCCGCATACGAATTCAGCAGACTCATCATCGAGCGCCGCTGGATCGGATCCATGCCGTTGAACGGTTCGTCGAGCAGCAGCACCGCGGGATCGTGGACCAGCGCCGCGGCCACCTTGATGCGTTGGCGCATGCCCTTGCTGTAGGTCGAGATCTTGCGATCGGCCGCGTCGGCCAGAGCGACCAACCCCACCGCGTGCTTGGTCGCGGCCTCTGCTTGGGGGAGTCGGTGCAGGTCGGCGTTCAGCCGCACGAACTGCTCGCCGGTGAGGAAGTCGTACATCGGTTCCTGCACCGGCACGAGTCCGATGTGGCGATACATGCCGACGTCGCCGCGCACCGGACGTCCGTCGAGTGTCACGCTGCCGGCCGACGGAGCAAGGAGTCCGGCCATCATCGACAGCAACGTCGACTTGCCGGCACCGTTCGGGCCGAGCAGTCCGGTGATGCCGGGACGGATGTCCATGGAGACGTCGTTGACCGCGACGACGTTGCCGTACCACCGCGAAACCGATTGCAGCACAAGGTCGCTCACAGCGATGCCGCCTTTCGCATCCGCTGGATCAACAGCAAGGTCGGTGCGACCACCCACACCACACAGACCGCAGCGGCCGCAGGCACTCCCACTCCGGTCGGCCTCGGGATGGTCGGGTTGGGCGTCGGTTGGTCGAAGAGCCCGGCGACGAGTTCGGCGACCGCGGTGAAGGGATTGAATGACGCCGGGATCTGCCCGCGTGCGGGATGCTCGCTCTGGTAGGTGATGCTCAGCGCGCTGGTGACGATGCCCGAGGTCACCATCAGCACGATGATCACCGCGGCGACGGCGAGCCCGGAGCGCGTCGTCAGCGTGCACACCAACCCGGCGATCGCGGCCAGGATCAGCGCGAGCAAGAGCGCCCCGAACAATGCGGAGAGGTAGTTGCGGGTGTGCACCCCGCGGTCGAGTTCGGAGGTCATCGCGACGCCGTACCAGATGGTCATCGGCACGGCCACGACCAGGAAGATCGCGGTGGCCAGTGCGGCCAATCGCGTCAGCACGAACATCGTCCGCGACACCGGACGCGCGAAGTACAGCACGATCGTCCGATACCGCAGGTCGCGCGCGAACAGCACCGGCGCCTGCGTCGCCACGAACACCGTGATCAACAGCTGCGTCCAATACGGGAAGCCGAAGTAGTTGGACAGGGGCGCGAACAGCTCGGCCTGGTCGGTCAGCGACATCCGTCCGAGCTGGACGACGATGCCCGCCAGCACGACCGCCGGGATGAGCATGAGGCCGGCGATCAGCCAAGGCATCACCTTGGACTTGCCGGAGCGACCGACGCCGAAAGCATGCCCGAGCGAGACCGTGAACAGTTCGCGCAGGATCGCACCCGTGCCCAGGCGGCGTCCCTGGAATCCGCGATATCCGAGGTCGTGAATGACGCCCTGGCGACTCGGCGTGCTCATGCGTCAGCCCCTTGTTGGAAGACCTCTTCGAGGGTGTGGTGGATCTCCTGCACCCGCACGAGTCCGAGCCCGAGGTCGACGGCGACATCGCGGACGACGTCCAGTGCCTGCGGACGATCGATGCGCACCTGCACCTGTTCGCCGGCCGGCCAGGCCTGCAGGCCGTGGTCGACGAGCGCCTGCCCGAACCGGCGGTCACTGGCAGCCGGACCCAGCACCTCGACCAACACCGTGCCGGTCGTGTGCGTGAGCTCGGACGTGGCGGACGCGCGCAGCAGGCAGCCGGCGTCGATCACCACGATGTGGTCGGCGGTGCGCTCGAGCTCACCGAGCAGGTGACTGGTCACCGCGACCGAGATGCCGAAGTCGCTGCCCACCCGTGCGATGAGGTCGAGCATGTCGTCGCGGGCGCGCGGGTCGAGTCCGTTGGTCGGCTCGTCGAGGAAGACCAGGCTCGGGTCGTGCACGATCGCCTGCGCGAGCTTGGCCCGCTGCTTCATGCCGGTGGAGTAGCCGCCCATCGCGCGGTGGCGTTCCTCGTCCAGCCCCACGTGGCGCAACACCTCGGACGTGCGTTCGCGGGCGGCCGTACGGGGCAGCCCGGACATCAACGCCATGTGCATCACGAAGTCGGCCGCGCTGACATCGCCTGGTAGACAGTCGTGTTCGGGCATGTAACCGACGCGCGACCGGATCTCTGCACCCTGCGTGGCGGGGTCGAGTCCGAGGACGCGTGCGGATCCGCTGGTCGCCGGAAGCAGCCCGAGCAGCACCTTGATGAGGGTCGATTTACCGGCACCGTTCACGCCGACGACTCCGGTCACGCCGGCGGGGATCCGCAGACTCAGGTCGTCGAGGGCGCGCACGCCGGGGTACTGCTTGGTCAGTCGGTCCGTCTCGATGACGAACCCCTGCGCGGATTGCACCGTCGGCACCCCCTTATCAGCCGGAACGATTCGTCCGCAGCGTATGCCCATTCATCGACAGCGTCCGGAAGGCGCGCTCAGGTCGCCCGGATCGCTTGCACCAGCGCGGGCAGGGCGCTCGCTGCCGGTGCCCGCCAGACGTGGGTCACCTCGTCGCTGTGCTCGGTCGGATTCGGGTTGATCTCGATCACCGGCACGCCCCGAGCCCCGGCGAACCTCGGGAGCAGCGACGCCGGCGCGACGATGCCGGAGGTGCCGACGGTGAGCACCAGATCGGCACTTTGTACTTCCTCGACCGCCCGGTCGAACGCGTCCGGCGGGAGCATCTCGCCGAACCACACGACGCCCGGACGCACCAGCCCGCCGCACGCCGGACAACTCGGGGGAGCGAGCCGTTCGACCGGCTCGTGCGGCACGTCCACGCGATCGGTGTACGGACGCTCGCAGTCGCTGCACCGGAACGCCGACAGGTTGCCGTGCAGGTGGACGACGTCGCTGCTGCCGCCGCGTTCGTGCAGGTCGTCCACGTTCTGTGTCACCACCAGGACGTCGGCCCCCTTCTCCCAGTCGGCCAGCGCCCGGTGTCCTGCGTTCGGATCCACCTGATGGTGCCGCTCGAACCGCCACAGGTACCAGGCCCACACCATCTCCGGGTCCTCGTCCCAGGCCTCGATGCTCGCCAACTGCATCGGGTCGTAGCGGTTCCACAGCCCGTCCTCGGGGTCGCGAAACGTCGCAAGCCCGCTCTCGGCCGAGATCCCCGCACCGGTGAGCACCACCACCCGCCGCGCGTCCCGGGTCACCTCGAGTACTTCGTCCGGCACGTTCGTCATGCGTTCACGTTAGTTGTCCACAGGGCCCTCAGCGGGATCCGCGGATCGGGCGCACCATGTGCCGATGGACGTCGTGTCGTGGGAAGAGGTGGAGTCGCGTGGACTCGGCGCCCGGGACGTGCGCCGACTCGTCGCGACCGGTGAATGGACACGTCTGCGGCGAGGGTGGTTTGCCACCCGCGCCGCTGCGGACGACGAGGACGCTCAGGTGGTCGAGCAGATCGACCGCCGCCACGAATCTCCCGGTGAGACTTTGACCGCTCTGCAACTGCGACTCGCCGGCGTCGCCTATGAGCCGCAGTTCGACGTGCCTGACTCGGGACAGTGGACGCCCGCCGGACGTGGGTATCGCGCCGACGTCCGCGTGATCGGTCACAACGTTCTCATCGAGTTCGACGGCAAGGTGACGTACGAGAACGGCGACTCGGTGTTCCAGGAGAAGAAGCGCGAAGACCACCTGCGCTCGCTCGGCTGGATCGTCGTCCGCGTTGTGTGGTCCGATCTGAAGATCCCTGGGCGCGTTGCGACCCTCGTCCGCGAGGCGGTGGCGCAGGTTACGTACAAAGGCCCGGGTTACGTCCGGATGCGCACGTTATAACGTGCGCATCCGGATGCAGCATGGGCACCTGTACGTAACCTGCGCATCTGTACCTACGGTGCGCATCGTTGCCGGCCGCGAACGCGAGAAAGCAGCGGAAGCCCCAAACTCGCCTCCTTCAAGGCCTGCTTGAGAGCCGGACGCCACGAGAAGCCCGGCGCCGGAAGGCGATACGGAACCCGTCTGCGAAGGCGAACACCCGAGAGCCGGACGGGGACACGAAGCTGCCCGAAAAACCGACGGCAACGCCCCGCACAACGAAGGTGCCCAGCACCACAACGCCCCGATTTGGCGCGTACGCCACTGCATGGCACACTGGACAAGTTGCTTGCTGCGTGATGTCGCATCTGTTCGACCGGTTCAACCCGGACGAAGTGCGGAATCTTCGTTGGCGCTGAGGCGAAGTTCGGCCCAGTGACAACGGCACAAGCCCCGGTCCCTACGGACCGGCCCACCCCGCCACTCGGTGAAAACGTGTGCGCTGTGCTGCGAAGCAGGTGCGACACACCCGACCGCGGGGGTCGGGGCCGGAGCCCGAAAAGGCCGGCCAATTGACAGATGTAATAGAAGTACGGCGAGAGAGAGACGCGACAAGATGGCGGGACAGAAGATCCGCATCCGGCTGAAGTCGTATGACCACGAAGTCATCGACAGCTCGGCGCGCAAGATTGTCGACACGGTTACTCGTGCCGGCGCAACGGTGGTCGGCCCTGTGCCGCTCCCGACGGAGAAGAACGTCTTCTGCGTCATCCGTTCGCCGCACAAGTACAAGGACAGCCGCGAGCACTTCGAGATGCGTACGCACAAGCGGCTCATCGACATTGTTGACCCGACGCCCAAGGCAGTCGACTCGCTCATGCGTCTCGACCTCCCGGCTGACGTCAACATCGAGATCAAGCTCTGAAAGGGGGAGTGACTCATGACTCACACCACTGAGCGCTCCGTCAAGGGCGTTCTCGGCGAGAAGCTCGGCATGACCCAGGTGTGGGACGAGAACAACCTTCTCGTTCCCGTCACCGTGATCCAGGCCGGCCCCTGCGTCGTCACGCAGGTGCGCGGCGAAGAGACCGACGGCTACCACGCGGTCCAGATCGCCTTCGGTGCGATCGACCCGCGCAAGGTCACCAAGCCGTTGACCGGTCACTTCGAGAAGGCCGGCGTGACGCCGCGTCGCCACGTCGTCGAGATCCGCACCGCTGACGCTGCCGAGTACACGCTCGGCCAGGAGATCACGGTCGACACCTTCGAGACCGGCCAGGAGATCGACGTCGTCGGTCGCACCAAGGGCAAGGGTTTCGCCGGTGTCATGAAGCGTCACGGCTTCCACGGCGTGAGCTCCTCGCACGGTGCGCACAAGAACCACCGCAAGCCCGGCTCGATCGGTGGCTGCGCCACCCCGGGCCGTGTCTTCAAGGGCATGCGTATGGCCGGCCGTATGGGCGGCGTGCGACAGACCACCCAGAACCTCACGATCCACGCCGTGGACGCCGACAAGGGCCTGCTGCTCGTCAAGGGTGCCGTTCCCGGTCCCCGCGGCGGCGTCGTCCTGGTGCGCACGGCTGCTAAGTCGATTCAGAAGGACGCCTGATTTCGATGACTTCCGTTGACATCCTGAACCCGTCGGGTTCGAAGTCGGGCTCCGTCGAGCTGCCGGCCGAGATCTTCGACGTGACCACGAACGTCCCGCTGATCCACCAGGTTGTTGTGGCTCAGCTGGCCGCTGCCCGTCAGGGCACTCACTCCACCAAGACGCGCGCCGAGGTGCGCGGCGGTGGACGCAAGCCGTACCGCCAGAAGGGCACCGGCCGCGCCCGCCAGGGTTCGACCCGTGCGCCGCAGTTCGCCGGTGGTGGCATCGTCCACGGCCCGCAGCCGCGTGACTACAGCCAGCGCACCCCGAAGAAGATGAAGGCCGCCGCCCTGCGCGGAGCCCTCTCGGACCGGGCGCGTCACGGCCGCATCCACGTGCTGACCGCGATCGTCGAGGGTGACAAGCCGTCGACCAAGTCGGCCGCGAACCTGCTCGGTGGTTTGTCGGACCGCAAGAACCTGCTCGTCGTGCTTGCACGCAACGAGGAGGTCTCGACGCTCTCGGTGCGCAACCTGGCCGACGTCCACGTGCTGTGGGCCGACCAGCTGAACACCTACGACGTCCTGTGCGCCGACGATGTCGTGTTCACCCAGGCCGCTCTGGAGAGCTTCCTGGCCGGGCCGACGCAGGCCGCGAAGCTGGACAAGGGTGCCGCCAAGGCGTCCGCTCCCGCCGCGCTGGTCGACACCGACGCCGCCGACACCGCCGACAACACTGACGAGACCGCCACGACCGAGGCTTCGGCCGAGGCCGGCGGCGAGGTGACCGAGGGTGGCTTCGGCTCCGACTCGGCCGCACCACTGGCCGGTGGCGCATCGCCCGACCCGGTGAAGTTCACCGTCAAGGGCAACAAGGACTCGATGAAGTACCACGTCGCCGGTTCGCGTTGGTATGACGCGACCGCCGCCGAGGTGTGGTTCACGACCGCCGAGGCCGCGGCTGCCGCAGGCTTCGAGCCGGCCGGTGGAGCCAAGGCTCAGCAGGTCAAGGAGGACGACAAGTGAGCACGCAGTTCAACGTCGGCAAGGACCCGCGCGACATCCTCGTCGCGCCGGTGCTGACCGAGAAGTCGTACAGCCTGCTGGACGAGGGTAAGTACACGTTCGTCGTGGACCCCCGCGCCAACAAGACCGAGATCAAGATTGCCGTCGAGCAGATCTTCGACGTCAAGGTCGACTCGGTCCACACGCTGAACCGTAAGGGCAAGACGCGCCGTACCCGTTTCGGGATGGGCAAGCGCAAGGACACCAAGCGCGCGATCGTCTCCCTGAAGGAAGGCTCCATCGACATCTTCGGCTCCGCGAGCTGAACGACGGCGAGGACAAGGACTAACAATGGGTATCCGTAAATACAAGCCGACGACGCCGGGACGGCGTGGTTCGAGCGTGGCCGACTTCGTCGAAGTCACCCGCTCGACCCCCGAGAAGTCCCTGGTGCGTCCGCTGCCGAAGACCGGTGGTCGTAACGCCTCGGGCCGCATCACCACTCGCCACATCGGCGGTGGCCACAAGCGCGCTTACCGGGTGATCGACTTCCGTCGTTCCGACAAGGACGGCGTGCCGGCGAAGGTCGCTCACATCGAGTACGACCCGAACCGCACCGCGCGCATCGCGCTGCTGCACTACGCGGACGGCGAGAAGCGTTACATCATCGCCCCGAACAGGCTCAGCCAGGGCGACACGATCGAGAACGGTGTCGGCGCCGACATCAAACCCGGCAACAACCTGCCGCTGCGCAACATCCCGACCGGTACGGTCGTCCACTGCATCGAGCTTCGGCCCGGTGGCGGTGCGAAGATCGCCCGCTCGGCCGGTTCGCGTGTGCAGCTCGTCGCCAAGGACGGCCCCTACGCCCAGCTGCGTATGCCGTCCGGTGAGATCCGCAACGTCGACGTGCGCTGCCGCGCCACCGTCGGCGAGGTGGGCAACGCCGAGCAGAGCAACATCAACTGGGGTAAGGCCGGCCGTATGCGCTGGAAGGGCAAGCGCCCGACCGTCCGTGGTGTCGCCATGAACCCGGTCGACCACCCGCACGGTGGTGGTGAGGGCAAGACCTCCGGTGGTCGTAACCCTGTGTCGCCGTGGGGACAGAAGGAAGGCCGCACCCGTCGGCCCAACAAGAGCAGCGACAAGATGATCGTCCGTCGCCGTCGTACTGGAAAGAAGCGCTAAGAGATGCCTCGTAGCCTGAAGAAGGGTCCCTTCGTCGACGACCACCTCGCCAAGAAGGTCGAGGTCCAGAACGAAGCCGGCACCAAGAACGTCATCAAGACCTGGTCGCGTCGCTCGATGATCACCCCGGAGATGCTCGGCCACACGCTGGCCGTGCACGACGGCCGCAAGCACGTCCCGGTCTTCGTGACCGAGTCGATGGTCGGCCACAAGCTGGGCGAGTTCGCCCCCACTCGTACCTTCAAGGGTCACGAGAAGGACGACAAGAAGGGCCGCCGCCGCTGACGCGGGGGCGAGACCTGGTGACTACCAGCATGACTGCAACTACCGAAAGCAAAGGACAGGCGATGGAAGCCAAGGCGCAGGCGCGGTTCGTCCGTGTGACGCCGATGAAGGCCCGCCGCGTCGTGGACCTCATCCGGGGCAAGAACGCCCAGGAAGCGATCGCCGTGCTCACCTTCGCGCCGCAGAGCGCGAGCGAGCCGGTGCTGAAGGTGCTCAACAGCGCCATCGCCAACGCACGCGTGCAGGCCGACAAGCACTCTGTTGCGTTCGACGAGCGCACCCTCGTGGTGACCTCGGCGTTCGTGGACGAGGGCCCGACCATGAAGCGGTTCCGCCCCCGTGCCCAGGGCCGCGCGAGCCGCATCAACAAGCGCACGAGCCACATCACCGTGTTCGTCGCACAGCCCGAGAAGAAGGACGGAGGCCGCTGAGACATGGGTCAGAAAATCCACCCGAACGGTTTCCGCCTCGGCATCACGACCGAGCACAACAGCCGTTGGTTCGCTGACAGCACCAAAGAGGGTCAGCGCTACAGCGACTACGTGAAGGAAGACGTCGCGATCCGCAAGCTCATGTCCAAGGGCATGGAACGCGCCGGCATCTCACACGTGGAGATTGAGCGCACCCGCGACCGCGTCCGCGTCGACATCCACACCGCTCGTCCGGGCATCGTCATCGGACGCCGCGGCGCCGAAGCCGACCGCTTGCGCACGTCGCTGGAGAAGCTCACCGGCAAGCAGGTTCAGCTGAACATCCTCGAGGTCAAGAACCCCGAGGCCAACGCTCAGCTGGTCGCCCAGGGTGTCGCCGAGCAGCTCGCTGCTCGTGTGAACTTCCGTCGCGCCACGCGCAAGAGCATCCAGTCCGCTCAGCGGGCCGGCGTCAAGGGCATCAAGGTGATGGTCTCCGGTCGTCTGAACGGCGCCGAGATGAGCCGCACCGAGTTCTACCGCGAGGGCCGTGTTCCGCTGCACACCCTGCGCGCCAACATCGACTACGGCTTCTACGAGGCCCGTACGACGTTCGGCCGCATCGGTGTGAAGGTCTGGATCTACAACGGTGACCTCACCGCCAAGGAACTGGCTCGCGAGCAGGCTGCTGCTCCGTCGCGTCCGCAGCGTCGCCGGGACGACCGTCCGGCACGTGGCGGTGACCGCGGTGGACGTGGTGGCGAGCGCGGAGGCGACCGTGGTCGTCGCGACCAGGCTCCTGCCGAGTCCACCGAGGCTGCGATGGAGGCAACCGCCGAGGCTGCCGCGACCATCGAGACCCCGAGCACGAGTACCCCTGAGGGAGGCGACGCCTGATGTTGATTCCGCGTCGTGTGAAGCACCGTAAGCAGCACCACCCCAAGCGGACCGGTGCAGCCAAGGGCGGCACCACCGTGGCGTTCGGCGACTACGGCATCCAGGCTCTCGAGCCGGCCTACGTCACCAACCGTCAGATCGAGTCCGCTCGTATCGCGATGACCCGCTACATCAAGCGTGGCGGAAAGGTCTGGATCAACATCTACCCGGACCGTCCGCTGACCAAGAAGCCGGCCGAGACCCGCATGGGTTCCGGTAAGGGTTCGCCGGAGTGGTGGGTCGCCAACGTCAAGCCGGGCCGCGTCATGTTCGAGCTGTCCGGTGTGTCCGAAGAAGTTGCTCGCGAGGCCCTGCGCCTGGCGATGCACAAGCTGCCGATGAAGTGCCGCTTCGTCGCACGTGAAGGTGGTGACTTCTGATGGCTCTTGGTTCCAAGGACCTCGCGCCGGCGAAGCTGCGCGAGCTCGGTGACGAGGAACTCGTTTCCCAGCTCAAGGAAGCCAAGCAGGAACTGTTCAACCTGCGTTTCCAGTCGGCCACCGGCCAGCTGGAGAACAACTCGCGACTGCGCGCCGTCCGCAAGGACATCGCGCGGCTGTACACCGAGATGCGCGAGCGCGAGCTCGGCATCGGCCGGGACGCGAAGACCGAGTCCGACTCCGACGAGAAGGTGAGCTGAACATGGCTGAGAAGACGGAGCAGGAAACGGTGACCGACAACCTCGGACACGGTGGAGACCGTAACTACCGCAAGACCCGTCAGGGTTTCGTGGTGAGCGACAAGATGGACAAGACCGTCGTTGTCGAGGTCGAGGACCGCGTCAAGCACGCGCTCTACGGCAAGGTCATGCGCAAGACGCACCGCCTGAAGGCGCACGACGAGGCCAACTCGTGTGGCGTCGGTGACCGCGTCCTGATCATGGAAACTCGTCCGCTGTCGGCGCAGAAGCGCTGGCGTGTGGTCGAGATCCTCGAAAAGGCGAAGTGATCTTCGTCGTCGTGGTGGGTGTTCAGCACCTGGCTGCGACGACGTGATTTGGAGCCGTACGGCGGCAGACCGTAGACTGGACTGTCGCCGTACGGCGCCCAAACCCTCAGCGTTCACGCACATGCTTCCGCTCCGTGGATCCCACGGAGCGTCGACATGAGAGCGCCGAACCTGAGATGTACATGTATCCGTTCCGCAAGGCTCGGACCCGATCGGGTCTCGAGAACCGGTGAGACGACAGGAGAAGAACTGTGATCCAGCAGGAGTCGCGACTGAAGGTCGCCGACAACACCGGTGCCAAGGAAATCCTTTGCATCCGTGTGCTCGGTGGCTCTGGTCGTCGCTACGCCAGCGTCGGTGACACCATCGTGGCGACCGTCAAGGACGCCATCCCGGGTGGCAACGTCAAGAAGGGCGATGTGGTCAAGGCCGTCATCGTCCGCACCCGCAAGGAGCGCCGTCGTCCGGACGGCAGCTACATCCGCTTCGACGAGAACGCCGCGGTGATCCTCAAGAACGACGGTGACCCCCGTGGCACCCGCATCTTCGGCCCGGTGGGCCGCGAGTTGCGCGACAAGAAGTTCATGAAGATCATCTCGCTCGCACCGGAGGTGCTCTGACTCATGGCGAAGATGAAGATCAAGAAGAACGACCTGGTTCAGGTCATCAGCGGGCCCGACAAGGGCAAGCAGGGCAAGGTCATCTCGGTGAACTCCGAGACCGAGCGTGTGGTCGTCGAAGGCGTCAACCGCGTCACCAAGCACCTGCGCGCCGGCCAGCCGGGCCAGGCCAGCGGTGGCATCCAGGTCGTCGAGGCGCCGATCCACGTGTCGAACGTGATGATCGTCGACCCCGAGACCGGCAAGCCGACCCGCATCAAGACCCGTGTCGAGACCGTCGATCGCGACGGTCGCAACAAGACCGTCCGGACCCGCGTGTCCGTTCGCTCGGGTAAGGACCTGTGATGACTGAAACCGCAACCACCACCGAATCGATGCCGCGCCTCAAGCAGCGCTACAACGACGAGATCAAGCAGGCCCTGCAGAGCGAGTTCAACTTCGCGAACGTCATGCAGGTGCCCGGCGTGGTCAAGGTCGTCGTGAACATGGGTGTCGGTGACGCCGCCCGTGACAGCAAGCTGATCGAGGGCGCCATCAGGGACCTGGCCGCCATCACCGGTCAGCAGCCGGCCGTGACCAAGGCCCGCAAGTCGATCGCGCAGTTCAAGCTGCGTGAGGGTATGCCGATCGGTGCGCACACCACGCTGCGCGGCGACCGCATGTGGGAGTTCCTGGACCGCCTGGTCTCGGTTGCTCTCCCGCGTATCCGCGACTTCCGCGGTCTGTCGCCGAAGCAGTTCGACGGCAACGGCAACTACACCTTCGGTCTGAACGAGCAGTCGATGTTCCACGAGATCGACCAGGACAAGATCGACCGCGTGCGTGGCATGGACATCACCGTCGTCACCACTGCTGCCAACGACGACGAGGGTCGCGCGCTGCTGCGTCAGCTCGGCTTCCCTTTCAAGGAGAAGTGACATGGCGAAGAAGGCCCTGATCAACAAGGCGAACGCCAAGCCGAAGTTCGCGGTTCGCGCGTACACGCGCTGCAACCGGTGCGGTCGCCCGCACTCGGTGTACCGCAAGTTCGGCCTGTGCCGTATCTGCCTGCGCGAGATGGCTCACCGCGGCGAACTGCCCGGCGTCACAAAGTCCAGCTGGTGATCCGTCGCTACGGCGACGGAACGACAGCACACTCATTCATCAGTTTCAGATCTACACCGAAGGTCGGCCGCGAACAATCGCGAGCTGAAACCGCGGTGAGGGAGGGCGGGACAGCCCAATGACCATGACAGATCCGATTGCGGACATGCTGACCCGAGTCCGGAACGCCAACTCGGCGCACCACGACTCGACGTCGATGCCGTTTTCGAAGCTCAAGTCTCACATCGCCGAGATCCTCAAGTCCGAGGGATACATTGCGGACTTCCGGGTCGAAGAAGCGACCGTGGGCAAGACCTTGATCATCGACCTCAAGTACGGCCCCAACCGGGAGCGCTCGATCGCCGGTGTCCGCCGCGTGAGCAAGCCCGGTCTGCGCGTGTACGCAAAGTCCACCAACCTGCCGAAGGTTCTCGGTGGACTGGGTGTCGCGATCATTTCGACGTCGTCCGGCCTGTTGACCGACAGGCAGGCCGCTTCCAAGGGTGTAGGCGGGGAAGTCCTCGCTTACGTCTGGTAATCCGGGAACGAAGGAGGAATAAGACATGTCTCGTATTGGACGTCTTCCGGTTCCCGTGCCGAGCGGTGTCGACGTGACCATCGACGGTCAGGACGTCGCGGTGAAGGGCCCCAAGGGCTCGCTCGCGCTGACCGTTCCGTCGCCGATCACCGTCGCCAAGGGCGAGGACGGCACCGTCGAGGTGTCGCGCCCGAACGACGAGCGTGAATCGCGTTCGCGCCACGGACTGACCCGCAGCCTGATCAACAACATGGTTGTCGGCGTCACCGAGGGTTACACCAAGAAGCTCGAGATCCACGGCACCGGTTACCGCGTGACCGCGAAGGGCTCCGACCTGGAGTTTGCTCTGGGCTACAGCCACCCGATCACGGTCAAGGCTCCCGAGGGCATCACGTTCGCCGTCGAGAACCCGACCCGTTTCTCGGTCACTGGCATCGACAAGCAGCTGGTCGGCGAGGTTGCTGCGAACATCCGCAAGCTGCGCAAGCCCGACCCGTACAAGGCCAAGGGCGTGCGCTACGAGGGTGAGCACATCCGCCGCAAGGTCGGAAAGGCCGGTAAGTAAGCCATGGCAAACGCACGTATCGTCAAGCGTTCGAGCAGCAAGGCTGCTGCTCGTAACCGTCGTCACTTCCGTCTGCGCAAGCGCGTCTCGGGTACGACCGCTCGTCCCCGTATGGTCGTGAACCGCAGTTCGCGTCACGTCTTCGTGCAGATCGTCGACGACACCGAGAGCAAGACCCTCGTGTCGGCGTCGACCATGGAGGCCGACCTGCGCTCGTTCGACGGTGACAAGACCGCCAAGGCGAAGAAGGTCGGCGAACTGCTGGCTGCTCGCGCCAAGGACGCCGGTATCGAGGCTGTCGTCTTCGACCGCGGCGGTAACCGGTACGCCGGTCGTGTCGCCGCCATCGCCGACGGCGCCCGCGAGGGTGGTCTGACGCTGTGATGCACATGACCAACACTGCTGAGAAGAGGAACCACTGATGGCTGGACCCCAGCGTCGAGGTGCCGCTGGCTCCGCCCAGGGCGGCCCCGAGAACAGCGACAACAACAACAACGCCAACGACCGCGGCGGCCGTGGTGGCCGTGGTGGACGTGACGGCGGTCGCGACAACCGTCGTGGCAACCAGAACGACGACCGCAACCAGTACCTGGAGCGCGTCGTCGCGATCAACCGCGTGGCCAAGGTCGTGCAGGGTGGTCGCCGGTTCAGCTTCACCGCGCTCGTCGTGGTGGGCGACGGCCAGGGCACCGTGGGTGTCGGCTACGGCAAGGCCAAGGAAGTTCCGGCCGCCATCGCCAAGGCTGTCGAGGAGGCGAAGAAGAACTTCTTCCGCGTCCCGATGATCGGTGGCACTGTGCCGCACCCGGTCCAGGGTGAGGCTGCTGCAGGCGTCGTCCTGCTGCGTCCGGCTGCTCCCGGTACCGGTGTCATCGCCGGTGGTCCGGTGCGCGCCGTCCTGGAGTGCGCCGGTGTTCACGACGTGCTGTCCAAGTCGCTCGGCTCGGACAACGCGATCAACATCGTCGGCGCCACCGTCGCGGCCCTCAAGGGCCTCGAGCGTCCCGAGGCCGTCGCGGCTCGCCGCGGTATGCCGCTGGACCACGTCGCCCCGGTCGCGCTGCAGCGCGCCATGGCCGCTGCTGCTGCGGAGAAGTCCGCTGAGAAGGCAGGTGCGTGATGGCAACGCTGAAGGTGACCCAGATCCGTTCGGATATCGGTAACAAGCCGAAGGCGCGCGAGACCCTGCGGACGTTGGGCCTCAAGCGCATCGGCCACACCGTCGAGCAGGAGGACCGCCCGGAGATCCGTGGCATGGTCCGCGCGGTGCGCCACCTGGTGACCGTTGAGGAGATTGACTGATGGCTGACAACGAGCAGAAGACGCACGCACTGAAGGTGCACCACCTGCGTCCTGCCCCCGGTGCCAAGACCGCCAAGACCCGTGTCGGTCGTGGTGAGGGCTCCAAGGGTAAGACCGCCGGACGCGGTACCAAGGGCACCGGCGCTCGGTACCAGGTGCCGGAGCGTTTCGAGGGTGGCCAGACGCCGCTGCACATGCGTCTGCCGAAGATGCGGGGCTTCAAGAACCCGTTCAAGGTGACCTATCAGGTCGTCAACCTCGACAAGATCTCGGCGCTGTTCCCCGAGGGCGGCACCGTGACGATCGACGATCTCGTGGCCAAGGGCGCGGTCCGCAAGGGCCAGCCGGTCAAGGTGCTCGGCACCGGCGAGATCTCCGTCAAGGTCGACCTGACCGTGACCAAGTTCTCGGCTTCGGCCAAGGACAAGATCGAGGCCGCCGGCGGTTCGATCACCGCAGCGTGATCGGTCGGCAGACCCGATGACTGTCGCCCCAGGCGACGGGCCCGCAACGGCCCGATCGTCCTGGGGCACAGTCGTCTGCGGATATTCGTTACAGGTAGAGTTCCGCTAGTTTTCCCAGGCTGCGCGCACCGGCGCGGCACATTCGACTTCGGCCGGGATCGGCCGGCTGCCGCCGCGGCGGCGCTTGCTCAGGAGGATCCTTTGCTTTCTGCCTTCGGACGGGCGTTCACAACGCCCGACCTGCGCAAGAAGATCCTGTTCACGCTGGCGATCATGGCGTTGTTCCGACTCGGCTCGCACGTGCCGACGCCGGGCATCTCCTACCAGTTGCTGCAGGCCTGTCAGTCCGCGGCGAGCGGTCAGCAGAGCCTGCTGGGCCTGGCCAACCTGTTCAGCGGTGGCGCCCTGTTGCAGTTCTCGGTGTTCGCGCTCGGCATCATGCCGTACATCACCGCGAGCATCATCGTGCAGCTGTTGACGGTGGTCATCCCGCGGTTCGAGGAACTGAAGAAGGAAGGCCAGTCCGGTCAGACCAAGATGACGCAGTACACGCGTTATCTGACCATCGGCCTGGCCCTGCTGCAGTCCTCGACGCTGGTCACCGGCGCGGCGAACGCCCCCTACCGACTCATCGGCGGAACGGCCGACACCTGTTCCACCATCACCACCGACAAGAGCCTGCCGACGCTGATCATCATGGTGCTCGTGCTGACCGCCGGTACCGGTCTGGTCATGTGGCTGGGTGAGCAGGTCACCGAGCGCGGTGTCGGAAACGGTATGTCGCTGCTGATCCTGGTGGCTGTCGCTGCCGCCGTCCCCGGCTCCGTCTGGGCGATCAAGGACCAGGGCTGGGGCAAGTTCATCCTCGTCTGCCTGCTGGGTATGGCGATCACCGTGGCCGTCGTGTTCGTGGAGAACTGTCAGCGCCGTATCCCGGTGCAGTACGCCAAGCGGATGATCGGACGCCGTTCGTACGGTGGCACGTCCACCTACATCCCGCTCAAGGTCAACATGGCCAACGTGATCCCGATCATCTTCGCCAGCTCGTTGCTGTCGTTGCCGGTCATGCTTGCGACCTTCGCCGACCAGACCAAGGGCTGGGGGCTGTGGGTCAACGAACACCTGGCCCGCGGTGACCACTGGTTGTACATGGCGATCTACACGCTGTTGAACATCTTCTTCACGTTCTTCTACGTCTCGATCACCTATCAGCCCGACGACGTCGCCAACAACCTCAAGCAGGGTGGCTCCTTCATCCCGGGCATCCGTGCCGGTTCGGCGACCGCGAAGTACATCGGCTACGTGCTGAACCGCATCACCGCAGTCGGTGCGCTCTACATCGCCGTCCTCGCGCTGATCCCGCTGGTTGCGCTGGCGCTGGTCAACGCCAACCAGAACTTCCCGTTCGGTGGCGCCTCGATCATCATCCTCGTGGGTGTCGGTCTGGAGACGGTCAAGCAGATCGACTCCAAGCTGCAGCAGCATCACTACGAAGGTTTCCTGCGATAGGTCGTCTCGCGCGGGTCGACCGTTGCGGATCGCGACAGCGCGGTGTGGTGCGTAGATCACAGCCCTGGACCGCTGGGTAGCCGATCGGATCCGCCTAGGCTGAGGGCATGGGTGAGCACACTGGTCGTAAGCCGCGCGTCGTCGTCCTCGGTGGTGGGTTCGGAGGTCTGTCGACCGTCCGGGCACTGCGCAAGGTCGATGTCGATGTCATCCTCATCGACCGTCACACGTACAACACTTTTCAGCCGTTGCTGTACCAGGTGGCCACCGCCACCCTGAACCCCGGCGATGTCACGTGGTTCCTGCGTGCGGTGCGCGAGCACAACCCGCGGGTCCGGTTCATCAACGGCGACGTCGAGACGATCGACCACGACGCTCGACAGGTCAAGCTCGAGGGCGGGGAGTCCGTCGACTTCGACCACCTGGTGATCGCCACCGGCGTGACCGCGAACTTCTTCGGCATCCCCGGCGCCGACGAGCACGCACTGCCGCTCTACACCCGCGCGCAGGCGCTCGAGGTGCGTGATCGTCTGTTCACCGGGCTGGAGTACGCCGCCGCGCACCGCAAGGGCGAGGACGTCCGGGTCGTGGTGGTCGGTGGGGGAGCGACCGGTGTGGAGACCGCCGGCGCGTTGGCCGAACTGCGTAACAACGACATGCCGGTGACCTACCCCGAGCTCGATCGCACCCGCACGCACGTGACGCTGATCGAGATGGCGCCGCACCTACTGGCTGCGTTCGGCGAGAAGAGCCGCGACTACGCGCGCCGTTCGCTGGAGAAGCGTGACGTCGACCTGCGCTTCAACACCACCGTGAAGCAGGTGCGCAGCGACGGCGTCGTCGTGAACGACGGCGAGTTCATCCCGGCCGGTGTGGTCATCTGGGCCAGCGGGATCAAGGCGCCGGACGAGGTGGCGAACTGGGGCGTGCCGCAGGGGCGGGGCGGACGCATCGAGGTCGACGACCACCTGCGGGTCAAGGGACTGAAGAACGTGTTCGCGGTCGGAGACATCTCGGTCGAGGACGGCGACCGCGCGTTGCCGCAGCTCGCGCAGCCCGCCCTCCAGGGCGGCGCGTACGTCGCCAAACTGATCCGCAACGAGATGAACGGTGAGCAGACCGCCCCGTTCGAGTACAAGGACAAGGGCATCCTGGCCACCATCGGACGCAGTTCCGCAGTGGCCGAAGCGACGAATCTGCCTCGGATGCAAGGCTTTCCGGCGTGGGTGGTGTGGACCGGAGTGCACGTGTTCACGCTGCTCGGGGTCCGCAACCGCGCTGCCGCGATGGTCAACCTCGGCTCGCGCTACCTGTTCTGGCACCGCAGCCACAATGCGATCGTCGGCGACACCCCGACCGCGCAGACGCTGCGTCCGGAGCAGATGCAGCAGCTCATGGCAGAGCGTGACGCCTCGCCGGTGGCCATCGAGGGCGACGGTACGCCCGCTGCACTGGCCGATCGCGGCGAAACAGGGTCGCACTCCTGAGCTGTGCCGTAATGTCCGCCACCTGACCTGCGAGGCAGCGGGGCCGTGCCGCTCGGTAGGCTGCGCCCAGTGTTTCCATGTGTTTCCCATGGTCGAGGTAACTCGACCCTGAACTCGGAGGTTCGCTAGATGCGACTGATCATCATCGGCCCGCCCGGCGCCGGCAAAGGCACGCAGGCCGAGCGCATCACGCAGCGCCACGAGATCCCGCACATTTCGACCGGTGACATCTTCCGCGCCAACATCAAGAACGAGACCGAACTCGGCAAGCAGGTGAAGTCGATCCTGGACGCCGGTGGTTACGTATCCGACGACCTCACCAACGCCATCGTGGCCGACCGCCTGAAGCAGGATGACGCGCAGAACGGCTTTCTGCTCGACGGTTACCCGCGCACCCCGGCCCAGGTCCAGGCGCTGGACGAGATGCTCGCCGCCGAGGGCAAGAAGATCGACGCCGTCCTCGAACTCGAGGTCGACGACGAGGAACTCATCGCCCGTCTGCTCAAGCGTGCCCAGACCTCCGGCCGCACCGACGACACCGAGGACGTCATCCGCGACCGTCAGGCGATCTACGTCCGGGAGACGCAGCCGCTGACCACGCTCTACCGCGAGCGCGACCTGCTGGTCGCCGTCGACGGCGAGGGCGAGATGGACGAGGTCACCGAGCGCATCGAAGGCGCGTTGGCGAAGGTGGCGCAGTAAGCACGTGATGTTCGGACTCGGCAAGGAGAAACTGCCGGTCAAGACGCCGGAGCAGCTGCGGCTCATGCGCAAGGCCGGCCTCGTGGTGGGGCAGTGCCTGCAGGAGGTGCGGGCCGCGGCGGTCGACGGCATCAGCACCGGCGATCTCGACGCGCTTGCCGAAGCGTTCATCCGTGCGCAGGGTGCGACGCCGTCCTTCCTGGGATACCAGGGCTTCCCGGGTTCGCTGTGCATCTCGGTGAACGAGGAAGTCGTGCACGGCATCCCGGGTGAGCGGCTGTTGAACAACGGCGACCTGGTCTCCATCGATTGCGGCGCGATCGTCGAGGGTTGGCACGGCGACTCGGCGATCTCCTTGATCGTCGGCGGTGACCTGCACGCCCGGCCGCAGGACGTCGCGCTCTCGAAGGCGACGCACGACTCGATGTGGGCGGGCATCGGCGGGTTCCGTTCCGGCCGCGGCATCTACGAACTCGGCGGCGACATCCAGGACTCCATCGAGGCCTCGCAGCAGGCGATGAACGCCGACGGGCTCGAGGTCGCGTTCGAGATCGTCGACGGTTACACCGGCCACGGCATCGGCCGTGAGATGCACATGGAGCCGACGGTCTACAACGAGCGCGTGAAGGCCAAGGGCCCGCAGATCCGCGTCGGCGCGACAGTCGCGATCGAGCCGATGGTGACGCTCGGCACCTACGAGACCCACGAGTTGGGCGACGACTGGACGGTCGTCACCGAGGACGGATCGCGTGCGGCGCACTGGGAGCACACGGTCGCGCTCACCGACGACGGTCTGTGGGTGTTGACTGCTCTGGACGGTGGACGAGCCGAACTGGAAGCGCGCGGCCTGCCCTTCGGCCCGCTCGCCGACTGACCTCGCGCCGGGACCGCTGATCTTCTCGGAAGTCCCTGTGGTCGCCTACCAGCGCATCTCACCGTGGTTTCGGCGCATACGCCCTCCTTCGTCGCGCGTATGGCTCAACCAGCGGGTGGGGTGTACGGCTCAACCAGCGGGGACGGGTGAGCCGGTCTTTCTCGCTGGTTGAGCCGGGCGCCTGAGGGACGAAGGTGCACGCGCCGAAACCGCTGGCACGCTCGAATCGACTCATCCACAGATCTCCGCAAATGAGACCTGTAGCATTCGACAATGCCGCAGATACGGATCAAGGACGCCGCTGCGTTCCTCGGGGTCAGTGATGACACGGTCCGCCGGCTGGTCGACAACGGCAGCCTCCCGGCAACGACGGACGCCAGCAATCGCAAGGTGATCGACGGACGGGTCCTCGCACAGTTCGCCAAGGAGCACCCGTCCGGCGCCATGGCCGACCCGTCGTCCGTCGGACGTTCGGCGCGCAACAGGTTCGTCGGCATCGTGACCGAGGTCGTGATGGACAAGGTGATGGCGCAGGTCGAACTGCAGTGCGGACCCTTCCGCGTCGTGTCGCTCATGTCGAGCGAGGCCGCCCGCGAACTCAGCCTCGAACCCGGTTCGGTCGCGGTCGCCGTCGTCAAGTCGACCAATGTCATCGTCGAGACCGCCGGGGGCATCTCGTGAAAATTTTCTCGGCGGTCGTTGTGTGCGTGGCAGTGGCCGCTGGTACCACCGGCTGCTCCGGCGACGAACCGGACGCGAAGGTCCTGCGGGTCTACGCTGCGGCCTCGCTGAAACAGGCCTTCACCGAGATCGGCGCGACCTTCGAGGAGAAGAACCCCGGCGTGACGGTGGAGTTCAACTTCGCTGGGTCCTCCGACCTCGCCACTCAGTTGAAACAGGGCGCGCCGGCCGACGTCTTCGCATCGGCAGATCCAGCGAACATGAAGAAGGTCGCGGACGACGGACTGCTGGCCGGCGGCTCCACGGTGTTCGCCTCGAACATCCTGCAGATCGCGGTGCCGCCGAAGAACCCGAGGAAGATCAACTCACTCGCCGACCTCACCGGGAGCGGCATCAAGGTCGTGGTCTGCGCGCCGCAGGTGCCGTGTGGTTCAGCGACCCAGAAGGTGCTGCGTGCCGCGAGCCTCACCCTGAAGCCGGTGAGCGAGGAGTCGTCGGTCACCGACGTGCTGAACAAGGTCGTCACCGGCGAGGCGGACGCCGGCCTCGTCTACCACTCCGATGTCAGGGGCGCGGCGGGCAAGGTCGAGGGCATCGACTTCGAGCAGTCGAGGGCGGCGCGCAACAAGTACCCGATCGCCGTCCTCCGCGCGAGCGAGCAGTCCGATCTGGCGAAGGCATTCATCGGTGCGGTTGCCGCGCCGAAGGGGCAGAGTGTCCTGGGGCACGCCGGCTTCCAGCAAGCGTTCCCGGTCGAGTGAGGCGCGAACCCGTGCGCACAACGCGGCGATCGGACTACACCGGCCTGCCGCGGTGGGTCTACGCCCCCGCGGCCCTGGGGGCGGTGTTCGTGCTGCTGCCGCTGGTCGCGATGATTGCGAAGGTCGACTGGGCGCGTTTCCCCGGACTGGTCACCTCGGATGCGTCGCGGGACGCTCTCGCCCTCAGCCTGAGGACCTCGAGCGCCTCCACCGTCCTTTGTCTGATTCTCGGTGTCCCCATGGCAATGGTGTTGGCGCGCAACAGTTTTCCCGGACAACGTGTCGTTCGATCGCTGGTGCTCCTGCCCCTCGTACTGCCGCCGGTGGTCGGCGGTATCGCGCTGCTCTACACGTTCGGGCGACGCGGTCTGCTGGGCAGCACGCTCGACGTCCTGGGCGTACAGATCGCGTTCTCGACGACCGCAGTCGTCCTCGCCCAGACCTTCGTGGCGCTGCCCTTCCTCGTGCTCAGCCTCGAAGGCACGTTGCGCAGCGTCGGTCAGCGTTACGAACAGGTGGCTTCCACACTCGGCGGCACGCCGACCTTCGTGCTCATCCGGGTGACGCTGCCGCTGGTGCTGCCCGGGGTGTTGTCCGCAGCGGTGCTCGCGTTCGCCCGCTCGCTCGGTGAGTTCGGGGCAACCCTGACCTTCGCCGGCAGCCTGCAGGGAGTCACCCGCACCCTGCCATTGGAGATCTACCTGCAACGTGAGTCGGACGCCGACGCCGCGGTCGCGCTCTCCCTCGTCCTGGTCGTGGTCGCGGTGCTCGTCGTCGCACTGGCGCAGGGCAGGCGGGACCGATGACCGGGGCTCTGTCGCTGCGAGCATCCCACGAAACCAGAGGGCTCGACGTCGCGCTCGAGGTGAAGCCGGGGGAGCACGTCGCGATCCTCGGCCCGAACGGCGCCGGCAAGTCGACGGTGCTGTCGCTCATCGCCGGGCTGTTGCGTCCCGACACCGGCCGCGCCGTCCTCGACGATCGCACGCTCTTCGACGAGAGGACCTTCGTGCCGCCGCACGCCCGCGGGGTCACCCTGCTGGCCCAGGATCCGTTGCTGTTCCCGCACCTGTCGGTGCTCGACAACGTCGCCTTCGGCCCACGGGCGTCGGGCGCGACGGCGAAGCAGGCACGCGCCACCGCCGAGACCTTCCTCGACGAGGTCGACGCGTCCGAGTTCGTCGACCGCAGGCCGGCGCAGCTTTCCGGGGGGCAGGCACAACGTGTCGCGATCGCCCGGGCGCTCGCCGCAAGACCGTCATTGCTGCTGCTCGACGAACCGATGGCGGCCCTCGACGTCGCAGCCGCCCCGTTGCTACGTCGCGTTCTCAAGCGGGTGCTCGCCGACAGGTCCGCGCTGATCGTGACCCACGACGTCCTCGACGCCTTGCTGCTGTCCGACCGGCTGATCGTGCTGGACCACGGACGAATCGTCGAGGACGGCCCCACCCAGGACGTCATCGCCCGCCCGCGTACTCCGTTCACCGCTCGTATCGCCGGACTCAACCTGATCAACGGCACCGCAGCGTCCGGAACCCACCTGGTCGATGCGCACGGTGTCGACGTCTCCGGGGCACCGACCGAGCAGCTCGCGACGGGGGAGTCTGCGCTCGCGGTCTTCAGCCCGAACGCCGTCGCCGTGTACGAGACGCCGCCGCACGGCAGTCCGCGCAACACCTTCGAGGTCACCGTCGTCGAGCTCGAACCGCGGGATGCGCAGGTGCGGGTACGCGCGCACGACCGCGCCGGACACACCCTGCTCGCCGACCTGACCGCGTCCTCGGTGGGGGAGTTGGACCTGTACCCCGGCAAGCGCGCCTTCTACTCGGTGAAGGCGACGGCCGTGACGATTTATCCGTCCTGAGTCCGTGGCACACTGACGCCCATGTCAGGGGCGAGACTCACGATCGATTTCGCAGGCGAGATCTTCGAGGTCTCCCCGGAACACACGTTCACCGTCGGGCGCACCGGCGACCTCGAACTGGACGACAACGGGTACCTGCACCGTCATTTCCTGGAGTTCGCGCATCGCGACGGGCTGTGGTGGATGCACAACGTCGGCAGTAGGTTGCCCGCGACCATCACCGGCGGCAGCGGCCTGATGCGCTCGACCGTCGCGCCCGGTGCCGGCGTCCCGATCGTGTTCTCACCCTCGGTGGTCACCTTCTCCGCGGGCGCAACCACCTACGAACTCGAACTCACCACGAACACCGACATCTTCGAGTCCACGCCGCATGTCGTCGATCCCGGCCGCGGCAAGACCACGATCGCGCCGACGACCTTCACCGTCTCGCAGCTGCAGGCGATCGTCGCACTCGCCGAGCCGATGCTGAAGTACAGCGGGTCGGGTGCGTGGCAGATCCCGACCTCCGCCGACGCCGCCAAGCGACTGGGGTGGACGCAGACCAAGTTCAACCGCAAGCTCGACAACGTGTGCGACAAACTCGCGCGCGCCGGCGTCCGCGGTCTGCGCGGATCGGAGAGCGATCTTGCAGTGAACCGTCGGATGGTGCTGGTCGAGTACGCGGTCGCGACTCTGCTGATCACCGCGGACGACCTGCACCTGCTGGCCCTCGGCGAGGACACGCCCGACCGCATCGTCCGCTGAGCCCACCCGAATCCGCTCGATTTGGGCGCAGTGGGCCACCCGGCGTAAGCTGGTGCGTCGGTTCGGTATGTCTTGACAACACCCCGATCCGCAACCACAGGGCCGCCCATCCGGGGCGGAACCGTTGACCAGTGAGTATGTGGAGGATATGGCCAAGAAGGACGGTGTCATCGAGATCGAGGGCACGATCGTCGAAGCTCTCCCGAACGCAATGTTCCGGGTGGAGCTCACGAACGGTCACAAGGTGCTCGCACACATCTCGGGAAAGATGCGTCAGCACTACATCAGGATCCTCCCCGAGGACCGTGTTGTGGTCGAGCTTTCCCCGTATGACCTGACCCGCGGCCGCATCGTCTTCCGCTACCGCTGATCGCAATCGCACACCGCCGAGACCTGTCCAGTGATGGGTGAGTCGCGGCCTGATCCGAAGACAGTAGGCAGATGAAGGTCCAGCCGAGCGTCAAGAAGATCTGCGACAAGTGCAAGGTGATCCGCCGTAACGGCCGGGTCATGGTCATCTGCGAGAACGCTCGCCACAAGCAGCGCCAGGGCTGACCAAACCCGCACGAGTCGTGTCTTCGAGCAAGACGCAGACGAAAAACTGAAGATCGCCCCGTTCACCTGGACGAGGCGAACCATCGCAGCGCCCGACCCCCGTTCCTCAGCTGAGGAACAGGACGTCACCTTCGGCTCGGAGGCCGAAGACCCGCACCACTCGCTCCTGAGTGAACACGGGACCGGCGACTGCACCAGACCTCCGGACGAAAAGCACAGGAGAAAGCCGACATGGCACGACTCATCGGTGTCGACCTGCCGCGCGACAAGCGCGTCGAGGTCGGCCTCACGTACATCTA
Organism: Yimella sp. RIT 621; assembly: GCF_004146205.1. NCBI lineage: Bacteria > Bacillati > Actinomycetota > Actinomycetes > Micrococcales > Dermacoccaceae > Yimella > Yimella sp. RIT 621. The sequence goes on from NZ_SEIP01000011.1 coordinate 76,083, forward strand.
CGGTGTGGGCAAGACCCGCGCCGCCGAGGCGCTCGCCGCCACGGGCGTGAACCCGGACACCCGGGTTCGCGACCTCAGCGAAGAGGAACTCGTCAAGCTTCGCGACAACCTGGAGCAGTACCGCCTCGAAGGCGACCTGCGACGTGAGGTTGCCGCGGACATCCGCCGCAAGGTGGAGATCGGTTCCTACCAGGGCCTGCGCCACCGCCGTGGCCTGCCGGTCCACGGCCAGCGCACGAAGACCAACGCTCGTACTCGCAAGGGTCCGAAGAAGACGGTCGCCGGCAAGAAGAAGGCCAAGTAATCCAGGCCTTCCGGCCAGTCGGGCACGCAATCGCGTGCCAACCCATTCGCTGAAGTCTTACCCGTAGGAGAAAGTTCATGCCTCCCAAGAGCCGTACGGCTGCGGGCGCCAAGAAGGTGCGCCGCAAGGAGAAGAAGAACGTTGCCGCTGGTCACGCATACATCCGCAGCACGTTCAACAACACCATCGTTTCCATCACTGACCCCACCGGTGCAGTGATTTCGTGGGCCTCGGCCGGCCAGGTCGGTTTCAAGGGCTCGCGTAAGTCCACCCCGTACGCCGCCCAGATGGCTGCTGAGGCTGCTGCCCGCCGCGCCATGGATCACGGCATGCGCAAGGTCGACGTCTTCGTGAAGGGCCCGGGTTCGGGCCGCGAGACCGCGATCCGTTCGTTGGCCGCGGCCGGCCTCGAGGTCGGCGCGATTTCCGACGTCACCCCGCAGCCGCACAACGGTGTCCGCCAGCCCAAGCGTCGCAGCTGAGCTGACGAGAACTTCAAGGAGAAAATGACATGGCCCGTTACACCGGTCCCATCACCAAGAAGTCGCGTCGCCTCAAGACCGACCTCGTCGGCGGCGACAAGAACTTCGAGATGCGCCCCTTCCCGCCCGGCCAGCACGGCCGCGGTCGGGTGCAGGAGAAGGAATACCTGACCCAGCTGCAGGAGAAGCAGAAGGCTCGCTTCGCCTACGGCGTCATGGAGAAGCAGTTCGTCCGGTACTACAAGGAAGCGGCTCGCCGCTCCGGCAAGACCGGTGAGAACCTGCTCATCATCCTCGAGTCGCGCCTCGACAACGTGATCTACCGCGCCGGTCTGGCCCGCACCCGTCGTGCGGCCCGCCAGCTGGTCAGCCACGGTCACTTCGAGGTCAACGGCGTGCGCGTCGACGTCCCGAGCTACCGCGTGGAGCAGTACGACATCATCACCGTCCGTGAGAAGTCGCGCGAGAAGTTCCCGCTGCAGCTGGCCCGCGAGACCGTCGGCGACCGTCCGATCCCGGCGTGGATGCACGTCGTCCCGGGCAGCCTGCAGGTGCTGATCCACCAGCTGCCGACCCGCGAGCAGATCGACGTGCCGCTCACCGAGCAGCTCATCGTGGAGCTCTACTCGAAGAACTGATTCGACTTCCCGGGTTCGCTTGTCCTGCAAGCGAACCCGGGAATCGGTCGCTCTTCACGGCACAACCCTGATCCGGGGGACAGAGCCCGATCAGGTTTCGTCAGGCGTCAAATAGCGGTCGCCTGTGGAAAGGAAACAACGTGCTCATCGCACAGCGTCCCGTCCTCTCGGAGGAAGTTGTCTCCGAGAACCGCTCCCGGTTCGTCATCGAGCCGCTCGAGCCGGGCTTCGGTTACACCCTCGGCAACTCCCTTCGTCGCACCCTGCTCTCGAGCATCCCGGGTGCCTCGGTCACCAGCCTGCGCATCGACGGTGTGCAGCACGAGTTCTCCACGATCCCCGGGGTCAAGGAGGATGTCACCGAGATCATCCTGAACATCAAGGGTCTGGTCGTCTCCTCCGAGCACGACGAGCCGGTCGTCATGTACCTGCGCAAGCAGGGCCCGGGCGTCGTCACCGCGGCGGACATCGCGCCGCCGGCCGGTGTCGAGGTGCACAACCCCGACCTGGTGATCGCCACCCTGAACGACAAGGGCAAGATCGAGATGGAGCTGACCGTCGAGCGCGGTCGCGGCTACGTCTCGGCCAACCAGAACAAGTCCGCAGACCAGGAGATCGGTCGCATCCCGGTCGACTCGATCTACTCGCCGGTGCTGGCCGTCACCTACAAGGTGGAAGCCACCCGTGTCGAGCAGCGCACCGACTTCGACAAGCTGATCGTCGATGTCGAGACCAAGAACTCGATGGCTCCCCGCGACGCGATGGCGTCGGCCGGTAAGACGCTGGTCGAGCTGTTCGGTCTGGCTCGCGAGCTCAACGTCGAGGCCGAGGGCATCGACATGGGTCCGTCGGCCACCGACGCCGCGCTGGCCGCCGACATGGCACTGCCGATCGAGGACCTCGACCTCACCGTCCGCTCGTACAACTGTCTCAAGCGCGAGGGCATCCACACCGTGGGTGAGCTCGTGGGACGCAGTGAGGCCGACCTTCTCGACATCCGCAACTTCGGTACGAAGTCGATCGTCGAGGTCAAGGACAAGCTGCACGAGATGGGCCTTCAGCTCAAGGACAGCCCGCCCGGGTTCGACGCGAGCGCGATTGCCGACCGTTACGAGGACGACGCTGACGAGATCAGCTTCGCCGAGGACGAGCAGTACTGAGCCGCAACGCTTTTCGCGTAGCAAAGACCAACAGGAGAAATCATGCCTACCCCTACCAAGGGCCCCCGCATCGGTGGCGGTCCCGCGCACGAGCGGCTCATCCTCGCCAACCTGGCGCAGTCGCTGTTCGAGCACGACCGGATCACCACCACCGAGGCCAAGGCCAAGCGCCTTCGTCCGCTGGCCGAGCGTCTGATCACCTTCGCCAAGCGCGGTGACCTGCACGCCCGTCGTCGCGTGATGACCGTCATTCGTGACAAGGGTGTCGTCCACCGTCTCTTCGTCGAGATCGCGCCGGACATGACCGACCGTCAGGGTGGTTACACCCGCATCACCAAGATCGCCCCGCGCAAGGGCGACAACGCTCCGATGGCCGTGATCGAGCTCGTCCGCGAGCCCGTCAACGCCAAGCCGAAGCGCGCTGTCGTCGCCGAGGCCGAGGCTGCCACCAAGCGTTCCGCCAAGGACGCGGAGGCTGCTGACGAGGCGACCGCTCCCGCGCCCCTGGGCGACACCGAGGACGCTGCGGCCGGCTCCGAGCCGGCCGATGGCGAAAAGGTCCAGCAGGAGGCCTGAGTCCTCACGCACGCGTGACCGGCGTCGTTCCCGAGAGGGAGCGGCGCCGGTTCGCATCTGCCGAATCTGCAACTAGGGTCCTGCGTCATGGGCAGGACGCTCCGGCAGGGGGAGATCTTCGCCGGCTTCCGGGTGCAACGACGTCTGGGCGCCGGTGGCATGGGCGCGGTGTACGCGGTCGATCATCCGCGCCTGCCACGCCAGGTGGCGCTGAAGTTACTGACGGCGGACGCCACCGACCAGGGTGCCGCTGCCCGCTTCGAGCGCGAGGCCGAGACCATCGCGCGGCTGGACCACCCGAACATCGTCGGAGTGCTCGATCGCGGCATCGAGGACGGCCACCCGTGGATCTCCATGCAACTCATCGACGGGGTGGACGCCGACAGCCTGCTGCGCAGCGACGGTCCGCTGCCGCTGGGTCGTGTGGTGCACATCGGGACGCAGATCGCCGAAGCACTGGACGCTGCACACTGCCGCGGTGTGGTGCATCGCGACGTGAAGCCTGCCAACATCATGCTTGCCCGCGCCGAGCACGGGCAGTCCGAACGTGCGCTGATCACCGACTTCGGCATCGCCCGGTTGGAACAGGCAGCGGACGTGGGCGGTGCTTCGCCCGGCGAGGATTCCACCGCGCCGGTCGACATCACCGGCAGCCTGGACGGCGTCCGGGCGACCGCGGCGTACGCGTCCCCGGAACAACTCGCCGGTGATCCGACCGACGGGCGCTCCGACCAGTACTCCCTGGCGTGCACCGTGTTCGCACTGCTGACCGGCCACGGCCCGTACCCCGGCCCGGCGCGGACGGCGATCATGGGTCACCTGAACGCCCCGATACCTTCGGCGGACGTCGAGCGTCCCGACATTCCGAAGGCCGCGGCCGTCGCACTGCAGCGGGCGATGAGCAAACGCGCTGCTGATCGATACGACAACTGTGCGCAGTTGATGCAGCACTTCCGGACGAGCCTGGCGGCCCCTGCCGTGCCTGCTGCGACGAAGCGGAATCGGATGCTCCTGCCGGCCGTCGGTGTTGCTGCGCTCCTCGGGGTCGGCGGAGTCGGACTGTGGCAGGTGCTGGGGGCGGACGCGGACCAGAAACGGATGGTGATCGGCACGACCACCGCCACTCGCACGACCGCTTCGACCAGCACGAAGCCCACCGAGGACGATCTGTGGCGCAAGGGTGCTCCGGTGCTGGCGATGTGGCCGAACCTTTTCCCACAGTCACCGTCGGCCGAGGGCTACCAGAACATGCTGTGTTCGCCGAACGACGAGGATAAGTCGTTCCGTAAGGTGCAGAGCTCGTACCGGTTCATCTGCGCGGTGCGGCAGCAGGGACCGAGCAAGCCGGTGATCGATGTCGATCTGGTGGTCTACAAGCCGGGGGACGGGCAACGCGCACAGGACGCGATGGTCGACGGCGTCCCACCGCTCCCGGTCGTCGCGCACGGCACGAAGCTGCGTACCTACCACCTCAACGATCCGGTGGCGGGCAGCTGGATCCTGGTGCGGTACAACGCTGCTGACAAGAAGGACATCCACATCCAGGTGGGCACGAAGGATGGCTCACTGAGCTACTCCGAGCTGTACGACTGGATCGCAGCCGCCCCGTTCTGAGCGCTTCCCCGTCGAGGTGGCGTGGTCTCGATCGCGGCACTCCGCTAACGCTCCGCACCTACTCGACCACCGTGGATCCGCACCTACTCGACCACCGTGGATCCGCGCCTACTCGACCACCGTGGGTCCGCACCTACTGGACCACCGTGGATCCGCACCCGTCTGTCAGGCGGCCGGCGGCTCTTGTGTCGGCGTCGTCTCGCTCTCCAACCACGTCGTGATCCAGGTCTTCAGATCGACGCCGATCTTGTCACTGAAGTGCTTGATGAGGTCGTCGCGGGTGACGTTGCCGTACTTCTTGACCGACGGCCAGGTCTTCAGCGCCGCCCAGAACTTGTCGCCGTAGGCGGTGGCCATGCGGTCGTACATCACGGCCCCGCACACGTAGACGTTGGAGGCTGCGAAGTCGTCCTTGTCGTACTTGCCGGGAGGGCCGGACTGACGGCGCAGACCGGGTTCCATCGACCGGTAACCACTCATGGTCATCTCGTACGGCGAGAAGCCGGCGTGGTCCTCGTACTTCGCCTGGAGGAAGAGAGCCAGACCCTCGTTCAGCCACACGTCACGCCAGTCGACCGGGGAGATGACGTCACCGACCCACTGGTGTGCGTACTCGTGGGCGAGGGTGGGCAGGAAGTATTCGCGCTGATTCGCGGTGCTGTCGCCCATCGTGTTCATCGTCTGGGTCTCCATCGCCGAATCCGACGGCACCATCAGCGAGCCGCCGGTCGCGAACGGGTAGGGCCCGAGGTACTTCTCCAGCCAGGTCAGGATCTCGGGCGACTTCTTCAGACCGTCGACGACACGCGTTCGGTCGGAGCGATCGGGGCGGTACCAGTAGAACAGCGGCAGATCGCGAGGACCCTTGTCGGTGAGCAGCGCGTACTCACCGAAGGCCACAGTGGTCAGATAGGACGATGCCGGCTGATCGAGGTGGAACCTGCGCACGCTGGTCTCGCCGGTGACCTTCTCCGGGCCGGGGCGACCGTTGAACACGCCCTTCGTGCCCTCGTGAGCAGTGAGTGTCGCGTCGTAGAACGCCTTGTCGGCCGGCTGGTCATTGACCGGGTACCAGGTGAACGCCCCGAACGGCTCCTGCATCGTCCAGGCGGTGCCGTCGGGCGACACGGTGAAGCCGAGCCCTTCGTCCTGGTCGCTGCGTTCGGACGGTGCGGGGACGGGCGCCGGGGTGCCGGAGTAGTCGACCACGAGTTCGTGGCGGCTGCCCTTGTCGAGCGTGCCGGTCGCAATCTTGAGGACGCTGTCGCCGCGGCTCGAGGTGACCGGTTTTCCGTCGAGAGTGGTCGCGTTGACGGTGAGCGGGGAACCGAGGTCGAACTGGACGTCGGTGCGCTGCTCGGTGACCCGGAAGGTGATCTTCGCTTTGCCGGTGAGCGTCTTCGTGCTGGGCTTCCAGTCGAGCGCGAGGTCGTAGTGGAGAGTGTCGAGGTAGGGCTCACCGCGGTGTGGGTAGTAACTGTCCTCGACCGGGTTCGACTGTGCCGCAGACAGATCCGAGGGCTTGTCGGGCACGGGAGGAAGGTTCGGTTCCGACGGCCGATCGCCGGACGTCGATGTGTCCGGGCCGCTCGGTTCGGACGTGCCGCTCGACGTGGGCGCCGGGGTCACCGACGTGTCGATCCCGTTGCACCCGGCAAGGAGCGACCCGGCGAGGGCGAGTGCGAGCAGTCGGGTGGCTCGATGGCTGCGCCGGCGTACGTCCATTGCTTTCCCCCAGGATTCGGAACGGTCCTCAGGGTAGACGCCGCTGCCGACACTCAGGTTCGAAAAGCCTTGGCCAGCGGCAGGATCGCCAGCACGAGCACCATCGGCACCGCGAATCCGAGGCACAGGTTGTCGTTGCCCACGGCCCCGGTCATCACGGCGCCGAGGAGTGCGCCGACGTAGTTGAACTGGTTGAACCGCGCGATGATCGCGTCGACCTCGGCGCGCACCATGGCGGGATCAGGATTGGTCAGTGATTCCCGGGCGATGGACGCCGCGGCGGAGTACGACAGCGGCGCGATGACCGAGATACCGAGACCCATCACCGTGAACCCCAGCATCGCGACCCAGCCCGCCGGTGCGAAGACGACCGTCGTGAGTCCGATCGCGCCGAGCACGGCTGCGGCGCTGACGAGCGGCACGGCGCCGAAACGGTGGGCCAAATGGTCGCCGGCACCGCGTCCGAGCAAGGAGGCGATCAGATAGGGGAGCGTGGCGATCGAGACCATCGCCGCCGACGCGGCGAACTGCTTGTCGAGGTACGTCGGTCCCCAGGCGGTGACGGCGGTGTCGGCCATGTAGAACAGCACCATTGCGGCACCGACCAGCAGGATGCGACGCCACGGTACGGACGTTCTGCTCTCGCCCTTCTTCTCGCCGATCGGGACGATCGGTCCGCCCACCTTCAGGTACGGAGCGAACACCAGCGCCGCAGGGATGACAGCGAGTCCGAGCGCCGCCAGTTCGAACGAAATCGTATGTGTCGCAAGGGCGCCCAATGTTCCGAGGATGCCGCCCAGCGTCCAGGCACCGTGGAAGGTGGGCATGATCGGGCGCGCGTATTCGTGCTCGACGGCGACGCCCTGCATGTTGCTGCCGGCGTCGACGAGCCCGACCGCGAGCCCGTACGCCGCCATCGACAGACCCGCAGTGAGCATGTTCGTACCCAGCGCGAGCAGCGGGAGTGTGAGTGCCATCAGTCCGAAGCCGACCCGCAGCGCGGGCGCGCTGCCGCGGCGGGGAGCGATCCACTCGCCGGCCAGCGAGCCGAGGCCGGATGCGAGGACGAGTCCGAGCAGCAGCACCGACATGTCGCCCGGGCTGAGCTCGAGCTTGTTCTGCATCTGCGGCAACCGGGTGGTGAGCGAGATGAAGACCAGCCCCTGCCCCAGGAACGCCGCCGCCACCGCAGCACGCTGGGAGGCGTGGGAGTGACGGGGGCCGGCCATGGGCGGCATCGTCGCACGCCTGTCTTCACCACGTGCCGGAAAATGAACAATCGTCCAAGATCTCGGCCGCGCCGTTGACCAGCCGGTCGTCCCATGACGGCGCCCGAAGTGTCGAGATCGCCGAGGAACTCTGCGAGCCGGATCGGCATGAGGCTCTCCTGAACCACCATGACGACTTGCAAACATCCCTTTGCGGTTCAGGGCGGCCACCGGCTCCGCGAGTCGTTAGGCTGCCGACGTGCGACTACGGGTGGATTTCGGCTACGACGGCACGGACTTCTCCGGCTGGGCTGCGCAACCCGGACGGCGCACGGTCGAGGACGAACTGGCCAAGGCCTGGGCGACGATCCTGCGCGCCGATGCACCCAAACTCACGGTCGCCGGGCGGACCGACGCAGGCGTGCACGCGCGCGGTTCGGTCTGCCACCTGGACGTCGACGAAGAACTGCTGGCCAAACTGCCCGGGCGCTCGGACCGCGACCCGGTGGACGCCGCGGTCACGCGTCTCAACGGAGTGCTGCCGGACGACGTCGTCGTCCATTCAGTGTCGCTCGCTCGGCCGGGCTTCGACGCTCGCTTCTCCGCCAGCTCGCGTCGCTACCTCTACCGGATCGCCGACGCCGACGCGTTCCGTGACCCGCTGCGCCGGCGCGACACCGTCTGGATCAAGTCGCCCCTCGACCTCGACGCGATGGACGAAGCAGCCGCGAAACTGTTGGGGCTCAACGACTTCGCCGCCTTCTGCAAGAAGCGCGAAGGTGCCACCACCGTCCGGACGCTGCTGCGCCACGACTGGGCGCGCGCTGCTGACGGTGTGCTCGAAGGCACTGTCGTCGCGGACGCCTTCTGCCACTCGATGGTGCGTGCCCTGGTCGGTGCGATCGTCCCGGTCGGGGAGGGGCGGCGCCCTGTCGACTGGCCCGAGCAGGTGCTGACGGCCGCCGTCCGTGATCCCGGTGTGGCGGTGATGCCGGCGCACGGCCTCAGCCTCGAAGAAGTTGCCTATCCGCCGGACGCCGAGCTGGCCGCTCGCGCCCAACAGGCTCGATCGGTGCGCACGCTCGATTGATCAGCCGCGGTTCGAGGTCGCGGGCGATGCCACCGCCGAGTGGACTTTTTGCACAGAAGTTGTGCAATTGATCGCCCGGCAGTGTGCGGACGTCGCTCCAAGCGGTTTGATTTCGTTGCTACGCAAGGGAATCGCCTGATTTGGGTGGACGCTCGTGCGCTCCCTATCATTGAACAGTTGCCTGCGCCCAGTGCGGCAGGCCGATCCGCTCCACCGAGCGGACCACCCGACAGACCAGAAGGAAAGACGAGTGCGTACCTACACGCCCACGACCGTCGCCGCTCAGGCCGACCGCAAGTGGCACGTCATCGACGCCACCGACGTCGTTCTCGGCCGCCTCGCGGCCCAGACCGCGACGCTGCTGCGCGGCAAGCACAAGCCGACCTTTGCTCCGCACATCGACACCGGTGACTTTGTCATCATCATCAACGCCGACAAGGTCGCGTTGACCGGTGCGAAGCTGGAGAAGAAGCGCGCTTACCGTCACTCGGGCTTCCCGGGTGGCCTGAAGTCGGTGTCCTACACCGAGCTCATGGCCAAGGACCCGGCGAAGGCCGTCGAGAAGGCCGTCCGCGGCATGCTGCCCCACACCTCGCTCGGCCGCAACCAGCTGGCCAAGCTGAAGGTCTACACGGGTTCCGAACACCCGCACGCTGCGCAGCAGCCCGTTCCGTTCGAGATCAACCAGGTCGCGCAGTAAGCGCCCCCGGTTACATAGTTTTCAAGGAGAATCGTGGCTGACCAGCAGATCGACAACGAGGCCCTCGAGGCCGACGAGCCCACCCTGAGCTCGTACACCAGCGAGTCCACCGAGGCCCCGACGAGCGAGCCGACCCGCCGCCCGTCCGCTTCGGCACCGGGCGGTGCCACCGGCCGCCGCAAGCAGGCCGTGGCCCGCGTCCGCATCGTCCCGGGAACGGGCGAGTGGAAGATCAACGGCCGCACGCTCGAGGCCTACTTCCCCAACAAGGTGCACCAGCAGATCGTCAACGAGCCGCTGACGCTGCTCGAGCTCGACGGCGCATACGACGTGCTCGTGCGCGTCCACGGCGGTGGCCCCTCCGGCCAGGCCGGCGCCGTCCGCCTGGGTGTCGCCCGTTCGCTGAACGGTGTCGACGAGGAGCTCAACCGTCCGGCCCTGAAGAAGGCAGGCTTCCTGTCCCGTGACGCTCGCGTCCCGGAGCGCAAGAAGGCCGGTCTCAAGAAGGCCCGTAAGGCACCGCAGTACTCCAAGCGTTGATCCGACGCTTTTCCTCGAACGCCCCGTCGCTCAGTGCGACGGGGCGTTCGTCCTTCTGTTCTGTCTTGCCCGAAAAGGCGACCACTCGAAGGCCCGGCCCCGAAGGCCCAACGAGCTACTGCGGCGGGTCGACGGGATACGGCGCGAGAAAGACCGCCACCCGCTTGGCTCCCGGACTACCCGCACCGATGCGTCGGTAGCGCTCGTTGAGCTCGTCCAGCTCGGCCAGATAAGCGACGAACTGCTCCTCGGTCGCCAGGACCGGCACATCGCGCAGGCCGCACGACTCCTGCCAGATCGAAGCCCACGCGTCCTGATCGTCGATCCAGCGGTGCGCCCGCTGGGCGAAATGGTCGACGTAGTCGTGATCGAGCCAGCGCCCGGTGGGGTCGTCCTCCGCGACGTCGTTGAAGGACTCGTCGTCGTCCTCGTCGTCGGCGATCGCCCAGACCCGGGTCTTGGCGTTGCCCAGGCCGGTGTCCTCGACCAGGCCGGCCGCCTCGAGCACGCGCAGGTGGTAGCTGATGACGCCGGTGTTGGTCTCCAGGACGCGGGCCAGCTCGGCTCCGGTGGCGGCACCGTCAATGCGCAGGTGCGCGACGATGCGCGACCGCAACGGGTGGGCGAGGGCCCTGCGTGGCTGTGACATCGCCCTCGATCCTAGGCCGTCGTGCCTGGTCAGCGCGTCGGCCGTGGCCGGATCAGCGGCACCGGACGCCGTCGGGCGTACACTCGTCCGGATGCTCCGCCTCAGGGCTGCGAGCCCAAGGGAGTGTGAGCAAGTCAAACAAGGGGTCCGTCGTGGCTCCGGCATCGATCGAAGCTAGGTGAGTAAGTGACGCGTCTGTTCGGCACCGATGGAGTACGAGGACTGGCCAACGGCCCGGTGATCAACGCCGACAAGGCGCTGCGGCTGTCCGAGGCAGCAGCCAGGGTCTTCGGACGCACGATCACCGGCGGCGGCGAACGCATGACCGCGGTCGTGGGACGCGACCCGCGCGCCTCGGGTGAGTTCCTCTCCGCCGCGGTCATCGCCGGCCTGGCCTCCAGTGGAGTCGACGTGTACGACGTCGGCGTTCTGCCGACGCCCGCCGTCGCGTTCCTCACCGCAGACCTCGGCGCCAACTTCGGCGTCATGCTCTCGGCAAGCCACAACGCGATGCCGGACAACGGCATCAAGTTCTTCGCTCTCGGTGGCCACAAGTTGCCTGATGAGGTCGAGGACCGCATCGAAGAGGCGATGGACGCCACCCCCGACCGTCCGACCGGTGCCGCCGTCGGACGCGTCCGCCCGTTCACCGAAGGTGCTGCGCGCTACACCGATCGGCTGCTCTCGTCGCTGCCGCACTCGCTCGACGGGCTGCATGTCGTCATCGATGCCGCCCACGGTGCGGCCAGCGAGGTCGGCCCGGATGCGTTCCGCCGCGCAGGTGCGAAGGTCACCGTCATCGGCGCCGAGCCCGACGGTCTCAACATCAACGACGGCTACGGCTCCACCCACCTGGACAAGCTCCAGGCGACCGTCGTGAAGGCGGGTGCCGACTTCGGCGTGGCCTTCGACGGCGACGCCGACCGCTGCCTCGCGGTCGACGCGTCCGGCAGCCAGGTCGACGGCGACCAGATCATGGCGATCCTCGCGGTCGGCATGAAGCAGCGCGGTGCGCTCGCGGGTGACACCCTGGTGGCCACCGTGATGAGCAACCTGGGGCTGCACAAGGCGATGGAACAGCATGGCATCACGGTCAAGCAGACCGCGGTCGGTGACCGTTATGTGCTCGAGGAGATGCGTCGCAGTAGCTACAACCTGGGCGGCGAGCAGTCCGGCCACGTCATCCTGACCGATGTCGGCACCACCGGCGACGGGGTGCTCACCGGACTCATGCTGGCGGCGCAGGTCGCATCCTCCGGCCGCACGATGGCCGAACTTGCCACCGTGATGTCCCGCCTGCCGCAGCACATGATCAACGTCAAGGGCGTCGACAAGGCGGCTGTGGGAAGCAATGCCGCTGTGCAGGAAGCGATCTCGCAGGCGAGCGCGGAGCTCGGCGCCGACGGACGCGTGCTCCTGCGTCCCTCGGGTACCGAGCCGGTCGTCCGGGTGATGGCCGAGGCCCCGACCGCTGAGCTTGCCGAGTCGGTGACCGCGCGTCTGGCGCAGGTGGTCCAAGCAGAGCTGGCGCTCTAGAGCCACCACCTGAAAGTCCGCAGTTCTGGCGAGTTGACCTCGAAGAACTGCGGACAGTCGATTTCCTGCGTCCGTAGAACGCGCGGGTGGAGTCGCCGGTTGTGCGACTTTCAGGTGTGGGGGATGACCTCGTCGCCGAGGGAGATCTCGCCTTCGGAGTCGGGGATGAGGGCAACGGCCATCCAGGTCTTGCCGTCCGAACGCCGGTGCTGCGCAAGGGTTCTGATCGGTTCCTTCGCCGTGCGATAGGTCTGTGGATCGATCGTGGTCATCACGCATCGGTCGACCCGTTTCGCGACCCGGAAGTCGACGTCTGCGATACGGACGCCGCTCCAGCCGTCCTCGGCGAACGCCTCGGGCACGCCGTCGATCAGGATGTTCGAGCGGAAGCGGTCGGATCCGATGGTCGCAGCATCCTCGCCGCGTTCCACCGCGTGTTCGGTCACCCAGTCCTGCAATCGAGCGACGGACGCCGTCGACAGCAGGGTGACCGGGTAGCCGTCCTGAAAAGCGGCATGGTCGTCCGGGCGTGAGAACTCCGGGTTCAAGTGTCGTGCAGTCGGATTCGAGCACCACACCAGATGGAATCCCTGGGTGCCGAGGGCGCTGTCGAGCCAGGCGTCCGCCTGCGTACCGGCGGCCCGCGCGGTCATCGGCGGACGGGTGAACATTCGCACCGAACATTCCTCGCCGTCGTGCGGAAGGTCGACGGTGAGCGGCTCGATGCCGGGCGCCGACAGCCTCAGCGCCACCTGGGCGAGCCCGGTCGCAGCATTGTCGGCCACGACGCTGAACAGCGGCGGGAATTCACGGGCGGAGATCAACTCGCCGAAGTCGTTGACGACCATCCACTCGCGGTCGCCGGCCAGTCCGGCACGGGTGACGGACGCCTTCTCGACCGGTCGGATCGCGGTGCTCTTGACGGGGTGGACGGCCAGAGAGACGACCCGCATCGATCAGCTCTTCCGCTTGGTGCCCGGGAGGTAGCCGGTGTCGATGACTGCCTTCACGAACGGCTTCGCCGTGTCCAACAGACCGGCGGCATCGGGTACGTGCGCCCAGAACGAGGCCGCGCTGTGGTCGGTCTCGCGTTCCATCTCGTCGTAGAGCTTCGCGCCGGCGTCGGTCATCGCACCGTCGGCGCCAAGAACTCCCTTGGCGCGCAACGATTCTGCGGCGCCGTCCCAATCGGCGTCCGACCACCCGCGGGTCTTCTGCGAGATCTTGCGCCCGAGGGTGCGTCGGCGCAGGTCGGGGTCGGGGTGCGGGGCCTCATGGAAGACCAACGCCTCAGCGGGGGAGAGACCGGCGAGGACGAGTGCCGCCACGTGACCGTCGCCGCGGTACTCGCGGGCGATCGTGATCGCGTGCCAGAACTGCAGGTGCGGCTCGTCCGGCCACGGCGCGAAGGCCCACGCAGCGGCCAGCGGGCGTCCGGCGTAGGACGCTTCGCCGATCGCTACGCGCAGCGCGCCGACCATCTCGCTGAGTTCGGGAGCCTCGACGCGGTCACCGAGCGCATCGCGCAGAGATGCATCCACCGCACGGGTCCGCGCTGCGTCCACCTCGGACAGGCCGGCGGTCAGCGCCGCGTTCCAACCGTGGTTCACGTATGCCGGATTGAAGTTGTAGAACGTGGCCGCGACGACCGCGGCGGTGCACCGTCCGAGCGGTGCGGCGCGTCCGCCGAAATAGAGGCCGAGCGGGTCGAGTCCGAGCGACTGCTGAGCGGCCTCGTTGTGCGGGTTGAAGTAGGCGAGCACGTGATACGGCTCGAGGGTCTCGTACGCGGCGCGGGCCATCACGGAACTCATGCGCCGACCCTACGCCCCGTGCGGGTTGAGCCGGCTTCAGTCGAGCGGTTTGAGCAGGCCGGTGTCGACGTCGTAGATGAACCCGCCCACCTCGGCGCGCTCGCCGATCAACGGGTGGCTGCGCACCTTCATCAGGTCGGTGCGCAGCGCCTTGCGCTGGTCGTCGACCACATGGAATCGCTGCCAGGTGGAGTCGGTGCCGGTGAGTTCGTTGATCTTGGCGTGCAGTTCGTCCTCGGTCTGCGCCGCCATCGCGCACTTGGTGTGCGGGATGACGACGATCCGGTTGACGTTCAACAGGTGCACCGCGAGCACGAGTGCCTCGAGGGCCGGCTCGTTGACGCGTCCGCCGGGGTTGCGGAAGATCTTCGCGTCACCGGGCTTCAGGCCGAGCATGCCGAGCGGGTCGATTCGTGAATCCATGCAGGTGACAACGGCGACACCGGCCTTCGCTATGCCGTCGAATCCCTTGAGCGAGAACGCATCTGCGAACGTACGGTTCGCTTCGAGCAGGTCGTCGAATGCCATGTCATAGCCCCAATCGTGTGGTGATGGTGAATGCGGTCGGCCTCGCGGTGGAAGCGAAGAAGTCGTTGCCCTTGTCGTCGACCACGATGAACGCGGGGAAGTCCTCGACCTCGATCTTCCAGATCGCCTCCATACCGAGTTCCTCGTACTCGACGACCTCGACGCTCTTGATGCAGTCCTGCGCGAGGCGAGCAGCGGGGCCACCGATCGATCCGAGGTAGAAGCCGCCGTGCGCGTCGCAGGCGTCGGTGACCTTCGTGCTCCTGTTGCCCTTGGCCAGCATCACCATCGATCCACCTGCGGCCTGGAACTGGTCGACATAGGAGTCCATGCGGCCGGCTGTGGTCGGGCCGAAGGAGCCGGACGCGTAGCCCTCGGGGGTCTTGGCCGGTCCCGCGTAGTAGACGGGGTGATCCTTGAGGTACTGCGGCATCTCCTCGCCGGCGTCCAGGCGTTCCTTGATCTTCGCGTGGGCGATGTCGCGGGCGACGACCAGCGGACCCGTGAGCGACAGTCGGGTCTTGACCGGGTGCTTTGACAGCTCGGCCAGGATCTCGGGCATCGGTCGGTTCAAGTCGATCGCGACGACATCGTCAGAGCCCTTGTCCTCGAGTTCCTCGTGCGTGGTCTCGGGCAGGAAGCGCGCGGGGTCGGTTTCGAGCTGTTCGATGAACACTCCCTCCGGCGTGATCTTGCCCAGGCACTGGCGGTCGGCCGAGCACGACACCGCGATCGCGACGGGCAACGAGGCGCCGTGGCGGGGCAGGCGCACCACCCGCACGTCGTGGCAGAAGTACTTCCCGCCGAACTGCGCACCGATACCGAAATTGCGGGTCAGCTCCAGCACGCGCTCCTCGAGCTCGGTGTCGCGGAAGCCGTGCGCGGTCATCGAGCCACTGGTCGGCAGTTCGTCCAGGTACTTCGCGGACGCGTACTTGGCTGTCTTCAAAGCGAATTCGGCACTCGTGCCGCCGATGACGATCGCCAGGTGGTACGGCGGGCACGCGGCCGTACCCAGCGAGCGGAGCTTCTCGTCGAGGAACTTCAGCATCGCGTCAGGGTTCAGGATCGCCTTGGTCTCCTGGTAGAGGAACGACTTGTTCGCCGAGCCTCCGCCCTTGGCCATGAACAGGAACTTGTACGTCGTTTCGTGCCCGGCCTGGGTGTCGGCGTACAACTCGATCTGTGCGGGCAGGTTGGAGCCGGTGTTCTTCTCCTCCCAGGTGGTGATCGGAGCCATCTGTGAGTAGCGCAGGTTGAGCTTGGTGTACGCGTCGTACACACCGCGGCTGAGCGCCGCCTCGTCCGGGGCGTCACCCTCGACGAGAACCTGAGATCCCTTCTTGCCCATGACGATTGCGGTACCGGTGTCCTGGCACATCGGTAGCACGCCGGCGGCAGCGATGTTCGCGTTCTTCAGCAGGTCGAGTGCCACGAACTTGTCGTTGTTGGACGCGTCCGGATCGTCCAGGATCCCCCGCAGCTGGCTCAGGTGCGCCGGGCGCAGGTAGTGCGCGATGTCGTGCATCGCGGTGGACGCAAGCAGTTGCAGAGCCGAAGGATCGACCTCGAGGAAGGTTCGGCCGCCGGGGCCCTCGACGGTGCGGACTGCCTCGTCGGAGAGTTTGCGGTACGTCGTGGTGTCGGGCCCGATGGGCAGCAGGTCCTCGTAGGCGAATTCGGCCATCGCTTGCTCCTTGTCGTCGATGCGGGACCAGCGTATTCCGGTGCCGGGCATGCCCGGCGGCAGGATCGGGCGCGTACGCCTGGAACGACGACGGGGTTCCGGTCGGATAGTCGTCGTGTCCGGATCGAGACAAAACGGGGTACCGGCGATACGGCCCGAATGACCCAACCATCAGTAAGGTCGGTTTGTCGTGACATTTGTCACATGCGAGTGGTAGGACATGCCGATCACTCGAAAGGACACGACAGGAGCGATCACATGACAGGCCGAACGCCACCTCGGCGCAGTGCCGCGTTCATCGCGGCGACTGCCCTCGTGGCCAGCATGGGGCTCGCTGCGTGCGGCAGCGACGACTCCGCCGGGGGCACCCCGACCCTCACCTGGTACATCAACCCCGACGTCGGTAACGCCGACCCGTCGGCCGCGAAGGGTGGTCAGGCCTACCTGGCCAAGCGTTGCGCGGACGGATCCAAGGGCAAGTACAAGATCAAGGTGCAGTTGCTGCCCAACGACGCGAGTGACCAGCGACTGCAGTTGCTGCGCCGTCTCGCCGCAGGCGACAAGACGATGGACATCATGAGCGTCGACCCGGCGTTCGCCACCGAGTTCGCGGCGGCCGACTACTACGCACCCGTGCCCGACAACCTGCAGGCGCAGTTCAAGCAAGACCGGGTCCAGTCGTCCGTCGACGCGTCGATGTACAAGGACAAACTCGTGTCGGTGCCGTTCTGGGCCAACACCCAGCTGCTCTGGTACAAGAAGTCGGTCGCTCAGAAGGCCGGACTCGACCCGCAGAACAAGCCGGTCACCTGGGACCAGCTGATCGAAGCTGCCAAGAAGACCAACACCCAGATCGGCGTCCAGGCCAAGCTCTACGAGGGCTACGCGGTGTGGATCAACGCGCTGATCACCAGTGCCGGCGGCGCGATCGTCGAGAACCCCGGCGAGACCTACGACAACCTCAAGCTCGGCATCGATAGCGCAGCCGGCAAGAAGGCCGCCGACATCATCCGCAAGGTCGCGACGTCCGGCGTGGCCGGTCCGGCGATCGGTTCGTCGACCGAGACCGAGTCGCTCGGTCTGTTCGACGGACGCAACGGTGGGTTCCTGGTCAACTGGCCCTACACCTACGGCGCACTCGCGAACACCGACAAGAAGGACGTCGGTGCCGCGCTCTACCCGCGCGTCTCAGCGGGCGAGGAGTCCAAGCCCCCGTACGGCGGCATCCAGCTCGCCGTCGGCAAGGAATCCAAGCATGCCGACCTGGCCTATCAGGCGATCTCCTGCATCACGAACCAGGAGAACCAGACCATCTACATGACCAAGTCGGGCAACCCCGCCAGCCGCAAGAAGGTGTTCGACGACGCAGGCGTGGAGAAGGCCTTCCCCGGCGGCATCGCGAAGTTGATCCGGGAGAACCTCGACAACGCCGCACCACGTCCGCTCACCCAGTACTGGGGTGACATCTCGTTGGCGCTGCAGCAGCGGTTCAGCCCGCCCGGGGCGCTCACCCCGCAGACCCCGGCGAGCACCCAGAAGTACATCGGCGAGGTCCTCAACGGAAAGGCACTGTTGTGAGTACCGCTACAGAAGCCGCTCCCGACACCCGCAAGCGCAAGGGCGGACTCTCCGACCGCGCGAAGGGTGAGCGGTCGCTCGGATGGAAGCTGGCCGGCCCCGCGTTCATCATCATGCTGCTGGTGACGCTCTACCCGATCGCGTACGCGATCTACCTGTCGCTGTTCAGCTACCGCCTCACCGACCCGAGCGCACGCAAGTTCGTCGGGTTGCAGAACTACATCACCGCTCTGGGTGACGGCCTGTTCTGGGAGGCGTTCATGACGACGTTCTTCATCGTGGTCGTCACGCTGGTGTTCGAGTTGATCCTCGGTTTCGCGATCGCGTTGCTGATGAACAAGGTCGTGCTTCCGCGGCGCACGCTGCGCACGATCGTGCTGATTCCGTACGCGATCATCACCGTTGTCTCCGCGTTCGCGTGGTTGTACGCGGCGCAACCGGACACCGGATTCATCAACCACTGGCTGCACACGCTGAGCTTCGGCGCCTGGGACCTCAACTACGACTGGTTCGGCGGACGCTGGAGCGCGCTGTTCATCATCTGCCTGTCGGAGATCTGGAAGACGACCCCGTTCGTTTCGCTGCTCCTGCTGGCCGGTCTGGCCCAGGTGGACGGCGCGATGGAGGAGGCCGCGAAGGTCGACGGTGCGTCCTGGTGGCAGCGACTGACCAAGGTGATCCTGCCGAACATGAAGGCGGCGATCATGGTCGCCACCCTCTTCCGCACGCTCGACGCGGTGCGTATCTACGACAACCCGGTGGTGATGACCGGTGGTGCGAACAAGACCACGACGCTGTCGATGCTGGTCGGCCGGGAAACGGTCGAACGCGTCGAGATCGGCATGGGCTCCGCGCTCGCCGTGATCCTGTTCATCATCGTGCTCATCATCGCGGGCATCTTCGTCAAGGGCTTCAAGGTCGACCTGGCCGGTGGAGGGAGGAGCTGATCCATGGAAACCAACGTCAGCAACAAGGCAAAGTGGGGAATGTTCGCCTTCTCCATCCCGGTGATGATCTGGACGATCATTCCGATCATCTGGATCTTCGCGACCTCGCTGAAGAAGCCGGGCGACCTCACCAACCCGGACAAGAGCACGTTCGGCAACTTCTGGCCCAAGGAACCCACTTGGGACAACTACAGGCTGATCTTCAGCTCCGACGGTGCTGGTGAGCTCTTCAAGCCGGCCCTGTGGAACTCGATCATCATCTGTCTGCTCGCGACCTTCATCGCGGTGATCCTGGCGACGTTCTGTGCGTACGCCATCGCCCGACTGGACTTCCCGGGCAAGAAGCTGATCCTCACCACGGCGCTCGCGGTGTCGTTCTTCCCGGTCATCGCGATGGTCACCCCGCTGTTCAACCTGTGGCGTCAGATCGGCCTGTTCGACACAATGCCCGGTCTGGTCATCCCGTACCTGGCGTTGACCCTGCCGTTGTCCATCTGGACGCTGTCGGCCTTCTTCCAGCAGATCCCGTGGGAGATGGAGCAGGCGGCGCAGGTCGACGGCGCAACCAGCTGGCAGGCCTTCACCAAGGTCATCGCCCCGTTGGCCGCACCCGGTGTGTTCACGACCGCGATCATCGCGTTCTTCACCGCCTGGAACGACTTCGTGTTCTCAAGCAACCTGACCTCGGAGAACGCGAGGACCGTCCCGGCTGCGCTGGCTTTCTTCACCGGCGCCAGCCAGTTCGAACAGCCGACGGGCGCCATCTGCGCGGCCGCGGTCGTCGTCACCATCCCCGTCGTCATCCTCGTGCTGCTGTTCCAGCGCCGGATCGTCTCGGGTCTCACCTCCGGTGCCGTCAAGGGCTGACCGGGCACATCTCGTACGCCCTGTTTTCGAAAGGCAGATTTCATGTCAAGCATCGAGCTGAAAAACATCGTCAAGAAGTACGGTGACGGCTTCCCGGCAGTGAACGACGTATCGCTGGACATCGCGGACGGCGAGTTCATGATCCTCGTCGGCCCGTCCGGTTGCGGTAAGTCCACGCTGCTGCGGATGGTCGTGGGCCTGGAGGACATCACCTCCGGTGACCTGCTGATCAACGGCAAGCGGGTCAACGACCTCGCGCCGCGTGACCGCAACCTGTCGATGGTGTTCCAGAACTACGCCCTCTACCCGCACCTGACGGTGGGGGAGAACATCGCCTTCCCGCTGCGGCTGGCCAAGGGTCAGCACAGCGAGGAGGAGATCAAGTCCAAGGTGCAGGCCGCCGCCGACATGCTGGAGCTCAACGAGCACCTCGAGCGCAAGCCGGCCAACCTGTCCGGTGGTCAGCGGCAGCGTGTGGCCATGGGTCGCGCGATCGTCCGTGACGCGGACGCGTTCCTGTTCGACGAGCCGCTGTCGAACCTGGACGCCAAGCTGCGCGGTCAGATGCGTACCGAGATCGCGCGCATGCAGCGCCGCCTCGGCATCACCACCATCTACGTCACCCACGACCAGACCGAGGCGATGACCCTCGGCGACCGGGTCGCGGTGCTGAAGAAGGGTGTGCTGCAGCAGTGCGCATCGCCGCGTGAGTTGTACGAACAGCCGATCAACCTGTTCGTCGCCGGTTTCATCGGTTCGCCGCCGATGAACTTCCTGCCCGCGCGGGTCGACGGCGACACCCTGCACCTGCCGTTCGTCGACGTCCGTGTGGACGGCGATCTTGCGGCCAAGGTGAAGGGCAAGGATCTGGTGATCGTCGGTCTGCGTCCCGAGCACATCAAGGACGCCTCGCTGGGCGACAAGATCGACGGTGTCACGTTCACCGCGAACGTCGACCAGACCGAATGGTTGGGCAACGAGCAGTACGCCTACATCCCGTTCGAGGCCGACTCCGCGGTGCGCGACAAGCTCGAGGAACTCGACCGCGACCTCGACGGTGAGGGCATGCGCACCCAGATGATCGTCAACCTCGACTCCCGTTCGCGGGTGCTCGAGGGAGACGACGCCGAGTTGATCTTCGACCCGTCGTTGATGCACGTCTTCGACCCGGAGTCCGGCGACAACCTGACCCGCGACGACGACAAGGCGGCCGAGATCGCTCGCGACTCCGAGCAGCAGCGCAAGGCTGCCCTCGATCGTGCGAAGGCGCGCGAGGCGAAGTCCTCGAACACCCCGGCGCACGCGGGCGACCGTGATCGGGACGGTGGCTCCTCGCGGGCGTCCTGACCGCAGGTACACCAAAGGGCCCGTCCCGGTTCGCCGGGGCGGGCCTTGCCCGGTCCACCTTCTGCCGTTCACCCCAGCTCGGCGAACCTACTGAACGCGCGAACCCACTAGGTGTGTGAGGTGGTTCGCGTTGGACCAGTAGGTTTGCGGGGATTCGGGGGCAACATATGCGACTGGGTCGCATCAAGGAGTAGGGTCCTGCGCATGCACGTACCCGATGGATTCCTCGACGTACCGACGTCGCTCGGCACGGGCGTCATCGCCGCCGGCGGCGTAGCTCTCGCGCTGCGCGGAGCACGCCGCGAACTCAGCGAGGCCGCTGCACCCCTCGCCGGTCTGGTCGCGGTGTTCGTGTTCGCCGCGCAGATGCTGAACTTCCCGGTCGGCGCGGGCACCTCGGGTCACCTGCTCGGCGGCGCGCTCGCCGCGATCCTGGTCGGTCCGTACACGGCAACTCTTGCGCTGACCGTCGTGCTGCTCGTCCAGGCGCTGCTGTTCGCTGACGGCGGCATCACCGCGCTCGGCACGAACGTCGTGCTGATGGGCATTGTCGGTGTCTGGGCCGGCTGGTTGGTCTTCCGTGGACTGCAGGCCGTTCTACCCAAGAAGCGGATGATGGTGCCACCCGCCGCGTTCGTCGCCGCGTTGCTGAGCGTCCCGGCCGCTGCGCTGGCGTTCACCGGCCTGTACGCCATCGGCGGCGAAGCCCCGATCCCGCTCGGCAAGCTCGCGGTCACGATGCTCGGCTGGCACCTGCTGATCGGCCTGGGTGAGGCGCTGATCACGACGCTCGCCGTCTCGTCCGTGCTCGCCGCACGTCCGGACCTGGTGTACGGCGCGCGCCGCTACCGGGCCGACAACGAACTCGTCATCCGCCGCACGGAGGTGGCCGCATGAGCACCGATCTCGACCGGACGGCCGAGCCCCGCAGCGAATCGTCCATGAAGCGGGTCTCCACCCGCACGGTCCTGATCGTCGGGACAATCGTCAGCATCCTTCTCGCGGGCGTCGTGTCCTTCTACGCGTCCGCCAATCCTGACGGTCTGGAGTACGTCGCCGAGTCGCTCGGCTTCGCCGACTCCGCGAAGGACCATCAGACTGCAGACTCACCGCTCGCCGACTACACGGTCAGCGGTGTGGCCGACTCGCGAGTGTCGGGGGGACTCGCGGGTCTGGCCGGTCTGATCGTCGTTGCCGCCATCATGGCCGGTCTCATCTGGCTACTGCGCCGCAGCTCGCGCAAGAACGACTGACCGCTTTGGGTGGTCCGCACGGGCACGCCCTGCACTGGCACGGTCACTCGCCGGTGCACGCGCTCGCACCGCAGGTGAAGCTGGTGGCGCTGGCGCTGTTCGTCGTGTCGGTCGTTGCGACCAGCACGAGCAACTGGTGGGCGTTCGGAGTCCACGCTCTGCTGCTGGGCGGTGCGATCACCGTCGCGCGGGTGCCGGTGACCTCCCTGGTGCGTCGGATGTGGATCGAGGTGCCGTTCGTCGTGTTTGCGGTGCTGATGCCAATCGTGTCCACCGGTCCGCGGACGCAGCTGCTCGGGGTCACCGTGTCCGAACCCGGCCTGCATGCCGGTCTCGCGTTACTGGCCCGAGGGACGCTCGGCGTGCTCGCGTCGCTGTTGTTCGCGGCCACGACCGAGGCGCCGGACGTCGTCCGCGGCCTGGACCGGTTGCGGTTGCCGCAGCAACTGGTGCAGATCCTCGGATTCACCGTGCGCTATCTGGACGTCGTGACCGATCAGTTGCGCCGGATGCGGATGGCACGTGAATCCCGAGGATTCACAGCGACATCGGTGCGTCAGTGGCCGGTGCTTGCGTCCACCGCCGGCGCTTTGTTCATCCGTTCCTACGAGCGCGGCGAACGAGTGCACTTGGCCATGTTGTCGCGTGGGTACGGTGGGCGGATGCCGCGCGCCGAAGCAGAACACGTGAGTGCCCGGGCGTGGATCCTCGGTCTCACTGTCCCGGTTCTTGCGGCGACCGTCGCCATCGTGAGCCACCTGCTGTGAGCACACCTGTTCTCAACGTCGGCGGACTGGCCTTCGCCTATCCGGACGGCCACCAGGCGCTGTTCGGTGTCGATCTGCACGTGCACCGTGGCGAGCGGGTGGCGTTGCTCGGTCCCAACGGTGCCGGCAAGACCACACTTGTGTTGCAGCTCAACGGGATTCTGCGCGCCGGGGCGGGGTCGGTGGCTGTCTCCGGGCTGCCCGTCGACGACAAGAACCTGCTCGAGATCCGGCGCCGCGTGGGCATCGTCTTCCAGGACCCCGACGACCAGTTGTTCATGCCGACGGTGGGGGAGGACGTCGCGTTCGGACCGCGCAACCTGGGGCTGCGCGGAACCGAACTCGAGCAGCGGGTCGAGCACGCTCTGGAACTGGTCGGTATGGCCCAGTTCGCGGGGCGTCCGCCGCATCACCTGTCGTTCGGTCAACGGCGTCGCGTCGCCATCGCGACCGTGCTTGCGATGGAGCCGGAGATCCTGGTCATGGACGAACCGAGTTCGAATCTCGACCCGGCTTCACGCCGCGAGATCGCCGAGATCGTCCGGTCGCTCGATGTGACGATGCTGATGGTCACCCACGACCTGCCGTACGCGGTGCAACTGTGCGAGCGATCGGTGATCCTGTCGGACGGCGTGATCGCCGCCGACGGTCCCACCGTCGACCTGCTGTCGGACGACGATCTGATGAAGCGCCACCGTCTGGAGATGCCCTTCGGGTTCGACGTGCGTGGCCTCAAGCGCGCCACCGACTGAACCCCAACCAAATCGGCGTGAGTTTGTGCCCTTCGCCGGGCAAGGCGAAGGGACAAACTCACGCCGATTTCAGTCGATTGCGAGGTCTGCCCGGGTCGGCGGGTTGGCTCCGGCACGGGACACCGTGATCGATGCCGCCGCGACTGCACGTTGGAGTGCGGGCAGGACGTCGTCCCAGCCGGCTTTCTGGAACCGGGACCGTGCTGCGAGGCTGCCCAGGAAGCCGGCGTCCGACAGGCCGCTCAATAGCCCGGACATGAACGAGTCGCCCGCACCGACCGTGTCGGTCACCGAAACCGACTGGCCGGCAACGGTTTTCACCGCATCGTCGAAGCCGGCGGACGGCAGGCAGGCGACCGCACCGTCGGACCCCCGCGTCACGACGATCAAGGCCGGACCGAGCTGCGCCCACAGGCGCGCGATCTCCTCGACCGGTACCTCGCCGTACAACCAGCGCACATCCTCGTCGCTGGCCTTGACCACGTCGCAGAGCCCGACCAACTGCTCGATGTCGGACCGCGCGTCGCCCGGCTCGCCCATCAGCTGCGGACGGCAGTTCGGGTCGTAGGAAATGGTGCCGTGGGCGCGTTGGGTGAAACACGCCTCGCGGATGGCGGACGCGCCCGGTTGCAGTACGGCCGCGATGGATCCGGTGTGCAGGTGCTCGGCCGCGGGAAGCTCGTACGGCACCTGCCAGTCGATGTCGAACGTGTACGTCGCCGCACCCGTCTCGTCGAGGACGGCCTGCGCGGTGGCCGTACGTTCGGCACCGTCGCTGCCGGCCACCAACTGGACGTCGTCCGCGGCGAGGTGCGCGCGGATCGCGGCGCCGCGGTCGTCGTCCCCGATGAACGTGGCCAGTTGTGCCGGTTGCCCGAGCCGTGCCAGCCCTATGGCGACGTTCAGCGGCGACCCACCGACATGCTCGGCGACCTCACCGTTCACCGGGCGCACGACGTCCACGAGCGCCTCGCCGACCACCAACGTCCGCATGATCAAGATTCGGCTCAGCGGTAGTCGTCGACCTTGGCCGCGATGTGCCGGGCCTCGACCATCCGGATGGTGCCACTGGTGGAGCGCATCACCAGCGACTGCGTGGTGGCGCCGCCACCTTCGTAGTGGACGCCCTTGAGCAGTTCGCCGTCGGTGATGCCGGTGGCGACGAAGAAGCAGTTGTCGCTCTTGACCAGTTCGTTGGTCGACAGCACCGCGTCGATGTCGTGACCGGCATCGATCGCGCGCTGCTTCTCGTCGTCGTCGACGGGCCACAGGCGACCCTGGATGACGCCACCCATGCAGCGCATCGCGCACGCGCTGATGATGCCTTCGGGGGTGCCACCGATACCGAGCAGCAGGTCGATACCGGTGCCCTCGCGGGCGGCCATGATCGAGCCGGCGACGTCGCCGTCGCTGATGTAGCGGATGCGGGCGCCGGCGTCGCGCACCTGGCGACCGAGCTCCTCGTGGCGCGGGCGGTCGAGCATCACGACGGTGACGTCGGAACGGTTCATTCCCTTGGCCTTGGCGACCCGTCGGATGTTCTCGGCGACCGGCAAGCGGATGTCGACGACGTCGGCCGCTTCCGGGCCCGCCGCGAGCTTGTCCATGTAGAAGACCGCGCTGGGGTCGTACATCGAACCGCGCTCGGAGACCGCCATGACCGACACCGCGTTGTTCATGCCCTTCGCGGTGAGGGTGGTGCCGTCGATCGGGTCGACCGCGACATCGACCTCGGGGCCGGTGCCGTCACCGACACGCTCGCCGTTGAACAGCATCGGCGCGTTGTCCTTCTCGCCCTCACCGATCACGACCACGCCGTTCATCGCGACGGTGGAGATCAGTTCGCGCATGGCTGCGACGGCAGCGCCGTCGGCGGTGTTCTTGTCGCCACGGCCCACGAATCGTGCGCCGGCCATTGCGGCGGCCTCGGTGACACGCACCAGTTCGAGCGCGAGGTTGCGGTCGGGTTTGATCGAGATCGACGGCTGTTCGGACATGGGTCTCCTTCGAACGGGCGTGGGGCTTGGGCTGAGCCTATCGGCCATGTGGCGTGCGCCACCGTCCGATCCGGGTAGTCGATGGCGCGGTCACGCCCGCGATGAGGGACGATGGACGGCGTGACCGTCGACGAAACCGCCACGCAGCAGCACCCGCAGGAGCCCGGCACGCAGCAGCCGGCACCGAAGCGACGGGGTATGCGCGGTAACGCAAAGAGCATGATCATCTCGATGCTCGTCGTCGTGCTCGGCGTCATCGGTTGGAACGCGCTGATTCCTCGGGTGAACAAGATCGATCGGGAGGGCGTCGACGTCGCCGCCATCGCGCGCGAGACCAACATCTCGCTGAAGTGGCAGGTGTCCTACCCGCAGCCGGCGCCGAAGGGGTGGATCCCTGCCAACGTCCGGGTCATCCGTTTCCAGAACCAGCCACCGACCTGGCAGGCCGGCTACGACCTGCCCGACAGCAAGTACATCGCCGTCCAGCAGACGGCCGAACCCACCGAGATGTGGGTGAAGCACCAGACCAACTACGCCAAACCGCAAGGCACCGTGCAGGTCGATGGTGCCGAGTGGACCAAGCTGTACCGCTCGAGCAACAAGCAGTCGTCGCTGGTGCGCAAGGATCCGTTGAACGGCCTCTCGACGATCGTGACCGGTCGTGGCGAGTGGTCCGAGCTGCAGAAGTTCGCCTCGCTGCTGAAGCCGGCCAAGACGTCCTGAGGTTCGCCCTCGGCAATCGGTCCTGGTAGCAACCGGTTTCGTTTACCGCGGATGTAGCGAGGTCAGTCGTCAGCGGGTTCGTCGCCGGTGAGCCGCTGCACCCGCTCCTGCGCGTCGTCCAGCCAGGTGTGGCAGTGCTTGGCCAAGGCCTCGCCGCGCTCCCACAGCCGCATCGACTCCTCGAGCGACACCGAGCCGGCCTCCAACGTCGAGACGATGCGGGCCAGCTCGTCCCGCGCCTCTTCGTAACCGAGTTCCTTCACGTCGGCGAACTCGTCGCCGGCGGCGGCTGCTTCGGTCTTCGGTTGCTGCTTGGGCATGCGTGCCAGCCTACGGCGCGGGCTCCGCGACGGGGCGGACGGCGAAGTCGCCGCGCGCCACGGTGACCCGCAGCAGGTCGTCCGCTGAGACGTCCGCGACGTCGGTGATCACGCTGCCGTCGACCTGACGCACGACCGCATACCCGCGCTCAAGGATCTGCTGCGGCGACAGTGCGCGCAGTTGCCCCTGCAGGTGCGTAACGCTGTCGTGCGAGCGTTCGAGCCTGTGCGACAACCGAATTCGTGCGCGTTCCTGCAGTCGGACGATTTCCTCGCGGCGCGTCTGCACCATCGTCTGCGGGTCGGCGAGCACCGGACGGCTGGTCAGCATGTCGATCCGCTGGCGTTCGTGGGAGATGCGCCGGTGCAGGCTGTGTGCACCCGTCTCGCGCAACCGGCGAACACCGGCAAGCTGCTCCTGCAGGTCGGGGACGATGAGCTTTGCCGCGTCGGTCGGGGTGGACGCGCGGACGTCGGCGACGAAGTCGAGCAACGGACTGTCCACGTCGTGCCCGATGGCGCTGACCACGGGGGTGCGCGCCGACGAGATCGCTCGGATCATCGTCTCGTTGGAGAACGGCAGCAGATCCTCGAACGATCCGCCGCCTCGGGCGATCACGATGACATCGATGTCGGGATGCGCGTCGAGCTCGCTCAGCGCGGCGGTGACCTCCTCGACCGTCGACGACCCCTGGACGGCAACCTGCCTGATCTCGAATCTCGTTGCCGGCCAACGGCGCCGAGCGTTCTCGACGACGTCGCGCTCGGCCGCGCTGTTGCGTCCGCAGATGAGTCCGACGGTCTTGGGGGCGAACGGCAGCGGCCGCTTGCGGGACGCATCGAACACCCCTTCGCTGCGCAGCAACTGCTTGAGGCGCTCGACCCGGGCGAGCAGTTCGCCGATGCCCACGGCGCGGATCTGACGCGCGTCCAACTGCAGCGAACCGTTGCGCGACCAGAAGGTCGGCTTGGCATGCATCACCACGCGAGCGCCCGGCTGCACGGACGGTCCCATCGCGTTCAGCGTGTTGACGTGGGTGGTGACCGACATCGACAACTCCGTGTCGGTGTCGCGCAGCGTGAGGAAGACCGTGGGCGCTCCCGGACGGCGGTTGACTTGCACCAGCTGCCCCTCGACCCAGACCGGTGACATCTTGTCGATGTAGTCGCCGATCCTCATGCTCAGCAGGCGCAGCGGCCAGGGCTCGTCGGCCGTGGTGTCGGCGGCCTTCTCGGGCAGGGGAGTCACGCTGCCGAGAATAAGCCGCGTTCGTCTTGCCGACGTGGGCACATGGAAAGGTCCCGCGTATGTCCTCCCCTGAATGACATACGCGGGACCCTTCACCCCCGTGAGCGCGGCACCCCCGTGTCCGCGTCATAACCATCGACGCCGTGACCGCGGTGATCGGTTGCCTGGAGTCGGGAAGATCTCGCGATGTGAGACAGATCGCAGGGTGGCTGCAATTCGGGACGCGGCGCTCGCTCACCTACCATGGCAAGCATGACTTCGACGACCGAGACCGTCCGCGCCGAGAGCACCGACACCAAGCGCGTCCTGCTGGCTGCGCCGCGGGGGTACTGCGCCGGTGTCGACCGCGCGGTCATCACCGTCGAGAAGGCGCTCGACCTGTACGGACCGCCGGTGTACGTCCGCAAGGAGATCGTGCACAACAAGCACGTGGTGACCACGCTGGAGAAGCGTGGGGCGATCTTCGTCGACGAGACCCAGGAAGTACCCGAGGGCGCCACGGTCATCTTCTCCGCCCACGGAGTCGCGCCGGTCGTGCATGACGAGGCCGCTGCGCTGTCGTTGAAGACGATCGACGCCACCTGCCCGCTGGTCACCAAGGTGCACCGCGAGGCCAAGCGGTTCGCGTCCGACGACTTCGACATCCTGCTCATCGGGCACGAGGGCCACGAGGAGGTCGTCGGCACGTCCGGCGAGGCGCCCGAGCACATCACGCTCGTGGAGAGCCCCGACCACGTCGACGAGGTCACCGTGCGCGATCCGGAGAAGGTCGTCTGGCTGTCGCAGACCACGCTGTCGGTCGACGAGACGATGGAGACCGTGCGCCGGTTGCGCGAGAAGTTCCCCAAGCTTCAGGACCCGCCCTCGGACGACATCTGTTACGCCACCCAGAAC
The DNA here is from genome assembly GCF_004146205.1 of Yimella sp. RIT 621. Lineage (NCBI taxonomy): Bacteria > Bacillati > Actinomycetota > Actinomycetes > Micrococcales > Dermacoccaceae > Yimella > Yimella sp. RIT 621. The sequence goes on from NZ_SEIP01000011.1 coordinate 105,028, forward strand.
CGCCAGCTTGCGGTCAAGCAGATGGCGCCGGACACCGATCTGATGATCGTGGTCGGCAGCCGCAACTCCTCCAACTCGGTTCGCCTCGTAGAGGTCGCCCTGGAGCACGGCGCGAGGGCCGGGTACCTGGTCGACTACGCCGACGAGATCGACGAGTCTTGGCTCGACGGTGTCTCGACCGTCGGCGTCACCTCCGGTGCGTCGGTGCCCGAGGTGCTCGTGCGCGACGTGCTGACCTACCTGGCCGAGCGCGGCTACGAGGACGTCAAGCCGATCGTGGCCGCCGAGGAGAGCCTGCTGTTCGCGCTCCCGAACGAACTACGTCGCGACCTCAAGGCCAAGAACGGCGCGGACGCCGACAAGGTGCGCCACGACGCCGGCTCGCTGCACTGAGGCGTCCCGCGCCGGCGCTGACATCGGCGCCAGTCGCGCGGGGGTATCGAGATTTGCTCGCATCCTGACGCGAGCGGATCTCGTCACCGGAGGCATCCGGCCGAAGCTTCAGCCGGCGGCGGCACGCACCCGCCGGGACTGCGCCGCGACGTAGGCCAGGCGCACCCAACGGGCCAGCGTCGTGCCGATCACCAGGCCGAGGGCGACAGCGAGGATCACGCCGGCCGCGAGAGCTGCGGTGGGACCGGACAGCTGCGGTTCCAGCCCGAGTTGAGCGACCGAGACCAGGCCGATCGACCCTGGCACGAGCAGCCAGAAGCTCGGTAGAAAGAGCACCATGCGTGGCAACCCCCGGCGAAGCACTGCGACAGACCACGCAGTGACGCTCGCAACGATCGCGCCCACGAAGGCACCGGTCCAGGCAGTGTTCGTCAGCGCTTGGGTGATCAGCTGAGCGGTCATCGTCGCGGCGAGCACCAGCAGCACCCAGGGCGCGATGATCCGAGGCACGGACTCCTGCAAGCAGATCCCGGCGGTCACCAGCAGCAGTCCGAGAGTCGGGCTCCACCAGCCGAGGTCGTCGGTGCGGGCGTTCTGCAAGGCTCCGGCGTCGACGTCCAACAGTGCGGCGGCGCCGACGATGCCGATGGCGAACATCACCAATTGCGTTGCGCCTGACGTCAATCGGGCTGTTCCACTGACGACCGCACCGTTGACCAGTTCGGAGAGGCCGGTCACGATCGTTGCGCCGGGAAGTAACACCGCCACCGGTGGCAGGAGGGTGCGCAATGGACTTGCCACGTAGCCCTGTCGGTACGCCCAGAACGCAGCGAGCGAAACTCCGAACGCGGCCACGCACGGAAGGAGGGCAGCGGGCAACAACCCGCGTCCGGCGCCGCGCATGAGCATCGCGACGAACGGCGACATGATTGCTCCGAACGCGACCGCTGCCCAGGACGGTTGGAGGATGAGGGCCAGTCCGACGCCGACGCAGAGACCGCCGAGGTACATCCCGCTGACGGGATGTCTGTGCGGCTGGGCGCGAAGACCCCGCAGGCGCAGGAGGGCTTCATCCGGATCCATCGAACCGGCCAGAAGGCCTTGCTGGATCGCAGCGACCGCTGCGGATTGATCCAGACGCAGCGGGCCCTCGACGGACTCGTAGGTCGCGGGCGTGCCGTGGCCGAGCGACAGCGCCACGCCGACCGGCTGCGCGTGCAGTTGGACGCCGGGGTGCCCGAGGCGAGTCGCGATGACCCGGATGTCCCGCTCGACCTCATGCGATCCGGCGCCGCCGGCGATGAGTGCTGCAGACAGGTACACCAGCAGTTGGCGCACCTGGTCGTCACTGGCTCGGTTCACCCGCCGATTATTGCGGAGGCAGGCGACTACGCCGTTTCGCAGGCGTCGTCGGGCCCCGATCGGTCGGGCACGCCGAAGTCCAGCCTCGGCCGCCTGACCTCGTCGTCGAGCGCGTCGATGAGTTCGGCGGCGGTCAGTGGGCGCGGTGCCTGCTCGATCGGCGGCACGTCGGGCACTGGCTCGGAAGCAAGGCCGAGCGACTCCATCCGTCGCGCGGACACCAGCACACGTGCTTCGAGCGTGCCGACCATCGCGTTGTACGCCTCGACCGACCGGCGCAACGAGTCGCCCATGCGATGGGTGTGCCTGCCCAGGGTGCCGAGGCGTTCGTACAGCTCGCGTCCGATCGTGAGCAGTTCTTGGGCATTGGACTCCAGCGCGTCCTGACGCCATACCAGCGCCGTGGTCTGCAGGGCACTCAGCAAGGTGGCGGGGGAGACCAGCAGCACCCGGCGGCCCATCGCCCGATCGATCAGGTCGGGGTCGGTACGGACCGCCGCCGCGAGGATCGCCTCGGACGGCACGAAGCACAGCACCGCCTCGGGCGTCGTCGCGAAGCCGCTCCAGTAGTCCTTGGCCGACAGCGCGTCGACGTGTCCACGAAGGGCCGTGCTGTGGGTGCGCAGCAGACGCTCGCGCTCGGTGTCGTCGACCTCGCCGGACTGCGCCGCGAGGAAGTGCTGGATCGGTGCCTTCGAGTCGACCACGAGCACTTTGCCACCGGGCAGGCGGACGACGGCGTCCGGGCGAATGTCTTTGCCGTGCCTACTGATTGCGCGCACCTGTTCGTCGAAGTCGCAGTGTTTGATCAGGCCGGCATGCTCAAGCACCCGGCGCAGTTGCATCTCACCCCAGGCGCCGGAGGTGTTCGAGGACTTGAGCGCACCGGCGAGCACCGCGGTCTGCTGATGGAGCGCGCCGGTGGTTTCGTTGACCGCGCGCAGTTGTGCACCGAGGGCGCCGTACTGCGACGCGCGGTCGCGTTCGAGCGCCTCCACCTGGCGCTCCACCCGGGCGAGCGTCGAGGAGAGCGGGGCCAGTGCCTGGGCGGTCTGCTGGTCTTCACCCAGCGCTGCTTCGAGGTCGATCACCCTCTCGCGCAGCAGCCCGGCCTCGGTGGTCGCGCCCACCACGCGCGCCTCGTACCGCGTGCGCAACCAGGACCACAGCACCGCTGCGGCCACCGCAACACCGACGACCATGCCGAGGACGAAGAACCCGATCTGACTCATGACTTCAGCCTTGCATCGACCACCGACAAGCACCGTAGGTGGCGAACTGCCGCACGCGAGTCACCGGGGCGATAGATTTCGCACCGCACCCGCACCCAGGAGGACCCATGTCCAGCGCCGTCAGCACTGAGGGCACCAAGAGCGTCGCCGCCGGCGAGCTCACCCGCAGCCAACGGCTCGACCGGTTGCCGTTCAACAAACTGCACGGACGGTTGCTCGGCGGCTCCGGCATCGGCTGGGCCCTCGACGCCATGGACGTCGGACTCATTTCTTTCCTGATGGTCGCCATCAAGCAGGAGTGGGGCCTGTCGACCGCGCAGATCTCCTGGATCGCGTCCGTCGGCTTCATCGGCATGGCCGTGGGCGCGTCGATGGGCGGATACCTCGCCGACCGCATCGGCCGGCGTAACGTCTTCGCGCTCACCTTGATCGTCTACGGCCTGGCGACCGGGTTCTCGGCGTTGTCGACCGGTTTCTGGATGCTCATCGTGTTCCGCTTCGTGATCGGCCTGGGCCTCGGCGCCGAGTTGCCGGTCGCGTCCACGTTGGTCAGCGAGTACGCGCCGGCTCGGATCCGGGGGCGCATGGTCGTGCTGTTGGAAGCCTTCTGGGCGGTCGGCTGGATCCTCGCCGCGCTCATCGGCTACTACGTCGTGCCGCAGGACAACGGCTGGCGCTGGGCGCTCGTGCTCGGTGTCGTCCCGGCGCTGTATGCGATCTACGTCCGCCGGGGACTGCCGGAATCGGTGCGCTTCTTGGAGAAAGTCGGACGGATCGACGAGGCGGAAGCGTCCGTACGGCGGTTCGAGCAGGCGTCCGGGATCGAGCCGGTGCCCTCACCTACGCCCCCGCCCGCTGCGAAGCCGTCCATCAAGGCGTTGTGGGAGAAGCGTTTCGCCGGGCGAACGATCGCGTTGTGGATCACCTGGTTCGGGGTGAACTTCTCCTACTACGGAGCCTTCCTGTGGATTCCGACCTTCCTGGTCGCGCAGGGCTTCCCGATGGCGAAGTCGTTCGAGTTCACGCTGTGGATAACGCTCGCCCAGTTGCCCGGCTACGCGGTTGCGGCGGTGCTGATCGAGAAGATCGGACGCCGGTTCACGCTCGCCACCTTCCTGCTCGGATCCGCCGGCTCGGCGATCGCGTTCGGGCAGTCGAGTTCGGAGTCGGCGATCTTGCTGACCGGCTGCCTACTGTCGTTCTTCAACCTCGGTGCATGGGGCGCGCTGTACGCGGTCACCCCGGAGGTCTACCCGACCACAATGCGCGCCACGGGCAGCGGGAGCGCCACCGCGTTCGGCCGGATCGCGTCCATCATCGGCCCGTTGCTCGTGCCGTGGGTGCACGACGAGTACGGCACCGGCACGACCTTCGTCCTGATCGCGGTGTCGTTCGCCGTCGCCATGCTCGCTGCACTCGGCCTGCCGGAGTGGAAGGGCAAGGAACTACAGAGCGCCTGAGCGGTCAGTGCGTCCGCGTCGCTGCGCGACGAGATCGGACGCGGAACAGCGGCTGGGTGAGTCTGTCCATGCGTTTCCACGCGAAGCGTTGGGCCAGCACGGTCACGGTGCCGGCCAGCAGCATGCCCGCGAGGTTGAGTCCGAGTTGTTGGAGCGACCCGACGATCTCCGAAGGGGCCTCCAGCGCGAGACCGAGAGCCAGGTTTCCCGCGGCCGGCACGGTGGTCACCGAGATGAAGACACCGACCATCGCCTGGCCCTTGTCCGCCGACAGTGCCAGCACCCCGGCGGCTCCGGCGAGCAGCGCCACGACGAACGACCACTCGTCCGGGTGCCAGATGAATGCCGTCTGGGGACGGGGCCTGGTGACCATCTCCCACGTGACCCAGCCGAACAGTGCGATCCACGCGACCACCACCGTCACCGCGATCGCGAAGGTGAAGCTCAGCACCAACAGTTTCAGACCGCGATAGGCCAGCCGTCCCTTGCCGAGCACCAGGCCGGTGCAGATCGCGGCGACGGTCCCGAACTCGGGTCCGACCACCATCGCGCCGATCACGAGGATCGAGGAGTCGGTCAGCACCGCGATCGCGGCGAGCATCACCGCGATGACCAGGAACAGGTGGAAGGTGATGGTCGGTCGGACGGCGCTCGCGGCCTGGCTCTTGACGACGTCCCAGATCACGGCGTCGTCGGGATCACCTGCGGCCGCCTCCTCCACCTCGTGGGCACGCCGGAACGGTGTTGCGGTCAGCGGGACGATGGCGATCCCGCCGGTTTCGTCCAGTCCCAGGTCGGACAGGTCTTCCAGGATGCTGCTCGCGACCTCGCGGGCAACGTCGGCCTGGATGAGATCGCCCGGCGGTTCGATGCTCGCCCCGGGGATGCGGATGACATTGGTCACCGTCGCCTTGTCGGACAGCAACGACAGCACCGGATCGACCAGATCGGGCGGCACGGTGAGACGCAGGTGGACGAGCATGCGCCAAAGGGTAGTTAGACTCTTGTCCCCGTGGCCCTCACCATCGGAATCGTCGGACTGCCCAACGTCGGCAAGTCCACCATGTTCAACGCTCTGACCAAGAACAATGTGCTCGCCGCGAACTACCCGTTCGCGACCATCGAGCCCAATGTCGGCGTCGTCCCGTTGCCCGACCCGCGCCTGAAGGTGCTCGCCGGAATCTTCGGTTCCGCGCAGATCCTTCCCGCGACGGTCTCGTTCGTCGACATCGCCGGCATCGTTAAGGGCGCGTCGGTCGGTGAGGGGCTGGGCAACAAGTTCCTGGCCAACATTCGCGAGGCCGACGCCATCTGTCAGGTGGTGCGCGCCTTCGTCGACGACGATGTCCACCACGTCGACGGCAGGGTCGAACCATCGTCCGACCTGGAGACGATCAACACCGAGCTCATCCTGGCCGACCTGCAGACCTTGGAGAAGGCCGTGCCGCGTCTGGAGAAGGAGGTCAAGGGCAAGAAGACCGACAAGGCCGTCCTGGACGCCGCCGTCGCCGCCCAGAAGATCCTGGAGACCGGTGACCCGCTTTCCAAGCACCCGGGCGAGATCGACCTCGAAGCCGTCCGCGAACTCGGTCTGCTGACCACCAAGCCGTTCATCTACGTCTTCAACGTGGACGAGGACCAGCTCACCGACGAGGACTTCCAGGCGAAGATGCAGGAACTCGTCGCTCCCGCCGACGCGATCTTCCTGAACGCCAAGCTGGAGTCCGAGGTCGCCGAACTGGACGACGCCGAAGCGCGTGAGTTGCTGGAATCAGTCGGCATCGAGGAACCGGGTCTGGATCAGTTGGCGCACAAGGGTTTCAACACTCTCGGCCTACAGACCTATCTGACGGCAGGTCCGAAGGAGACCCGCGCCTGGACCATCCGCAAGGGCTGGACCGCGCCGCAGGCCGCCGGTGTCATTCACACCGACTTCCAGAAGGGCTTCATCAAGGCCGAGGTCATCTCCTTCGACGACCTCGTCGAGACCGGCTCCGTCGCCGAGGCCCGCGCGAAGGGCAAGGCCCGCATGGAGGGCAAGGACTACGTCATGCAGGACGGCGACGTGGTGGAGTTCCGGTTCAACGTCTAAGGTTTTCGTCATATTGCCCTTCGCCCCAGTCATCGTCGATGGCTGGGGCGGAGTCGCTCAAGGGGTTAACGACCAATGGCGGGTTTGCTTCGTGTGGACCGACGCTGGACCGGAGGAGGTGCAGATCATTGACTACCACTGAGGAGATTGAGCCGATCCACCCCGGGGAGGTCCTCCTGGAGGACTTCACTGAGGTATTCGGGATCACCCAGAACAAACTCGCCGTGTCAATCGGCGTCCCGCCTCGGCGAATCAATGAGATCGTGCACGGGAAGCGAGGGATCACGGCCGACGCGGCGCTGCGGATGGCAAAGTTCTTCGGCACATCGGCGGAGTTCTGGATTAACCTACAGAGCTACTACGAGCTCGACCGTGCCGAGGACGCAGCGGGTGAGCAGATCGCGGCGATCGCGCCGCTGCAGGTCTCGTGACCAGCTGCGTCGTGCAGCACCCCGGAGGCGTCTGCATCGCGGTCACCGACCTCGGCGGCGACGGCCCTGTCGTCGTGCTGCTGCACGGGCTTGCCGGGAGCTCGCAGGAGTTGCTGCGCACGGCGCGAGCGTTGCAGGACCATCGGGTCCTGCTCGTGGACCAGCGAGGGCACGGTGCGAGCACGCGGCTTCCAGATGATCTATCCCGCGACGCCTTCGTCGGCGACGTCGTGGCGGTGATCGAGGAGCTCGCCCCAGGGAGCCGAGCGACGCTCGTCGGGCAGTCGATGGGAGCCCACACTGCTTTTCTCGCAGCAGCAGTGCGCCCAGACCTGGTCGAGCAGCTCGTGATGCTCGAAGGCCATGTGTTGGGGAGTGACGATCCGCGCGAGGCTGCTGGTCTCGGCGCGTACTTCGCGTCCTGGCCGGTTCCGTTCCGGGACGAAGCCGCTGCCCGCGAGTTCCTCGGTGATGACGCGATCGTTGATGCCTGGGTAGCGGATCTCCAGTCGACGGATGATGGGCTCGTCCCGCGTTTCGACGCCGCGGTCATGCAACGCACGATCGAGGCTGTGCATGAACCGCGCTGGGACGAGTGGGAAGCTCTGCAGGTTCCGACGCTCGCGATTTTCGCCAAGCACGGGATGTTCAGCGATGCCGACAAGGACGAGCTGATCCGGCGCAGGCCCGAGACGGTCAGAGTCGATCTCTGCGGCGGCAGCCATGATGCGCACCTCGACGCCTTCGACGAGTGGATCGACGTGCTTCGCCGCTGGTTATCCCGCGATTAGGCCAGGGACTCGCGGACCAGTGTCCGCTGAGGTTGTTAGCTACGGCGACGTGGTGGAGTTCCGCTTCAATGTCTGAAGTTGCTCGTCTTCGCGCGTGACGCTTTCCGATCGGGATCACCGGTGTGGAGGGACATGTGGCCCGCAAAGCCCGAGGTTAACGAACGGCACTTCTTCCAGCTCGTCAATTGGACGTGCTGGGGGATGCTCGCGTTCTCTGCGTAGGCCTTGGCGCACGCCTTGGCAAGCATTGAGAGCGATGGTGGCCTCAAAGGTCGCCCTGCGCCTGCATGACTTACTGGTCCCTTGCTGGGAGGGTCGACGCACCCCCGAGGTAGGTACGTACCTACAGGAGGCTCGGCTATGACGACGATGAGCGCACGCGAGTTCAATCGCGACGTCAGTGTTGCCAAGCGGGATGCTGCGCGGGGTCCGGTGGTGATCACGGATCGCGGCGAGCCGGCGTTCGTCCTGCTCTCGATCCAGGAGTACCGCCGGCTACTTCTTCTTCGACAGCCGGTGCCAGAGCGTGTCCTGACGGTGCGGGTCGTCCAGCAGGTGCAGGTCGAGTTCGTCGCTGAGGCGCTTGAAGGCCGCACGGCCGCGGACGCTGGTGCCGTGGGCGTCCAGCCGCGGTGAATAGGTGGCCAGACCGGCGCGGCCGGGGAGGGCACCGACGATCGAACCGGCGACACCGCTCTTGGCAGGAATGCCGATCTCGGACATCCAGTCGCCGGCCGAGTCGTACATGCCGCAGGTCATCATCACGCTCATCGCCTGACGGGCGACGTGGACGGGCACGATCTGTTCCTCGGTGCCGGGCCGGTAACCGCCGTTGGCCAGGGTCGCCGCCATCGTCGCAAGATCGCGAACGGTCACCAGGATCGAGCACTGGCGGGTGTAACCGGTCACCACTTCGAACGGGTCGTCCGGCAGCACGTCCTCGGCACGCAGCATGTGAGCGATCGCGAGGTTCCGATTCGCCTGTGCGAGTTCGTCTTTCGCGGCGTCTTCGTCGACCGCGAGTTTGCGTCCGGCCATCGCGGACAGCCGCTCCACGATGCGGTCGACCCGTTCTTCCGGCTTCGCCTTGGCTCCTGCGACGAGGCCGTGGATGGTCAGTGCGCCGGCGTTGATCATCGGATTGCGCGGACGCTTGCTCTCGGGTTCAACCGAGACGACGTTGTACGCCTCGCCGGACGGTTCGACGTCAACAGCACGCAGCACTTCGCCGATTCCGTTCTGCTCCAACGCAATTGCGTAGACGAAAGCCTTCGACACCGACTGGATGGTGAACTCGTGCTCGTCATCTCCTGCCGAGTGGATCTCGCCGTCCGTGGTGCACAGTGCCGCGCCGAAGAGTCCGGGGTCGGCCTCGGCGAGCGCCGCCGGTACCTGCTCGACCTCGCCGCCGGCTTCGTCCCGCAGTTCGTCCAGCGTGCGTGCGAGGTACTCGTCGAAGTTCTCAGCCATCGTTCGAGCCTACGGTCGGAGACAGCCGATCAGGACATCGAGTGTGGCGGGTGTTCAGCCACCCGCAGTGGTTCGGTCAAGCCCTCGTACGCGCGCAGATCGACGGACGGGTGGTCGGCATGCTCGCCAACTCATTGCCGTCGGTCTCTCGACCCGCTGTTGGTCTCGCTCGCGTTCTCCCGGACCTCGACGACATGGCCGGTCCTGCGAGAGGCGAAGCGCTGGGGCATCAGCGTGCTGGGTGATCGGCACGCCGATCTGGTCTCACTTCTGTCGCGTCCGACGGCGTCGCGCTTCGAGGGCATCGAGTTCGCGACCTGCGCCGACGGGGCCGCGGTCCTTCCGCAGGCGCTCGCATCATTCACCGTCGACCGCCACGCGCAGATCGACGCGGGCGACCACGTCCTCATCATGCTGCACGTGCTGCAACTGCACCGCGGCCCGCAGCAGGCCGCCACGCGTCTTTACCTGGCCGACGCAGACACGCCGGACATCCGTCTCGGCAAAGTGCACGGCACGCTCATGGTCGACGTAGTGGCGACCAACGCGAAGCTGCAACGTCGCGCCTTGCGCATCGTGACCGAGACGACCGGCACCGACGACGCCACCGCTGCTGCGGCGCTCGCATCCTGTGACGGCAACGCGAAGTCGGCCATCACCTCCGTACTGCTGTACATCCCGGCCGAGGAGGCAGTGCGTCGGCTCGCTGCGGTGGACGGACATCTCGCGCGTGTCCTGAGCGGCGGCGAATAGCCGCTCACACGGGAATTGCGCTGCGCCGGAATCGGTTTCAGGTATTCGTCCGTAACAGGCGCCGAAAGGTCGCCGGGGTGATGGAATGGACGCATGGTGCAGCACATGAACCTTCGTGAGTACATCGACAAGCTGAAGATCGAGGGCTACTCGGTCGCCGGCGCGAGCGAGGAAGACCCGGTGCTGATCGCACCCGACGGCAAGGCTGTCGAGACCTGGCGCCAGGGCTACCCGTACGAAGAGCTTCTCGACCGGGACGTGTACGAGGAGGAGAAGTACAAGCTGCAGGTCGAACTGCTGAAGTTCCAGTACTGGACGCAGGACGTCGGCGCCAAGCACGTCATCGTCTTCGAAGGCCGCGACGCCGCCGGCAAGGGCGGCACGATCAAGCGCTTCGTCGAGCACCTCAACCCGCGTGCCGCCCGTGTGGTCGCGCTCAACAAGCCGTCCAACACCGAACAGGGCCAGTGGTACTTCCAGCGCTACGTCAACCACCTGCCGACCGCCGGTGAGATCGTGATGTTCGACCGCAGTTGGTACAACCGCGCGGGTGTCGAGCGCGTCATGGGCTTCTGCACCGACGAGGAGTACGACGTCTTCATGCGCCAGGCGCCCCGCTTCGAGCGGATGCTCGTCGAGAGCGGCACGACCGTCACCAAGTTGTGGTTCTCGGTGACCCAGGACGAGCAGCGCACCCGCTTCGCGCTGCGCCAGATCGACCCGGTGCGTCAGTGGAAGCTGTCGCCGATGGACCTGGAGAGCCTCGACCGGTGGGAGGCCTACACGAAGGCCAAGGAAGCCAACTTCGAGCTCACCGACAAGCGGTACGCGCCCTGGATCGTGGTGAAGAGCAACGACAAGAAGCGGGCTCGCATCAACGCGATGCGCGCCTTCCTGCACCAGTTCGACTACGAGGACAAGGACGAGTCCGTCGTCTTCGCCCCCGACCCGAAGATCGTGACTCGCGCGAAGCACACCGTCGGCGACTGATCGGCGGTCCCCGCCCCCCGCGTTTCAGGTCACAGTTTCGTCGAGCCTGCGGCGGCCGGTCCGGCGCGGTCCAGAGTTCGGCGGGCACGCTCGGGAAACCCACGACCGGCCGCGTCCAACCTCAACTACGTCAAGGACGGCACGATCGCCAATCAGGCGATCGTCAAAGTGGGCTCCGACGGCAAGATTGCCCTTTTTCACCGCAGCGTCGGCCCATGTGCTCGTCTATCTCACCGGGTCCGGCCCTTTCGTCGTGCGTTCCGGTCCGGTCGGCGAGAAGCACGGTGTGGCAGTGCGCCGCTCGCTATCAAGGCGTGGTGTGATGCATGGCACAAACGAAAGGAGGGACGATGGCGTTCCTGGACAAACCGAGCTCGGTCGCACCACCGGGCTACAGCCGCTGGCTCATTCCGCCGGCGGCGCTCGCGGTACACATGTCGATCGGGCAGGTGTACGCGTTCTCCGTCTTCAAGGCCTCATTGGTGGCCCGCTTCGACTCCTCACAGACCGCGGTCGCGTGGGTCTTCTCGATCGCGATCGTCTGCCTGGGTCTGTCCGCGGCGATCGGCGGAAGCTGGGTCGAGCGCAACGGTCCGCGACGGGCGATGCTGGTCTCCGCCGTCTTCTGGTTCACCGGCTTCCTGGTGGGCTCGCTCGGCATCGCCACCGGTCAGCTCTGGCTGCTCTACCTCGGGTACGGCATTCTCGGCGGCATCGGTCTGGGCATCGGCTACATCTCACCGGTCTCGACGCTGATCAAGTGGTTCCCCGACCGCCCGGGCCTCGCGACCGGAATGGCGATCATGGGATTCGGCGGTGGCGCCCTCGTCGCCGCGCCGCTGTCGAACTCGCTGATGCAGCGCTTCGACGGTGACTTCGACCCCACCGCGAAGGGTTCGGTCGCCTCGACGCACGCGTTGACGATGACCTTCCTGACGCTCGGCGTCATCTACCTGATCTTCATGATGATCGGTGTCGCACTGATCAGATTGCCGCAGGGATACGGCGGACACGACGACACCGTCGCCCACCATCCCGGACGAAACGGCGCACTGGTGCGGGCGAACGAGGCGATCAAGACCCGCCAGTTCTGGCTGTTGTGGATCGTGTTGTTCTGCAACGTGACTGCCGGTATCGGCATCCTCGAGCAGGCCGCCCCCATGATCCAGGACTTCTTCCGCAGCGGCGGCAGCTCGGCGATCACCGCAGCCGTCGCGGCCGGGTTCGTCGGCATGCTCAGCCTGGCCAACATGGGCGGACGCTTCGTCTGGTCGGCACTGTCGGACTACATCGGACGCAAGCCGATCTACATGTTGTACCTGGGTGTCGGAGCGGTCATGTACCTGCTGCTCGCCTCGACCGGACACAAGGCGACGTGGATGTTCGTCGTCTTCGCGCTGGTGATCATCTCCTTCTACGGCGCCGGCTTCGCGACCGTCCCCGCCTATCTGAAGGACCTCTTCGGCACGCTGGAAGTGGGCGCGATCCATGGCCGGTTGCTGACCGCGTGGTCGGCGGCGGGTGTCGCCGGACCGCTGATCATCAACGGCTTCCTGGATGCCGCCGGTAAGCCAGGATCGCTCACGGCGGCCGATTACCGTCCGGCGATGTTCACGATGGTCGGTGTGCTGGCGGTCGGCTTCGTCGCGAACCTGCTGATCACCGTCGTGAACGAGAAGCACTTCGACCAGCTCGCCGAGCCGGAGAAGAAGTACCGCTCGCGCGATGCAGCCGCAGCGACCACGGGAGGATTCGAATGAGCAACAACGAGATTCGGGAAGAACCCCGGGACGAGGTCCGGCACGAGCAGGTGCCGGGTCAGCACGCGAGCACCAGTCCGCTGATGGTCGCCCTCGCGTGGGCGCTCGTCGCGATGCCGCTGCTCTACGGGCTGTGGCAGGCCGTCATCAAGGCGTCCAAGCTGTTCGCCTGAACGAACGCGAATCGGCCGGCCGGGAGTCATCCCGGCCGGCCGATTCATTGGTGAATCAGGCTGATTCGATCAATCAGCGGTGCAGGTCGAAGCGGTCCAGCTCCATGACCTTGACCCAAGCGTCGACGAAGTCGCGGGTGAACTTCTCCTGCGCGTCGTCCGAGGCGTACACCTCGGCGACGGCGCGCAGCTCGGAGTTCGCACCGAAGACCAGGTCGGCGCGGCTACCGGTGAAGGTGGCACCGGACGTGGCGTTCTTGCCGTTTTAGAGGTCGCCCTCGCCGCGCTCCCAGGAGGTCTCCAGGTCCAGCAGCGTGACCAGGAAGTCGTTGGTCAGCGCACCCTCGCGGTCGGTGAGCACGCCCACCTTGGAGCCGGCGGTGGCGGCGTGCCAGGCCATGCGGATCATGAACGGGGCGTAGGTGCCGAAGTCGGCCGGCCACCAGTCCTTGGAGTCGGTCATCACGTGTGCGATGTCCTTCTTCACCTCGGCCAGGTCGAGGGCCTCGAACGCCTTGACGTAGTCGAACTCCTCGCCGAGCGGGTTACGGGCCGGGGAGTTCTTGGCGAGGATCTTGATGTTCAGGCGGTTCGGCCACCACCGCTTGTTGTGGTCGGGGTCCGCTGCCGCGCTGTGGATCACCGGGCAGCGGGCCTCCTTGGCCTCGCCCTGGTCGTTGGTCTCCTCGATCGTCGTGGTCTCGATCGGGTCGGACACATCAGTCATTTGTGATTCCTGACTTCGTCAGGGTTGAACCGGCGGTCGTGCAAGCGGGGCACATGCCCCAGTAGATGACCTCGGCCTCGTCGATGACGAAACCGTGGTCGTCGTTCGCCGTCAGGCAGGGTGCGTGGCCGACCGAACAGTCGACGTCGGCGATCACCCCGCAGGATCGGCAGACCAGGTGGTGATGGTTGTCGCCGCGTCGCCACTCGTACCGGGCGGGGGAGCCGGCGGGTTCGATCTTGCGCAACAAGCCGGACGCCGTCAGCGCCGACAGGCAGTCGTACACGGCCTGGTGCGAGACGGCCGGCAACTGTGCGCGTACAGCCCGCAGGATCTCACTCGCGTCCGCGTGTTGGTTGGCGCGGACAGCGTCGAGCACGGCGACGCGAGGGCGAGTCACGCGCAGGCCGGCCTCACGCAGGCTGCGGTCGAGCTCCTCGGTCATCACCCCTCCTGTCTATCCCGTTTTCTTGAACGATTCAAAACAAGCAGGTGAACGGTCTCCCATTGTGGACGCCGCCACACTGTGCTGCAGTGGGCGCATGGACAGCAGCCAGGAACGGGTCGTCTCGGCCACCCGCGTCATCGACGCACCCGCGCACGTCATCTTCGAACTCATCGCCGATCCTGCCCGGCAGCCGGAGTGGGACGGAAACGACAACCTCTCGAAAGCCGCTGCAGGACAACGGGTTCACCAGGTCGGTGATGTTTTCCGGATGACCACGACGAAGGGCAAGGAACGCGACAACCACGTCGTCGAGTTCGAGGAGGGTCGGTTGATCGCCTGGAAGCCCTCCGGTGTGGGCGAGCCGCAGGCGGGCCATCTGTGGCGCTGGGAACTCGAACCGATCGACACCGGCTCGACCCGGGTGACGCACACCTACGACTGGACCGGCCTCACCGACGAACAGCGCTTCGAACGGGCGCGCTGGACGACGTCCGAACGGTTGCTGGGTTCGATCGACCGACTGGCAGCTGCGGTCGAATAGACCTCAGCCGCAACAGCTTCCGCCGCAGCAGCCGCCGCCTTCGGGGGCGTCCTCGAGGGCAAGCGTGAGCGCCTTGGCGAAGGTGTCGACCGGCTGTGCACCGCTGACGCCGAAGCGTCCGTCGACGACGAAGAACGGTACGCCGTTGATCCCGATGCCCTTGGCCTGATCGGTGTCCGAGCGCATCGCGGTGTCGTACTGCTCGGAGCCGAGAGCCTCACCGATCTCGTCCGCGGACAGCCCGTGCTCGGTGCCGATGCGGGTCAGCACGTCCTTGTCGGCGATGTCCTCGCCGTGCTCGAAGTGCGCAGCGAAGAGCGCGCGATTGACCTCGGTCGCAACGCCGCGCAACTGAGCCAGGTGCACCAGGTGGTGTGCCAGCCGGCTGTTCGCGACCTTGAGGTTGGCGTAATCGAACTGCAGACCGTCGGCAGCGGCGACGCCGGCGACCTGCTCGGTCATCGCCTCGATCTGGTCGCGGGGCATGCCCTTGGATTCGGTCAGGTAGTCGATCTCCGAACCCTCGAAGTGCTCGGGAAGGTTCGGGTCGAGCTGGTAGCTGTGCCAGATGACCCGGACGTCGTCGCGGCCCTCGAAATCGGCCAGCGCCTGGTGGAAACGTTCGGTGCCGATGAAGCACCACGGGCAGGCGAGATCGGACCAGATGTCGACGTTCATGCCCCTATCAAAGCCGGGGACCGCCTCCGCATTCCCGCCGGGGCCCGCGAGTGTCATGAGGGATGAGGCAGACACGCCTCATCCCTCATGACACTCGAACCGGACTCGTTGTGGTCAGCGGACGATCGCCACCGGGCACTTGGCGGAGTGCAGGACACCGTGGCTCACCGAGCCCAGCATCATGCCGCGGAACCCGCCGCGACCGCGCGTGCCGATGGCGAGCATCGAGGCGCCGACGCGGTCGGCCTCGGCGGCGAGAGCGGACGCCGGATCGCCCTCGATCACCTCGGCGGTGATGGAGAGGTCGGGGTGATCCGTGCGGAGCCGATCAGCAGTGCCGCGCAACTCGGCCTCGACCGCTTGGTGGATGCCTTCACCGGCGGTCATCAGCACCGCGCCGTCGACGTACGAGGCGGCTGCGATGGTCGCGGCAGGCTGCGACCACACGGCCACCAGGTGCAGCGGCGCACCGCGTTCTGCGGCCACCTCGCAGGCCATCGCGAGGGCCCGCTGGGACGGCTTGGAGTCGTCCACCCCGACCACGATCGGGTGTTGCGGACCGACGGACGGTGCATCCGCGCGGACCACCACGACCGGGCACTTCGCATGTGCCGCAACGGCATACGAGACCGAACCGAGCAGAGCCGACAGCACCGGACCACGTCCGCGACTGCCGAGCACGATCACGCGCGCACCCTCAGCCGCCTCGACGAGGATCTCGGCCGGGTTGCCCAGCGAGTGGTGCGGTTCGACGTCGGACGCACCCAGCGCGGACGCCTTCTCCGCACCGATCTTCGCCATCTCGACGGCGCCGTCCTCGATGACCTGGCGGTCGATCATCACCCCTGCGCCGGCGTCCGCGAACGTGGGCATTGCGGTGGCGGACACGACGCGCAGCTTGTCGCCGCTGCGTCGTGCCTCACTGGCCGCCCATTCGAGAGCGCGTTCGCAGTCCGGGGTGTCGTTGTAGCCGACGACGATCATGGCTGAACCTCCCACTCGTTCCTACTATCCAGTGTAGTGAACGGAGTCGGGCTCAAGCCAGGACGTCGACCATCTCGTGTTCGCGCACTCCGGCGATCAGGCGGGCCAGGTGGTACCGGCTGTCGCCGAAGGTGTGCTCGATCTGCGTCAGTCGCGTGGTGTGGTGGCCGACCGAGTATTCCGCGGTCATGCCGATGCCACCGTGCAACTGGATCGCTTCCTGTCCCACGTGGCGACCGGTGCGCCCGGTAATCAGCTTCAGCCGCGACGCGGTCGCGCTGTCACCCGGGTGGTCGGTTATTGCCATCGACGCGAAATTGACTGTGCTGCGGGCCAGTTCGACGCTGACGTACATGTCGGCAGCGCGCTGGGTCAGCGTCTGGAAAGCCGCCAGCGGCACGCCGAACTGCTTGCGCGTCTTGAGGTACTCCACGGTCGAGCGCAGCGCCGCACCCATGGCGCCGAGCGCTTCACCGCCGAGCGCGATGATGCCGACATTGAGGCCTTCGGCGAGCAGGTCGAGGTCGCCGAGGCGGATCGCCTCGGCGCTTTCGAACGAAACGCTCGCGCCGGACGCCTTCGGTTCCCTGACCAGGAAGACGCAGGTGCAGCCCTCATCCGGGCACTGCGCCGTGGTGACGACGGCGTCGGCCTCGGTCAGGTCGTTGTTGCCGAGCTTGTGACCGGTGATCGTCCATCCGTCGTCGGACTTGGTCGCGGTCGCCTCCGGGTGTTCGGGGTCCCAGGCGCGGCCGGGCTCGGCCAGTGCCGTGAGCACGACCGAACTGCCGTCGACGATCGACTCGAGCAGGTCGTCGCCGCCCTCGCCACGGGCGATCATCACGGCAGCCGCCATGGCGTCGGCGTAGGGGAGTTCGAGGCGGGCAGCGCCCAGTTCGGCCGCGGCGATGGAGACCTCGACCGGGCTCGCGCCCATGCCGCCGGCGTCCTCGGAGATGGGCAGACCCAGCAAGCCCATCTCGGCGATGGCCGTCCAGGCGTCCCGGTCGAGCGGCCGCGGACCGACCGGTACATCACCGGAAGTTTCCTGCGGCACAAGGCGATTCGCCATCTCGCGCACCGCGCTCTGCAGGGCCTTCTGTTCGTCGTCGTAGGTGAAGTCCATGGTTGTTCAGCCCTTCAGTCCGAGGATGCCGCCGGAGATGACGCTGCGCTGCACCTCGTTGGATCCGCCGTAGATGGAAGCCTTGCGGAAGTTGAGATACATGGGCGTGGAGCGCGCTGCCCACTCCTCGATGTCGTCGGTCGGCGTCCAGTGCAGCGACGCCGGTCCGGCGATGTCGGTGATGAGTTCGAGGACCTCCTGCTGCAACTCGCTGCCGCGCAACTTCAGGATCGAGGACACCGGGTCCGGCTTGCCCTCCTTGCTGTTGCCCGCGACGCGCATGACGGTGACCTCGAGGGCCATCACCTCGGCCTCGAGCTCGGCGATCCGGGCCGCGAGCAGCGGGTCGTCCAGCATGGTGCCGGTCGCCGTCTTCGTCTGTGCCGCATAGGCTTTCGCGTCGGCGAGGTTGCGCTTGATCGAGCCCACGGGAGCGACACCGACACGCTCGTTGCCGAGCAGGAACTTCGCGTAGTCCCACCCCTTGTTCTCCTCGCCGACGAGCTGGTCAGCCGGCACGCGGACGTTCTCGAAGAACACCTCGTTGACCTCGTGGCCGCCGTCGATCAACTTGATGGGACGCAGGGTCACGCCGGGGGAGTTCATCTCGATGAGCAACATCGAGATGCCCATCTGCTTCTTCGGCGCGTTCGGGTCGGTGCGCACCAGGCAGAAGATCCAGTCGGCGAACTGCCCGAGCGTCGTCCAGGTCTTCTGACCGTTGACGATGTATTCGTCGCCCTCGCGGACGGCGGTGGTGCGCAACGAGGCCAGGTCGGAGCCGGCGTCCGGCTCGGAGAAGCCCTGGCACCACCAGATGTCGAGGTTCGCGGTAGGCGGCAGGAAGCGCTCCTTCTGCTCCTGCGAGCCGAAGGAGGCGATGACCGGGCCGATCATGTTGGCGTTGAACGCCAGCGGCGGCGGGACGTTGGCCGCCTGCATCTCGGTGCGCCAGATGTGCCGCTGCAGTTCGGTCCAGTCCTTGCCACCGAACTCGGTCGGCCAGTGCGGGACGGCCAAGCCGTGCTCGTTGAGCAACCGCTGGGCGCGACGCATGACGTCGGGGTCGACCTCGCCGTCCTTGGACAGGCCGGAGCGAAGCTCCTCGGGAACGGTCTCGGTGAAGAACCGGCGCATTTCCTGCTGGAAAGCCCGGTCCTCGTCGGTCAACTGGCGTTGCATCGTTCAGCCTCGATCCATCGGACGGCAGTGGTTGTTCCCACGGTAGACGTTCGATCCCGGCTTGGTAAGCGTTTGCTTAGTCGAGTTCGGTCCGGCATCCGCTGTGCCGCCGGAGCGGGTGCGGCAGAGTGTGATCCATGACGCAACCCAGTGATGTGGAGATTGCCGCCACCACCCCCATGCGGCCCATCGAAGACGTCGCCGAACGAGCCGGCATCCCGGCTCGGGCCTTGTACAAGTACGGCGATCACAAAGCCAAGGTCGACGTGCGACACGTCGCCGCTTCGGAGCGCAGGCCCGGTTCGAAGCTGGTGCTGGTGACCGCGACCAGTCCGACCCCGGCGGGTGAGGGCAAGACGACGACCAGCGTCGGTCTCACCGACGCGCTCAACCAACTGGGCGAGAACGCGATCGTCTGCCTGCGCGAGCGCTCGCTCGGTCCGGTGTTCGGGATGAAGGGCGGCGCGGCCGGCGGTGGTTACGCGCAGCTGAACCCGATGGCCGACATCAACCTGCACTTCACCGGCGACTTCGCCGCGATCGCAGCGGCCCACAACCTCTTGGCTGCAATGCTCGACAACCACCTGCACCACGGCAACGAGCTCGGCATCGACCAGCGGCGCATTCTGCTCAAGCGGGTGCTCGATGTGAACGATCGGGCGCTGCGCGACATCGTCATCGGACTCGGCGGCGTCATCAACGGCATCCCGCGCGAGTCGGGGTTCGACATCGTCGTGGCCTCCGAAATCATGGCGATCTTCTGTCTGGCCACTTCCCTGGAGGACCTGCGCGAACGGATCGGACGCATCGTCGTGGCCCGCACGCGTGACAACAAGCCGGTGACCGCGGCCGACCTGAAGGCCGACGGCGCGATGACAGCCCTGCTCAAGGACGCGTTGTCGCCCAACCTCGTCCAGACCCTCGAGGGCAACCCGGCGTTCGTGCACGGCGGTCCCTTCGCGAACATCGCGCATGGTTGCAACTCGGTCATGGCGACGAATGCCGGTCTCGCACACGCAGACTGGGTCGTGACTGAAGCAGGCTTCGGTGCCGACCTCGGCGCGGAGAAGTTCGTCGACCTCAAGTGCCGCATGACCGGGCTGCGTCCGGACGTCGTCGTGATCGTTGCGACGATCCGTTCGATGAAGTACCACGGCGGCGTTGCCACGGCCGATCTGACGACCGAGAACCTGCAGGCGTTGGACGACGGTCTGCTGAACCTCTACCGCCACTTGGAGAACATCCAGAACGTCTTCGGTCTGCCGGTCGTCGTGGGCATCAACCGTTTCCCCTCCGACACCGACGCCGAGATCGACCTGCTGCGCAAGCGCATGGCCGACCGCGGGGTGTCGGTGCAACTCGCGACCCACTTCGCCGACGGTGGCGAAGGTGCACTCGACCTGGCGCGCGCCGTCCGACTCGCCGTGGCCGAGAGCCCGTCACCCGACCTGCAGTTCACCTACGGCGACGAGGTCTCCTTGGAGGAGAAGCTGCACGCCGTTGCGACGCGCGTGTACCGCGCGGGTTCGGTCGACATCCCGGCCGCGGTCCGCAGGCAGATCGCCGCACTCGAGGCGGAGGGGTACGGCGACCTGCCGGTCTGCGTCGCCAAGACCCAGATGTCCTTCTCGACCGATCCGGCATTGCGCGGAGCGCCCACTGGACACACCCTCGAGGTGCGGGAGGTCCGTCTCGCCGCCGGCGCAGGCTTCGTCGTCTTCGTCTGCGGCACCATCATGACGATGCCAGGATTGCCGAAAACTCCTGGCGCAGAACGTATCTCGGTCGATGCGGAGGGTCAGGTCACCGGTCTGTTCTGAGACTCGCCGAGTGGCCGGGCTGTGAACCGGTGGCCGGGACATAACCCGGCCACCCGACCGTAGCCCGGCCACTCGGCGAGTCAGACGTGAGTCAGACTCCGGTGCCGACCAGGCTGCCGATGCCGAAGGTCACGGCCATCGCGAGCGATCCGCCGAGGACGTTGCGAAGGACGGCGGCGCGCACGTTCGCCTCGCTGAGACGGGCGCTGACGGCGCCGGTGATCATCAAACCGATGGCGACCGCGAGGAAGGTCACCGGCACGTTGATGCTGCTCGGCAGCAGGATGACCAGCACCGGCAGCAGCGCCCCGAGAGTGAACGCGCCCATCGAGGCCCAGGCGGCGTGCCAAGGGTTGGTGTATTCGTCGGGATCGATCCCGAGTTCGACCTCGGCGTGCGCGGCGAGCGCGTCGTTGGCGGTGAGCTTCACCGCGACCTGTTCCGCGAGCTCGCGATCCAGACCCTTGCTCTGGTAGATCTGCGTAAGCTCCTCGAGTTCCTCCTCGGGCATCTCCTCCAGCTCGCGAATCTCTTTGGCGATCAACGCTTTCTCGCCGTCGCGCTGAGTGCTGACCGAGACGTACTCGCCGGCCGCCATGGAGAGTGCTCCCGCGACCAGTCCGGCGCTGCCCGCGACCAACAAGGACTGACGGTCGTTGGTCGCACCGGCGACACCGATGACCAGCCCCGCAACGCTGATGATGCCGTCGTTGGCACCCAGCACTGCGGCGCGCAACCAGTTGAGCCGGCTGGCCGTGCTCTCGGTGTGCGGTTCGTCGGGGTGCGGGACGACGGCGTCCGCCTTCGTGGCGTCGGTGCTCATGCCGTTCCTCCCTCGCGTCGTCTGTCTGTGCACGCAAGTGTGCACGCAACTGTGCACGGAGCGCTCCATCCAACTGTGCTCGGGCGAAGCGGCGGTGTCCACGAAGGGAAGGCTCATCTGACCAGCCGGCAGCAGGCCTATCGTTGCCGCATGGCAACCGATGATCTGAAGGATTCCTGGCGCGCACTGTTCGCGCTGTTGTTCGGGTTCTTCATGATCCTGGTCGACTCCACGATCGTCTCGGTCGCGACGCCGGCGCTGATCGAGGGACTGGGCGCCGACATCACCGGGGTGGTGTGGGTGACCAGCGCCTACCTGCTCGCGTACGCGACGCCGCTGCTGATCACCGGACGCCTCGGCGACCGCTTCGGTCCCAAGCGGGTGTACCTCGTCGGGCTCACCGTGTTCACGCTTGCGTCCTTGTGGTGCGGCCTGACGTCGTCCATCGGCGGGCTCATCACCGCGCGCGTCGTGCAGGGCGTCGGCGCAGCCCTGTTGTCGCCGCAGACGATGACGATCATCACCCGTATCTTCCCGGCCGAACGGCGTGGCGCCGCGATGGGTGCGTGGGGCGCGACCGCGGGAGTCGCGACGCTCGTGGGTCCCATCCTCGGCGGCGTGCTGATCGACGAGCTCAGCTGGGAATGGATCTTCATCATCAATGTGCCGATCGGGGTGCTCGCGTTCGTGCTGGCCTGGCGACTGGTGCCCGACCTGTCGGTGCAGTCGCATCGCTTCGACCTGCTCGGTGTGGGGCTGTCGGCGGTCGGGATGTTCCTGGTGGTGTTCGGTATTCAGGAGGGACAGCGTTATGACTGGGGCACCATCACGGGGTTCATCTCGGTGCCACTGCTGATCATCGGGGGACTGCTCGTCCTGGCCGCCTTCGTGTACTGGCAGCGGGTGAACCGATCCGAGCCGTTGGTGCCGCTGGTCCTGTTCAGCAACCGCAACTACTCTCTTGCCAACGTGGCGATCGCGACCGTCGGACTGGCGATCACCGCGATGGCGTTCCCGATCATGCTCTGGGCGCAGGTGGTGCGCGGCTGGACGCCGACCCAGGCGGCGCTGCTGCTCGCACCGATGGCCCTGCTCACCGCCGCGCTCGCACCCTTCGTCGGACGCCTGGTCGACCGGATGCATCCGCGGATCCTCGCCGGGTTCGGGCTCTCCTGCTTCGTGGTGGCGCTGGTGTGGCTCGGGTACCTGCTCGACCGAGACACGCCGTTGTGGCTCGTGCTGATGCCGATCCTGCTGCTGGGCGTCGCCAACGGCTTCATGTGGTCACCGCTGTCGGTGACCGCAACGCGCACCCTGCCGCCGCAGCGAGCCGGCGCCGGTTCGGGTGTCTACAACACCACCCGCCAGGTCGGCGCGGTGCTCGGCAGTGCCGCGATCGCCTCGTTGATGGAGGCTCGACTGGCCGACCGGCTCGGCGCGGGGGTGGGGTTGACCTCACCGGAACCCGGCGCCGCCGGAGGATCGATCGGTCACATTCCGCACGTCGCCCACGAGTTCTCCCGCGCGATGGGTGAATCGCTGTACCTGCCGGCGGCCGTCGTCCTCATCGGCGTCGTCGCCGTGTTGTTCTTCACTGATCCGCACGGTGTGAAGGCGGACGCGTGAACCGGCACGTCGTCGGGGCTGCGATCGTCGACGATCTGGCTGCACCGACGCTTCTGCTCGCGGCCCGCAGGTCAGCCCCCGCAGCCCTTGCCGGCGGCTGGGAGTTCCCCGGCGGCAAGGTCGACGAGAGTGAGAGCCACGAGATGGCGATGCACCGAGAACTGTTGGAGGAGTTGGGAGTTCACGTCCATCTCGGCGACGAGGTGCCCGGTCCGCAGGACGGCGGTTGGCCGCTCGGCGAGAACTATCTGATGTTCGTCTTCTTGGCTGTCATCACCTCGGGCGTACCCGCGCCGCTGGAGGATCACGACGAGTTGCGCTGGCTGCCGCTCGATGATCTGTTCGACGTGGGCTGGTTGCGCGACGATCTGCCGATCGTTCACCTGCTGCATTCGCGTTGGTCACGGGTGGGCTCGTAGGCTCGGCCCCGTCAGCGCATCCGTCGGCAGGGGAGAGCCCGATGAAGTACGTCGAGAACAAGGTCGTCCTGATCGGTGCCGGCGCGGTCGGCATCGCCTACGCGTACGCGCTGGTCAACCAGGGCATCGCCGACGAACTGGTGCTGCTCGACACCGACGAGAACCGCACCCGTGGCGAGGTCACCGACCTCAACCACTGCGAGGCGTGGGCGCCGAGTCCGATCACCGTCACCCACGGCGGCTACGAGGAGTGCAGGGACGCCGCCATCGTCGTGCTGTGTGCCGGTGCTGCTCAGAAGGCCGGCCAGACCCGGCTCGACATGGTGGGCACCAACGTCCGCATCACCCAGGACATCGTCAGCGAGGTCATGGCGTCCGGGTTCGACGGCATCTTCCTGGTGGCTACGAACCCGGTCGACATCCTCACCTACGCCACCTGGCGGCACAGCGGTCTGCCGTCGGCACAGGTGCTCGGATCGGGCACCAGCCTCGACACGGCGCGACTGCGGTACAACCTGGCGCAGTACTTCGAGGTGGCCACCACCAACGTCCACGCGATGATCATCGGCGAACACGGCGACTCCGAGCTGCCGGTGTGGAGCGCCGCGTCGATCGCGGGCCGCTCCCTCGCCAAGCGCATCGCGGCGAACCCGCAGATCGAGGCCGACATCGAGGACATCTATGTGCGGACGCGGGACGCCGCCTACGACATCATCGCCGCCAAGGGATCCACCAGTTATGGCATCGGCATGGCGCTGGCCCGCATCACCCGGGCGATCCTGTCGAACCAGAAGGTGACGCTGCCGGTGTCCGCGCTGCTCGAAGGGCAGTACGGCCAGGAGGGCATCTACATCGGGGTGCCGGCCAGCATCGGCCGCCGCGGGGTGCGCGAGGTGGTCGAACTCGACCTGGACGACCAGGAGACGCAGCGCTTCACCGCCAGCGCAGACACGCTACGGGCGGTCATGCGCGAGTTCTGGCCCGAGGCCTGAACCGAAAACGCGTGAGACGTGGTCGCTTTGCACCAGGACGACCACGTCGCACGCGTCTTTCCGGCCTACAGCTTCTCGGGCTCGAACATCGACCCGGCCTCGTCGGAGGAGTCACCGGTCTGGTCGGTGGCGACCGCCTTGACCTCGTGCGGCTGCAACTCCCCGGACGCGATCTGCTCGGCGTAATGGCAGGCGACCCGGTGTCCCTGGGTCACGCCGTCGATCTGCACGATGCGCAGTTCGGGACGGTCCGTGTCGCACTTAGTCTCCTGCTTCCACGGGCATCGGGTGTGGAAACGGCAACCGCTCGGCGGGTTGGCCGGGCTCGGAAGGTCGCCGACCAGGATGATCCGTTCCCGACTGTCCTCGACGACCGGGTCGGGTACCGGGACTGCTGACAACAGCGCGCGCGTGTACGGGTGCAGCGGGTGCGCGTACAGGCCGTCGGCGTCCGATTCCTCGACCAGTGAGCCGAGGTACATCACGCCGATGCGGTCACTGATATGGCGCACCACCGCAAGGTCGTGCGCGACCACCAGATAGGTGAGTCCGAACTCTTCCTGAAGGTCTTCCAACAAGTTGATGACCTGGGCTTGCACCGACACATCGAGCGCGGAGACGGGCTCATCGGCGACGATCAGCTTCGGGTCCACCGACAGTGCCCGGGCGATACCGATGCGCTGACGCTGCCCGCCGGAGAACTCGTGCGGGTACTTCTTCAGAGCAGCGGGAGGCAGACCCACGGCCGACAGCAGTTCGCGCAGCCGCTTGTTGGCGGCCGCCTTGTCCTTCGCGAGTCCGTGGGCGTTCATGCCCTCGAGCAGCAGCGCCTCGACGGTCTGGCGGGGGTCAAGGGAGGACAGCGGGTCCTGGAAGACCATCTGCATGTCTTTGCGCTTGCGGCGCAATTCCTCACCCTGAAGCGAGGCGACGTCGACGCCGTCGAAGATCACCGTGCCCTCGGTCAGGTCTTCCAGGCGTAGCAACGCACGTCCGAATGTCGACTTGCCGCAACCGGATTCGCCGACCAGACCGTACGTCTCGCCGCGCTTGATCTGCAGGTCGACGCCGTCGACCGCGTACACATAGCCGACCGTCTTGTCGAAGATCACTCCCCGCTTGATCGGGAAGTGCACCTTCAGGCCCGTGACGTCGACCAGGACGTCGTCGCCGTCGGAGCGGTTCGTGCGGTCCTGTTCGGTGGTGGCGGTGCTCATCGGCGGTCCTTCCCTTCGATCGGGTTGAAGCAGCGCAGGAACCGGTCTGCGTCGAAACCGGGTTCGATCTGCTCCAACTCGGGGGTCTGCTCGGTGCACCGACCGATCGGCTGCGAACACCGCGGCGCGAACGCGCAGGCCGACGTCCAGGGCAGGTTGTCGGCAACCGAACCGGGCACCGGGTTGAGACGGCCGCGGGGCGCGTCCAACCGGGGGATCGACTGCAGCAGACCGTAGGTGTACGGGTGACGCGGCTGGGCGAACAGGTCGTGGCGCGCAGCACGTTCGACGATGCGTCCGCCGTACAGCACGTTGACCTCCTCGCACAGTCCGGCAACGACGCCCAGGTCGTGGGTGATCATCACCAGAGCGGTTCCCGAGTCACGGACGAGTTCGCCGAGCAGGGTGAGGATCTGTGCCTGAATGGTGACGTCAAGGGCGGTGGTCGGCTCGTCGGCGATCAGCAGGCGAGGCTTGCAGGCGAGCGCCATTGCGATCAACGCGCGTTGACGCATGCCGCCGGACAGTTGGTGCGGGTACTCCTTCAACCGCCGATTCGGGTCGGGAATGCCGACCTTGTCGAGAAGCTCCTTCGCCTCCGGCATCGCCTGTTTGCGGGAGAGGCCGCGGTGTCGCTCGATGACCTCGGTGACCTGAATGCCCAGGGGTACAACGGGATTGAGCGAGGACAGTGGGTCCTGGAAGATCATCGCGACGTCGCGTCCGCGGCGTTCACGCATCTGGTTGTCCGACAGGGACAGCAGGTCGGTGCCCTCGAACTCGACGGTGCCGGAGACCTTGTTGCCGCGCTTGGGAAGCAGGCCCATGATCGCCATCGACGTGACCGACTTGCCGCAGCCCGACTCACCGACGAGACCGACGGTCTGGCCGGGGCGGACGTCGAAGGACACTCCGTCGACGGCACGGAAGGGCTTCTTGCCCTTCGTGCCGAAGTCGACGGTCAGATCGCGCACGCGCAGCAGCGCCTCGGACGAGGCAGGCCGGCGCCGCGGGGTTGTTTCAGTGGTTGTCGTCACCGTGGGTCACCTCCGGGACTTCGGGTCGAGGGCTTCGCGCAGGGACTCACCCATGAGCGTGAAGCCGAGTGCGGCGGCGATGATGCACAGCGCCGGGTAGACCGCCATGTGCGGGAAGGCGTCGACGAGGTCCTGCGCCTTGCCGAGCATCTGGCCCCACTCGGGCGAGGTGTCGTCGGGGTTGCCGGCGCCGAGGAACGACAGCGCGGCCGCGTCGATGATCGAGGTGGCGAACACCATCGTGGCCTGCACCAGCACCGGCGACAACGAGTTGGGCAGCATGTGCCTGAACACGATCGCCGACGGTTTCACACCGAGCGCACGCGCGGCGAGCACGTGATCGCTGGAGCGCTGCGCCATCATCGAACCGCGCAGCAACCGGGCGAAGGTCGGTGTCATCGCGACGCCGATCGCCACGATCACCGTGGTCTGCGAGGCGCGGCCGAACATCGCCGCGATCGAGAAGGCCAGCAGCAGTGACGGCAGCGACAGCATGATGTCGACGATGCGCATCACCAGCGAGTCGACCCAGCCACCGAGGGCGCCGGCGAGGGTGCCGAGGATCAGCCCGCCGACGAAGGCGAAACCGGTCGCGCTGAACGCGATGATCAGCGTGTTGCGCGAGCCGTAGATAAGTCGGCTCAGCAGGTCGCGGCCGCTGGTGTCGCCACCGAGCGGGTAGCCGTCCTGGGCGTCCGGCACCTGGTGGTTGGCCGAAACCTGGTCGATGAGGTCGCGCGCCGTCGGGTCGTGCGGCGCGAGCAGCGGCGCGAAGATCGCCATCAGGAAGATCAGTGCCACGATCACCGCACCGATGATGAACATCGGGTTGCGGCGCAGCCGCTCCCAGGCGCTGGCGATGAGGCTGACGCCCTCGCCGTCCTTGATGCCACCGGCGTCGACGTCGGAACGCGCGGTAGACTCGGCGAGCTCGTCGATGCGCGCCTTCTTGGAGTTTGCGTTGAGAACCATCGTCGATCACCGGATCCTGACGCGCGGGTCGATGTACGCGTACGCGATGTCGACCAGCAGATTGATGAGCACGTAGGTCAGTGCGGCCATGATGATCAGCACCTGCACCACCGAGTAGTCGCGGGTCTCGAAGCCGACCTTCATCGCATCGCCCAGCCCAGGGATCGAGAACACCGTCTCGGTCAGCACCGCACCGGTGAGCAGACCACCGACCTGCAGACCGATGGTGGTGACCACCGGGAGCATCGCGTTGCGCAGCACGTGGCGGGTGCGGATGGTGGCCGGCTTCAGACCCTTGGCCTCCGCGGTGCGGATGAAGTCCTCGTCCAGCACGTCGAGCACCGACGCACGGGTGATGCGGAAGATCACCGCGAACGGGATGGTGGCCAGGGCGATCGCCGGCAGGATCAGGTGTTTCGCGGCGTCCCATGCGGCGTCGTACTCGCGGGTGATGAGTCCGTCGAAGATGAAGAACCCGGTGACGCGGGTGGCGTCGAGCTCGGGACTCTGGCGACCGGCGACCGGCAGCAGGTGCCAGTCGACCGCGAAGAACTGCTTGAGGATCACCGCGAGGAAGAACACCGGCACGGCGACGCCGACCAGCGAGACCAGAATGCCCAGCCCGTCGAAGATGCCGCCGCGCCGCTTCGCCGCGAGGTAGCCGAGGGGGATCGCGGTGATGAGTGCCAGCACGATCGCGAAACCGGTGAGTTCGATCGTGGCGGGGAGGCGGTCGAGGAACACCTTCATGGCGTCGGTGCCGGCCGCGACCTGCGAGCTCACACCGAAGTCGCCGCGCAGGGCGTTGGTGAGGAACTTCCAGTACTGCACCGGCAGCGGCTGGTCGAGACCGAGGGTCTTGCGCAATTGAGCGGCGCGTTCGGGGGTGGCGCGCTCACCGAGCATGGCGGACACCGTGCCGCCGGGGAGCATGCGCAACCACACGAAGATCAACAGAGACAGCGCGAACAACACGCCGATCATCTGGATCACCCGGCGGGCGATGTAACGCAGCAACGCGGGCTCCTTCCGTGGGGGTGGGGTACGTGGTCGGCCGGCTCACGGGGCGAGGGTGCCGGCAGACGAACCGGCGGCCGTGCCCGGTAACACTAGGACACGGCCGCCGGCTACGGCTGAACCTTGCTTACTTCTTGGGGCTTACTTCTTGACCGCGGTGGAGAAGTCCTCCGAGGTCAGCGGGCTGGCCACGATGCCGCTGATGTTCTTGCCGAACACGATCGCCGGCGGCGAGTTCGAGATCGGCAGACCGGGCAGGTAGTCCTTCATCAGCTTCTCGCTCAGCTTCTTGTACGCAACCGTGCGCTGTCCGGCGTCGACGATGCTGTCGGCGTCGGTGATCTCCTTCTGCAGCTGCGCGCCCCACGGGTAGGAGGTGACGCCCATCTGCTTGCCGATGAAGAAGTTGGCCAGGAAGTTGTCCGGGGTGTTGTAGTCACCGGTCCAACCGATGAAGAACGCCGGCGACGCACCGTTGGAGGTGCCGTCGGTGTAACCACCGGCCCACGGCTTGGTGACCGTGTTGACCTTCACGCCGACCTTCTCCCAGTCGGCCTTGACGGCCTGGAAGATCTTCTGCGGGTCGGGCATGTAGGGGCGGGTGACCTCGGACGGGTACCAGAGGTCGATCGACAGGTTCGACTGTCCCGCCTCCTTGAGCAGGCTCTTCGCCTTCTCCGGGTCGTACTTGTACTGCTGCACCGCGTCGCTGTAGCCGTCGACGGTCTTCGGGTACCACTGGGTCGCCACCGTCGCGCCCTCGGGCAGCTGGGTCTTGACCAGCTGGTCACGGTTGATCGCGTAGTACAGCGCCTGGCGGACCTTGAGGTCCTTCAGTGCGGGGTTCTTCGTCGGATTGAGGCCCAGGTAGAGGATGTTGAAGGCCGGACGAACCATGAGGTTCATGCCCGCGCTCTTCAGCGAGGCCCAGTCGACGGGGTTCGGCAGGTCGTAGCCGTCGACGTCACCGGCCAGCAGCGCCTGCTTGCGCGAGGTGCCGTCGGGGATGATCTTGAAGACCAGCTTGGCGACCTTGGCCTTCTCGCCGTAGTAGGAGTCGTTGCGCACCAGGGTGACCGTCTTGTTCTGCACGTCGTACGACTGGAACTTGAACGGGCCCGTGCCGGTCGGATACTTGGCGGCGTACTCCGACTGGGTGATGCCGTCGCCCTGCGCCTTGACGTCGTTGGCCTTGTACTTCTCCAGCGCCGTCGGCGACTGCATCGACCAGGCCGGCAGGCCCAGCAGCGCCGGGAACTTCGAGGTCGGACGCAGCAGCTTCAGCTCGACGCTGTCCTCGCCCTTGGCGGTGCAGCCCTGGTAGAGGTCGGTCTTCGACTTGTTGAAGCCGCCCATGTTGTCGTTCCAGTACGACGCGGCGGTCTGGCCGGCCTCGTTCTGCTTGTCCATCCGCTCGAAGTTCTTGCACACGGCGTCAGCGTTGAACGGGGTGCCGTCGGAGAACTTCACGCCGGTGCGCAGCTTGAACGTCCAGGTCTTGCCGTCGGAGCTGGGGTTCCAGCTGGTGGCCAGGCCCGGCGTGAGGTCGGCGGTGCCCGGCTTGAAGTCGACCAGGCCCTCGAACATCTGCCGAGCCGGTCGGAACGACTCGCCGTCGGTGGCGTAGAAGGGGTCGAAGGTCTTGGGCGCACCCGCGGCGGCGAAGGTCATCGTGGCGTTCGACTGGCCGCCGCTCTCGGACCCCTTTCCACCCTCTTCGCGCTTGGACTCGGCACAGCCGCTTAGCACCAGCGCGGCTGCGCTGACAACGGCGAGCGCGGAGGCCTTCCTGGAGGTCTGCATCTTTTCTCCTCATCGTGTGGGCGGGCAGCATGGACCCTGCCCCGTACGGATGTGGCGACCCTAGACCGCATGTGAGGACATACACACGGGCATCGCCCAGGCTGTTACCGATCTGAGTCCTGGTGTCCGGTCAGGCCGTGCGCGGTCGGGGACCGATGGTCTGTGGTCGGAAGCAGTGTGCCCGGGATGAGAGAATCGCGGTCATGCCCTTGAAGACCCGCGACGACGTTCGAAACGTCGCCATCGTTGCTCACGTCGACCACGGCAAGACCACTCTTGTCGACAAGATGCTCTGGCAGACGGGTGCGTTCTCCGAACGCCAAACCGTCGAGACGACCGGTGAGCGGGTGATGGACTCCGGTGACCTCGAGCGCGAGAAGGGCATCACGATCCTCGCCAAGAACACCGCGATCAGCTACGACGGCCCCGCCGCCGACGGCCAGAAGATCACCATCAACATCATCGACACCCCCGGCCACGCCGACTTCGGCGGAGAGGTCGAGCGCGGCCTGTCGATGGTCGACGGCGTCGTGCTGCTCGTCGACGCGTCCGAGGGCCCGTTGCCGCAGACCCGCTTCGTGCTGCGCAAGGCCCTCGCCGCGCATATGCCGGTGATCCTGTGCATCAACAAGGTCGATCGCCCCGACTCGCGCATCGAGGAGGTCGAGGAAGAGGCCTACGAACTGTTCATGGACCTGCTCGACGACGCGCAGGGCAACATGGACCAGCTCGACTTCCCGGTCGTGTACGCATCCGCCAAGAACGGTGTCGCCTCGACGGTTCGTCCGGCGAACGGCGAACTGCCCGAAGGCGATTCGATGGAGCCGCTGTTCAAGACCATCCTGGAGACGATCCCGGCACCGTCGTACGACGACGACGCTCCGCTGCAGGCACACGTCACCAACCTCGACTCCAGCAACTTCCTCGGACGCCTGGCGCTGCTGCGTATCCACAACGGTGAGATGCACAAGGGCCAGCAGGTCACCTGGTGCCGTCATGACGGCACCCAGCAGAAGGTGAAGATCACCGAACTGTTGATGACCCAGGGCCTGGAGCGTCAGCCCGCCGACAGCGCCGGTCCGGGTGACATCATCGCCGTCGCCGGTATCCCCGAGATCACCATCGGTGAGACGCTCGCCGACCCGGAGAATCCGATCCCGTTGCCGCTCATCACGGTCGACGAGCCGGCGATCTCGATGACGATCGGCACCAACACCTCGCCGCTGGCCGGCAAGGTGCGTGGTGCGAAGGTCACCGCCCGCCTGGTCAAGGACCGCCTCGACCGCGAACTCATCGGCAACGTGTCGCTGCGCATCCTGCCGACCGAGCGTCCGGATGCCTGGGAGGTGCAGGGCCGTGGTGAGTTGGCGCTCGCGATCCTGGTCGAGCAGATGCGGCGTGAGGGCTATGAACTGACCGTCGGCAAGCCGCAGGTGGTCACCAAGGAGATCGACGGCAAGACGCACGAGCCGGTCGAGGCCCTGACCATCGACACGCCGGAGGAGTACCTCGGCGCGATCACGCAGATCCTCGCGGCGCGCAAGGGTCGCATGGAGCAGATGACCAACCACGGCACCGGCTGGATCCGGATGGAGTTCAAGGTGCCCTCGCGCGGCCTCATCGGCTTCCGCACGGAGTTCCTCACCGAGACCCGCGGCACCGGCATCGCGCACCACGTCTTCGACGGCTACGAGCCGTGGTACGGCCAGATCGTCACCCGCATGTCGGGTTCGATGGTCGCCGACCGTACCGGCCCGGTCACCGCGTACGCGATGGTCAACCTGCAGGAGCGCGGCGTGCTGTTCGTCGAGCCCGGCACCGAGGTGTACGAGGGCATGATCGTCGGCGAGAACTCCCGCGCCGACGACATGGACATCAACATCACCAAGGAGAAGAAGCTCACCAACGTGCGTGCCTCCTCGGCGGACAACTTCGAGAAGGTCATCCCGCCGCGCAAGCTGTCGCTGGAGCAGAGCCTGGAGTTCTGCCGCGAGGACGAGTGCGTGGAGGTCACGCCCGAGAGCGTCCGTATCCGCAAGGTGATTCTCGACGCCGGTGAGCGCAACCGCGCTGCATCGAAGGCGCGTAACGCCGAGAAGTCCTGAGCCGCAACGTAATTGGATGGTGACCCCGATGAACCAGAGTATTGACGGCCTACCGGTGGATGTCGACCCCGACGCCTACCGGCAGGCGATCGGACGTCTGGTCACCGGGGTCACCGTCGTCACCACTGTGGCCGACGGGCACGACCACGCGATGACGGCGAATGCCGTCACGTCGGTGTCGCTCGATCCGGTGCGGTTGCTGATCTGCGTGGAGCGGGAGGCTCGTTTCCACGACGCCGTGATGTCCGCGGGTGTCTGGAGCGTCAACATCCTGGACGCTTCGCAGCGCGCCGCCGCGGCGTGGCTCTCGACGCGGGGGCGCCCCCTGCACAGTCAGCTCGATCGGGTGCCGCATCACCGTGACGAGACGGGTGTCGCGTTGCTCGACGGCGCGCTGGCAACGATCGTGTGTCGAACCGGTGACACGCTGGTGTCCGGCGACCACACGATCGTGGTCGGCGACGTACTGTCGTTGCACATCGCCGACCAGCCGGGGGAGGCGCTGGTCTATTTCAGGGGCCGCTTCGGCAGCCACAAGTAGATCGCGCCTGCGCGGTGTGGCCCGGCGACAAGCGGGGGTCGGCACGGATCAAGGCATGGACAGATGGGTAAGAAAGCAGTGAGTGATAAGCCTTCGCGTCGGGGCCGCTGGATCGCCGCGATCGCCGGTGGCACGGCGGTCGTCCTGGGTCTGGGTTACGTCGGCACTGCTGCCGCCGTCACCGACAAGATCCCCGACGGCACCACGATTGCAGGCGTCGACGTGGGCGGCATGACGAAGGCGAAGGCCGAGGACGCCGTCTCGACCCGAACGCGTTCGACGATGAATCGTCCGATCACCGTGAGCGCCGAAGGCAAGAAGTTCACTCTGGACGCCGCCCGTTCCGGTCTCTGGCTCGATCCGGGCCGGGCGGCCGACGGACTCACCGGGTTCTCGCTGAATCCGTCCGTGGTGGGCAAGCACCTGTTCGGTGCGCGCGAGAACCGTCCCTTGACGGCGAAGGCAGACACTCAGAAGTTGGCTGCTGCGATCACCGCGGCCGCCGGCACCTTCAAGGGGTCCGCCGTCAACGGGTCGGTGAAGTTCAACAACGGCAAGGTCGACGTCGTCCGTTCCAAGGACGGCACCGGCATCCACGCCGACGCCGTCGCCCAGCAGATCGCGAAGGGTTGGCCGGCCAAGACCGAGTACACCGCCACCATCGGCCACGTCGAGCCGCCGCTGACCAATGCCGAAATCGACGCCTTCGTGAAAGACTTCGCCGGCCCGGCGATGAGCGGGCCGGTCACCATCAAGGTCGGCGCCAAGACCTCCAAGGTCACGCCCGTCGCGCTCAGCGCCGTGCTCAGCGCCAAGGTCCAGGACGGCACGTTGAAGCCGGTGATCGACGAGGCCAAGCTGCGCGAAGTGCTCGACACCCTGTCCGGTGAACTCACCACACCTGCGCAGAACGCGCACTACGGTCCGGGTGGCAGCATCGTGGAGGCCAAGAACGGCTCCGAGGTGGACCCTGCAGGCGCCGGCCCGCTGCTGATCAAGGCGCTGACCGACCCGACCCGCACCCTCACGTTGAAGTCCAAGCCGGTCAAGGCGGCGATGGTGGCCGCCGACCTGAAGAACCTCGGCACCGAGAAGATCTCCGAGTTCGTGTCGCGCTACCCCGGCGGTGCCCAGAACGAATCCCGCACCAAGAACATCCAGGTCGCGCTGGCCAAGATCAACGGCATGGTCATCGCACCCGGTGAGCAGTTCAGTCTTCTGCAGTCACTGACTCCGATCACCAAGGCGAACGGCTACGTCGAGGCCGGGGTGCTCGTCGACGGCATCCACGAGAAGGGCACCGGCGGTGGCATCTCGCAGGTCTCGACGACGATGTACAACGCCGCATTCTTCGCCGGAGTCCGTCTGGACGAGCACACACCACACGCCTATTGGATCCCGCGGTACCCGATGGGACGCGAGTCCACGCTCTGGGTGCCCACGATCGACCTGCGGTGGACGAACGACACCGGCCGCCCGATCCGCATCGAGGCCGGCACGCAGAACAGCGCCGCGGTGATCAGGTTGTACGGCACAAAGACCTTCAACGTCTCGACGAACACCGGACCCCAGTTCGCATTCACCGAGCCCAAGACGCGCTACATCACCAAGAAGGGGTGCGAGGTGCAGGCGCCGGCTCAGGGCTTCAAGGTCACCGTCACCCGTGTCGTCACCGACCTCTCGGGCAAGGTGGTCAAGAACGAGGCGAACACCACGAAGTACATCCCGTCCGACAAGGTCGTCTGCGGCCCTGACCCGAACGCCCCGTCGACCTCGACGGCGCCACGGGCGTCGGCCACCGGCGCGGCTGCGTCGAGTCCACCGACCACACCGGCCACCACACCGGTGTCTGCCTCGGCGTCTGCCTCTGTGTCTCCCTCCTCGACCGCACCGGCGGCGACGTCGACCAAGAAGTAGATTCTGGGGCGTGAGCACCACCCCTTCGATCGCTGCCGACGCCCTGCGCCGGGCCGGAGTCCGTGATGTCCTGGCCGACGGCACGAATCGCGCCGCGTACTCGACCGACGCCTCGCTGTACCGCTTGCTGCCGACGGCGGTCGTGCGTCCGCACGATCGGGACGAGGTGCTTGCGACCTTGTCAGTCTGTCGTGAGCTCGGGCTCCCGGTCGTGGCACGGGGAGCGGGCACGTCCTGTGCCGGCAACGCGATCAGCAGCGGGGTCGTGCTTGATTTCTCGCGGCATATGAACACGTTGCTGTCCCTGGACGCGGAGGCAGGTATTGCCGTCGTCCAGCCGGGCATCGTCCATGCAGCCCTGCAACGACAGGCGCTCGCTGCCGGGTGGCGGTACGGTCCTGATCCCTCGTCGCACACCCGCTGCACGATCGGCGGCATGATCGGCAACAACGCGTGCGGATCGAGGGCATTGGGCTACGGCAAGACCTCGAACAACCTGCTCGCGCTCGAGTCGGCGCTCGCCGACGGCACCGTGCTGCGAACGTCCGTGGGTGCTCCTCGCAGCGATGTGTCGGCGTCCGCGCCGGTGCTCGGCGAACTGGACGCGCTGGTCGGCTCCTCGCTGGCGCTGATCCGACAGGAGTTCGGCCGATTCGGACGTCAGGTGTCCGGCTACGCGATGCAGGAACTGTTGCCGGAGAACGGTTTCGACGTCACACGGTTTCTTTCCGGGTCGGAGGCGACGCTGGCCGTCGCGACCGAGGCAACCGTCCGACTGGTGAAGGAACCCGGAAGGCGCGTGTTGATCGTGCTCGGCTACGCCGACATCTACGACGCCGGCGATGCCGCGGCCGGGCTGTTGCCGTTCGCGCCGATCGCCGTCGAGGGGATGGACCGCAGGATCGTCGATGTTCTCGCCGCCCGACGCGGACCGGCCGCGGTACCGCCGCTGCCGCGCGGAGACGGCTGGCTGTTCGTCGAGTTGGCCGGTGAGGACGACGGGGAACTGCAGCGTCAGGCCGAACTCGTTGTGGCACAAGGGTCCTGCCTCGATTCGATGATCGTCACTGATCCCGTCGTTTCTGCCTCGCTCTGGCGGGTGCGTGAGGACGGCGCCGGACTGTCCGGACGCTCACCGCGGGATCTGCCGGCCCATGCCGGCTGGGAGGATGCAGCCGTTCCGCCGGCGGAACTCGGTCCGTACCTGCGCGAGTTCGACGACCTGCTGGTCGAGCACGATCTTTCCGGGCTTCCGTACGGTCACTTCGGTGACGGGTGCCTGCACATTCGGATCGACTTCCCGTTGGCCGCGCCGGGAGGGACGTCCCGGTTCGGTGACTTCCTGGACGCGTCGGCCGAGCTCGTCGCGAAGTACGGCGGTTCGCTGTCCGGGGAGCACGGGGACGGCCGTGCACGCAGCGGACTACTGCCGCACATGTACTCACCGCAGGCCATCGAACTGTTCGCTCGGGTCAAGCAGATCTTCGACCCCGACGGTCTGCTCAACCCCGGAGTGCTCGTCGACCCGGATGCTCCGACCGCACACCTGCGCATCCCTGCGGCGAGGAAGCCCGCGGTGCCGCTCGCGCTGCGCTACCCGCATGACGGCGGCGACTTCGCGCAAGCGGTCCACCGCTGTACCGGCGTCGGTAAGTGCCGCGCCGACAACAGCGGCACGCACGGAGTCATGTGCCCCTCCTACCTCGCCACCGGCGAGGAGAAGGACTCCACGCGAGGCCGCGCCCGTGTCCTGCAGGAGATGCTCAACGGAGAACTCGTCAGCGGCTGGGACGCGCCCGAGGTGCACGACGCTCTCGACTTGTGCCTGTCGTGCAAGGGCTGCCTGTCCGACTGCCCGACCGGCATCGACATGGCCTCCTACAAGTCCGAGGTGCTGCACCAGACGTACAAGGGCAAGCGACGTCCGGCGTCGCACTACTCATTGGGCCGTCTGCCGCAGTGGGTTCGCCTGAGCCGCAAGACTTCTCGTCTTGCTTCGACGCTGAGTGGCGTGGGTGACAGGTTCGCGTTCGCCAAGAAGCTGGCCGGCGTCGACCCCCGTCGCTCCATCCCGCGATTGGCACCGCGCACCTTCCGTGCCTGGTGTCGCGACAACGGTGTGCCGCTGTTCGATGCGGCGAACGTCGAACCCGGCCAGGTCGTTCTTCTGGTCGATACCTTCACCGACTACTTCGCGCCCGACACCGGAGCGGCTGCGGTCCGGGTTCTGCGTGCCGCTGGTGCGCAACCGGTCATCATGGAGCGGGACGGATGCTGTGGGCTGACACTGATCAGCACCGGCCAGCTGGATGAGGCGAAGGAGACCCTCGGCAGTTCCATTGATGAGCTGGATCTCGCTGCAGCACAAGGGCTTTCGATCGTGGGTCTCGAGCCGTCATGCACGGCGGTGTACCGGAGCGATGCCCACGAACTCATCGGCGGCGAGGCGTCCGACCGGGTGGCGGGCGCGGTTCTCACGTTGGCGGAGTTCCTGTCGTCGTTGCCCGACTGGCGTGCACCGGACCTGTCCGGTCGCGCGATCATCGCCCAGCCGCACTGCCACCATCACGCGGTCATGACCTGGTCACCCGATGCGCAGTTGCTCAAGGCTGCCGGAGCCGACGTCCGGCGACTGTCGGGTTGCTGCGGTCTTGCCGGCAATTTCGGTGTGGAGCAAGGGCATTACGAGGTATCGGTCAAGATCGCGGAGCAACAGCTGCTCCCTGCGCTCGAAGCTTCACCTGACGCCGTCCTGCTCGCTGACGGTTTCTCCTGCCGGACCCAGGCCGATGACCTCGCCGATCGCAAGGGTCTTCACCTGGCACAGATCCTCGACCAAGCGCTCTGAGGGCCGGGCACCTCGGCGATCGAGCAGCAGCGGGTCAGCGGCTCGCTTCGTGCACCATGATCGCCGCCTGGACGCGGTTGCCGGCGTCGAGTTTGGCCAGGATGCGCGAGACGTGGGCCTTCACGGTGGGGACGCTCATGTAGAGATCGGCCGCGATGTCGGCATTGGACAACCCGCGGCTGATCAGGACCGCAACTTCGTGCTCGCGATCGGTGAGTCGCTCCA
The DNA here is from genome assembly GCF_004146205.1 of Yimella sp. RIT 621. NCBI lineage: Bacteria > Bacillati > Actinomycetota > Actinomycetes > Micrococcales > Dermacoccaceae > Yimella > Yimella sp. RIT 621. Next base: position 142,983 of record NZ_SEIP01000011.1, read on the forward strand.
GGCGGGCGGCGTTCGCGGGGTTGTCGGGCGTGGATGCAGTGACCCGGTCGACCAGTTGCCGGGTGACGCTGGGGGAGAGCACCGGCTCGCCCTCGCAGACCGCCTTGACCGCGCCGACGAGACGCTCGGGTCGCGAGTCCTTCAGCAGGAAGCCGCCGGCACCGGCGCGCAATGCCTGCACCACGAGGTCGTCGGCGTCGAACGTGGTCAGGACGATGACGTGTGGCGCGTCGTCCGCCGCACGCAGCGTCGCGGTGGCTTTGATGCCGTCCATCACCGGCATCCGGATGTCCATGAGTACGACGTCCGGCTTACAGTCGCGGGCGATATCGAGCCCGGCAGCACCGTCGCTCGCCTCACCCACCACCTCGATGTCGGGCGCGCCGCCGAGGATCATCCGCAGCCCGGCGCGCACCAGAGCGTCGTCGTCGACCAGCAGTACCCGGATCACACGCCGACCTTCTCACTGTCGCGCAGCATGGGCAGCACCGCCTTCACGACGAACCGCTCCGATCGGTCGATGCCGTAGTGCAGCGAGCCGCCCGCAAGTTCCACCCTCTCGGTGAGTCCCAACAGACCCAGTCCTGATTCCGGCAGACCGGTCTCCTGTCGGGTGACGGGGTTGCTCGTGCGGATGCGTAGGCTTACCTCGTCGCGATCGATGTCGATCGTGATCGGGACCCCACGCGCGTGCTTGCGTCGGTTGGTCAACACCTCCTGCACGACCCGGAAACCACTGCGAGACAACGATTCCGGGATGTCGTCAAGGTCCCCATGGATGACGAGATCAATCGGTCCGTCGTCGGTCGGGGTGTCCTGCACGAGAGCCTGGACGGCGGACAGATTGGGCTGTGGCGGTTCGATGCCCACGTTCTCGGCGTCGCGCAGGACGCCCAACACCTCGCGCAGCTCGGTCAGCGCAATCTGCGAGTTGTCGCGGATGATCTCTGCGGCCTCGCGCACCTGCTGTTCGGACAATCCGGTGCGATAGGCGAGCGCGCCGGAATGCATGGCCACCAGCGAGATCCGGTGAGCCAGGACGTCGTGCATCTCGCGGGCGATGCGGCTGCGTTCACCTAGTCGGGCTTGCTGGACGCGTGATTTCTCCTGTTCGCCCGCGGCCTGGACTTGGCGACGTAGGTTGGCGACCAACTCCCGGCGGGCGCCGATCGCGACGCCGACAGCCACACAGAAGGCCGTGCTCAGGAGCGACATGATGACGGAACTCATGATGTCGGCGGTGGAGCGCTGCGGCATGGGGTGCAGCAGTTCGTAGACGACCTGGCCGCCCAGCCACCCGATGGATGCGACCACGATCTCCGCCCACCGGCGGCGGGTGCTCAACGAGATGAAGGCGATCGCCGCAGGAGGCACCGCTGCGACCGCCACCGACGACAGCACGATCGTCGAGGCACAGATCGCGATCGGCCGGCGACGCCGGAAGAACAGCAGGCCCAGGGAGGCGAGGCCAGCCCCGATCTCGACGATCCACCAGCGCGACTCGGCTTCGTAGCCGGGGTAGTTGCTGGTGGCGAGCACCAGCACGAGCACGACGCTCAGGATCGTCGCCGAGCCGAAGCGCCATGCCTCGCCCCAGGCGTGCCTCAAGCGTCCCGACGAATGCGCCGGTGCCTGCGGTGCGGAGGGACGAAGAGCTGCGGTCATCGCTCCAGCGTAGGCAGTGGCGGGGCAGGCCAATATCCGTCCCTGGTCGCAGCCGACCCCCTACGAAAGTCGCACCAGGTGCATCCCCGAGGCCGATGCGCCGGCGTCCTCGGACGCGAAGGATGGTCACCATGATCGAAGTCAACGGATTGACCAGAACCTACGGAGCGCATCGCGCCGTGGACGACGTGACCTTCCGGGCCGAGCCCGGCCGGGTCACCGGCTTCCTCGGTCCGAACGGTGCCGGCAAGTCCACCTGCATGCGGATGATGGTCGGGCTGACACCACCCACCGCCGGTACTGCGACCATTCTCGAGCGGCAGTACACCGCGCTGCCGAACCCGGGCCGCCACGTGGGGGTGTTGCTCGATGCGTCGGCCCAGCACCCGGGGCGCACCGGACGTGAGGTACTTACTCTCGGCGCTCGCACGATGGGTCTGCCGAAGGGGCGGGTCGACGAACTGCTCGAAGTCGTGGGCCTCACCCCCGTCGAGGCGAAGCGTCAGGTGCGCAACTACTCGCTCGGCATGCGCCAGCGGCTGGGGATCGCCCATGCGCTGCTCGGTGACCCCAAGGTACTGATCCTGGACGAGCCGGCCAACGGACTCGACCCGGCGGGCATTCGCTGGATGCGCAGTCTGCTGCGTGGCTTCGCGGACGAGGGCGGCACCGTGCTGCTGTCCTCACACCTGTTGCACGAGATCGAGGTGATCGCGGACGACCTCGTGGTCATCGGCCGCGGTCGCATCGTGGCACAGGGGGCCAAGCAGGAACTGCTCGCTACAGCAGGCACTTCGGTCACCAGCACCGACAACCAGCGCCTGGGTGAAGCTCTTGCCGGACAAGGCGTTTCGGTGACCGCTGTGGGGCAGAAGCTGCGCGTCGACGCGGAACCGATCGTTGTGGGCAAGGTTGCGCTGCAGCACCAGATCGTCCTGACCGAACTCACCAGTGCCGGCGCCGCCGGGCTCGAGGACATGTTCCTCCAACTCACCGCGGGCGACGCCCGAGAAGGGGTCGCAGCATGAGCAACGCCACCACCGACCAGCACCTCGACAAGGCACTGTCGGGTGTCCGGCTGCCGTCTCGACTCGATCCGGGCGAGGTATCCCGAGTGCCGTTCATGCGCCTGGTCTCCGTCGAACTGCGCAAGCTCATCGACACCCGCAGCGGGCGCTGGCTGCTCATCGGCATCGCGTTGGTGACGGCCGTCGTTGTCGCGATCCTCGCGTTCACCGGTAAGGCGGACACGAACAAGGACTTCGGCAACTTCCTCGGTGCGACGATCATTCCGCAGAGCTTCCTCCTGCCGATCCTCGGCATCATGGCCGTCACCACCGAATGGTCGCAGCGCACCGGGCTGGTGACTTTCACCCTCGAACCCAAGCGGGCACGGGTCGCCGTCTCGAAGCTGCTGGCAGTCCTCATCGCCGGCTTCGCCATCGTCGCACTCGGTGCGCTCATGGCTGCAGGCTTCACGCTGCTCACCGACATGGTGCGAGGCTCCGACCCGTCGTGGTCGGTCTCGTGGCAGGTGGTCGTCGGCATCCTGGTCGCGCAGTTGATCAATGTCGGTATGGGTTTCGCGTTCGGTGCGCTCATCCAGAACACCCCCGGCGCGATCGTCACCTACCTGTTCCTGCCGATCGTCTGGTCGATGGTCGCCTCCGTCTCCTGGATGCGCACGGTCGGTGAGTGGGCCGACACCGGCCAGACTCTGCAGCCGCTGTTCGATGCGCAGATGCAAGGTGACGACTGGGCCAAGCTCGCCGTCTCCGTGCTCATCTGGCTGGTACTGCCGCTGACCCTCGGCATCTGGCGGATGGTGCGAAGCGAGGTCAAGAGTTCCTGAGCTCGCGAGTGCCGCGGGTCCTGTCGCTCTTCGGGGGGAGCGACAGGACCCGTTCGCATGAAGTTAGGCTTACCTTATGTCTGATCGTCCGCGCCGCGTCCCGAAGTCCGTCACCGTCGTCCGCACCGAGCAAGTGGCACCGCAACTCGTCCGGGTGGTCGTTACCGGGGACGATCTGGCGCAGATCGGGGAACTGGAGTTCACCGACCACTACGTGAAGTTGCTCTTCCCGCCGGCGGGCGCAGACTACGCGTGGCCGTTCGATCCCGAACTCATTCGCGAGGAACGTCCGCGCGAGCAGTGGCCGGTGACCCGCACCTACACGATCCGCTGGTTCGACCCGAGCACCCGTCATCTGGCGCTCGACTTCGTCGTTCACGGGGACGCCGGCATCGCCGGGCCGTGGGCCGCGCGCGTGCAGCCGGGGGAGAACATCGGGTTCATGGGTCCCGGTGGAGCCTGGGCGCCCAGCCCGGACGCCGACGTCCACCTGTTGATCGGTGACGAGTCAGCGCAGCCGGCCATCGCCGCCGCCATCGAACGACTTCCCGCCGGAGCTTCGGCGAAGGTCTTCGTCGAGGTTCGCGACGTCGATTCGCACATCCCGATGCCGGCCGGGGAGGGTGTCGAGATCACCTGGGTGTACCGGGAGGAGGAGCGTCTCGGCCACGGGCACAGTCTCGCTGCTGCGGTGCGGCGTGCCGAATGGCCGGACGGTGAGGTGCACGCGTTCGTCCATGGAAACGCCGACATGATCAAGGACCTGCGCAAGTACCTGTTCATCGAACGGGGCCTGCCGCGTGACCAGGTTTCGATCTCCGGTTACTGGCGTACCGGGCAGGACGAGAACGCCTGGCAGGCGGGCAAGCGTGAATTCGTCGAGCAACTCGAGGCCGAGGAGTCCGCGCTCGAAGAGGCACACTGACACGACGTCGGTCCGTCAGAGGCCTTCGGTGTCCCGGTAGGTCTGTAGGAGTCCGGGTTCGGTGGTGTAGGTGCGGCCGGTGGGTGTGGTCCAGGTGCACACGCCGGCGGTGTTCATGACCACCTGCCAGCCGCTTTGTTTCATTTTGTGGTGGTGTCGGCACAGGCATTGCAGGTTGTTGTCGGTGGTGGGTCCGCCGCGTTGGTAGGCGGTGACGTGGTCGGTGTCGGTGAACACC
>NZ_SEIP01000012.1:0-126531 GCF_004146205.1 Yimella sp. RIT 621
TTTAATTTCCCCTCCTTACTTGCATGAACGGATCTGTCCGGGAGGACAGTGTCCCCAGCGCTTGGTGTAACCGTAGATATAGCCGTACTCAATCTGTCGTGCCCGATAGTACGAGTTGGCATTGGCTTTCCAGGTAACCCGGAAACCTCTGCCGCCGGTCGCCGAAGATCACATTTTCAGTTGAAGCTTGGGCCACGTGACACCCTTCGGCGCCGGCGCCGGGCTGCGCTCGTTGATCCGTGAGCTATTGCGAGTAGCCCTACCCACCGATCCGCGCGCGCTGCCGATACTTCTCCTTTTCCTCTTCCGAGAGAGACTCCCACAAAGAAAGGAAATCCTCCCGGCCGCCTCGAACAAGAGACCGATCCCGAAGGAAAGTACAGCGGCAGCGGCTTCGGTTCGGACAGGTTTCGGGCCGCCATTCAAGTTCCTCGCTCACGTGGACCTCCACGTTGGAACTCCCTAGAACGATCGGGTGCCACCATTGTTGCCATAAGAGCACATGACACAACAAGGACCACGCGGAATGCACCGCGGTTGCTCGATGACGGTCAGTCCGTGGCTGAGCGTCCGGCGACGATCCGCCCGAGCACGGCCTCGACGCTCGGCTCCTCGACCAGCCCCGACGGCACGTCCGGGCGCCGGACGACGACCACCCGCACGCCGAGTTCGCCGGCCGCGGTGAGTTTGGCGGCGGTGTAGGCACCGCCGGAGTCCTTGCTGAGCAGCACGCCGATGTTGTTGCGCTGCAAGAGTTCTCGCTCTGAGTCGAGCGTGTAGGGGCCACGGTCGAGCACCACCGTCCATGCCGGCGGCGCGTCGTCGAGCGGCTCGACCACCCGCACCAGCACCGGCATCTCACGCCAAGCGGCGTAGTGCGGCAAGGTCTGCCGACCGGTGCTGAGGAACGGCACGCCGCCGGTGTGCCGCAGGTGGTCCTCGGCTGCCTGCAACGCCTCCTGGTGGTCGTCGACCCACGTCCACGAGTCGGCGTCAGGGTGGTGCGCCCACCCGGGCCGCGCCAACCGCACCGCCGGCACGTCGGCGAGCCGCGACGCCTGCGCCGCATTGGCCGTCATCGCCGTGGCGTAGGGATGGGTCGCATCGACGAGCAACTCGATCTGCTCCGTCTGCAGGTAACGGGCGAGCCCTTCGGCCCCGCCGAACCCGCCCGAACGCACCGGTCCGGCCGGCAGGCGCGGGTGCTGGACGCGTCCGGCGAGCGAGGAGATCAGCGGCACGCCGGCGGCCACCAGGCCGTCGGCGAGCGCTCTCGCCTCGGCCGTCCCGCCAAGAATCAACACGGTCACGCAGACAGTTCTACCGGTCGCTGCACAGTGCCGCACCGGCGCGCCGGCCCCGGCTACTGCTCGGCGCCCGGGAATGCATCCTGGATCCGCTCGAAAGGATGCGCCTGCTCCACCTGCAGTGCGAGCTCGAGCAGCAACCGCTCGGCGCCGTGGGTGGCCGACAGCATCGCGCCCACCGGCAAACCCCGGTCGTCGACCCCCGCCGGCAACGAAATCGCAGGAGCTCCAGACGCATTGGCGAGTGGGGTGAAGCCGACGAGGTCGAGCAGACGATCGAAGTGCACCGACGGGTCGACCTCCGGTCCGAGGAAACCCAACTCGGGAGTGGGCGCCGTGAGCACCGGAGTGAGCACGACGTCCGGGCCGCGCCGGAACTCCCGGCGGCTCGCAGCACTCGAGGCAAGCAGGCGCGCAATGTAGAGCGGCGCCTTCGGCAACGAGGCCTTGCCTCGGCGGGCAAGTTCGACGGTAAGCGGCTCGAGTTTGGACGCGTCGAATCCCTTGCCGAACAACTTCTCCCCCTGGCTCGAACCCATGAACGCCAGGAACTGCCAATAGCGCGAGAAGTCGTCGGCGAAGAACTGCGGCACGTTCACCGCATAGGGCTCGACAGTGTGCCCGAGCGCTTCGAGGGACGCGGCGAAGGTCTCCACCACAGTCCGCACCTGGGGGTCGGTCGCCGGGGCGACCGGCGAGTCGAGCATCAGGCCGATCCGCAGTGGCCGCTCGAGTGGGCGCTCGATGCGGCCAATGGCCGGCAGCGTGCGGTTCTTGTAGGTCTTCTCAGCCTCGGCGTAGAAGCGGGCGACATCGCGCACCGACCGGGCGAGCACCGAGTCGCTGACGATGCGCACCGGCATCTTGCCGGCGTCACCGAGGCGCAGACGTCCACGCGTCGGCTTGAGCCCGACGAGTCCGCAGGCTGCTGCGGGGATGCGCACAGACCCTCCGCCGTCATTCCCGTGGGCGATGGGCACGACGCCGGACGCCACGAGCGCGGCCGACCCACCGGACGACCCGCCTGCGGAAACATCTGTGTCCCAGGGGTTTCGGGTGGTGAACGTGCGCGACTCCGTCGAACAGGTCCACCCGAACTCGGGCATGGTCGTGGTCGCAATCGGGATCAGGCCGGTGGCCAGGTATTGCGCCGCGACAGCGCCGTTCTTCTGGTGCGGGGTGCGCGGGAACGCCGCCGATCCCTCGGTCATCGGAAGGCCGGCCACCGGGATGTTGTCCTTGAACACCGCCGGCACCCCCGCGAACGCGCCGGTTCGGCTCTCCCCGGCCCGTCGACGGGCTCGTGCGAAGTCATCGCGCATCAATGCGTCCAGCGTGGGGTTCAGCTTTTCGGCGCGCGCGATGGCGGCCTCGACCGCCTCGCTCGCCGAGATCGAGCCGGACGCGATCGCTTCGGCGACCCCGGTCGCGTCCAGGTCGCCGAGGGCGTCGTCGGTGAAGGCATGAACTCGCTGTCCCATGCCTCCCTACTATGCAGTAGCCACGGCGTTCCGCGTCGTTAGTCGCCTTCCCGTCAACAGCAAGACCTGGCCCGCCCCCGCCGTGACCGCCCTCACAGCCCAAAAATTTGACCAATGGCCTGGCTCTTCCATAGCGTTCTGTTATTCATTGCATAGTTAAGAGTTATCTATGTTCGAAGGGTTTCGCTGTGCCTGCGTCCGACTCCGCCATCCCGCCTCTGCCGCCGTACCCGGGCCACGACCGCGGCAGATGGCTCGGCCTCATCGCGGGTGCCAGCGCACTCGCCCTCGCCGCCGGGTTCGGCATCGGCCGAGCCACCGCGGGTGACGACGGCAGCGGCCCGAAGCTGACCACCGTCAAGGTCGGCACCACCGAGGCGAACAGTGACATCTGGCCGATCATGCAGCGCCTGGGCAAGGCCGAGGGCCTCAACATCGAGCCGGTCAGCTTCAGCGACTACACGCAGGCGAACCCGGCCCTGTCCCAGGGACAGATCGATCTCAACCTGTTCCAGCACCTGCAGTTCCTGGGCAGCTACAACGTCGAGGCGAAGCAGAACCTCACGCCCATCGGCGCGACCGTCATCACTCCGCTCCCGCTGTACTCCAAGAAGCACCAGAAGCTGAACCAGATCCCGGCCGGCGGCAAGATCGCCATCCCGAACGACGCCACCAACCAGGCACGAGCGCTGCTGGTGCTGCAGGCGGCAAAACTGCTGACCCTCAAGGACGGCGGCAACGCCCTGTCCACACCGGCCGACATCGACAAGGCCGCCTCGAAGGTGACCGTCGTGCCCGTGGACGCCGCACAGACCGTCGCGTCCCTGCCTTCCGTGGACGGCGCGATCATCAACAACAACTTCGCGCTCGATGCCGACCTCGATCCGAACAAGGCGCTGTTCCAGGACGACCCGAAGTCGCGCAACGCCGAGCCGTACATCAACGTGGTCGTCTCCCGTGCCGAGGACAAGGACAACGCGACTTACGCCAAGGTCGTGAAGATCTGGCACAACCCCGAGGTCCTCGCTGCGAAGAAGAAGGAAACCAAGAACACCGCGGTGATCATCGACCGTCCGGCGGCCGACCTGAGCAAGATCCTGCAGCGGCTCGAGAAGGACATCGCGGCGAAATGACCGAGTCCATCATCCGCTTCGAAGGCGTCGGCAAGACCTTCAAGCGTGGCAAGTCGTCCGTGCGCGCTCTCGACGACATCACTCTCGACATCGAGGCCGGTGAGATCTTCGCGTTCATCGGCTTCTCCGGTGCGGGCAAGAGCACCCTGGTGCGCCTGATCAACGGTCTCGAAGCACCGACGGACGGCACCGTCACCGTGCACGGAGATACGTTGAACCGTTTGTCCCCCAAGAAGATCCGCGAAGTTCGCGGCGATATCGGGATGGTCTTCCAGCAGTTCAACCTGCTGCGTTCGCGCACCGTCTACGGCAATGTCGCCTATCCGCTCGAACTCGCGGGGTGGAGCAAGCGCGACATCTACGAGCGCATTACCGAACTGCTGCACTTCGTCGGTCTCACCGAGCGCGCCTGGTCCTATCCCGAGGAACTGTCCGGTGGGCAGAAGCAGCGGGTCGGCATCGCCCGCGCACTCGCCACCAGGCCGTCCATCCTGCTCGCCGACGAGGCGACCAGTGCCCTCGACCCGGACACGACCCGCGACGTCCTCGCGCTGTTGCGCAAGGCCAACGAGGAGCTCGGCACCACCGTCGTCGTCATCACCCACGAGATGGAGGTCGTCCGCTCGCTCGCCGACCGCGTCGCGGTGCTGGACGCCGGACGCATGGTCGAGCACGGCAGCGTCCGAGAGATCTTCTCCGCACCGAAGGCCGACGCCACCCGCCGCATCGTCGGCGCGACGCTGGACACCCAACCGGACGAGCAGGAGATCGACGAACTCGAAGCCTCCTACCGCGGACGTCTGATCACCGTCACCGCGAACCCGGGCGAGAACCTCGGCGCAGTCATCGGACGCGTCGGTGAGCGCGGTGTCGGGCTGGAGTTCGTCCACGGAGGTGTCACCCGGATCAAGGGCGACGACCTCACCACGTTCACGCTCAACCTGACCGGGCAGGAGTCCGACGTCCAGACCGTCGTCGACGAACTCGCCCGCATCGCCACCGTGAGGGAGGTCGCCTGATGGGTAACGACACCGACTGGGGCGTACTGTCGCCGATTCTGCAGGAATCGATCTGGCAGACGCTGCTGATGGTCGCGGTGACCGTGGTCGTCGGCGGCGGACTCGGGTTGGTCCTCGGCGTGCTGCTCTACACGACCCGCGCCGGCGGCATCCTGGCCAACCGCGCCGTCTACACCGTGCTCAACGTGCTGGTGAACATCGTCCGGCCGATCCCGTTCATCATCTTCATCACCGCGGTCGGTCCGCTGACTCTCAACGTGATGGGGACGACGGTCGGGACGCGTGCCGTGCTGTTCCCGCTCGCGCTGGCTGCCACGTTCGGCATCTCGCGCATCGTCGAGCAGAACCTCGTCTCCGTCGACCCCGGCGTGATCGAGGCGGCCGAGGCGATGGGTGCGTCACCGTGGCGGACCATCCGGACGGTGCTGATCCCCGAGGCGCTCGGCCCGCTGGTGCTCGGTTACACCTTCGCCCTCGTCGCGGTGGTCGACATGACCGCGATCGCCGGCGCCATCGGCGGTGGCGGTTTGGGTCAGTTCGCGATCACGTACGGATACCAGCGCTTCGACTGGACCGTCACCTGGGTCGCGGTCGCGATCATCGTGGTGATCGTGCAGGTCGCGCAGTTCAGCGGAAACGCGTTGTCGCGCAAGATCATGCGCCGCTGAATCGCCGCGAGGTCAGGTGCCGGCGGGCATCATGCGGTGGCGGTGGTCTTCGCCAGGGCTTCCGCAGTGAGCTGCAGGCGGCGGACGCCGGTGGCGTACGCGGGCACGTGGCTCAGGCCGTCGCGTTCGACGGCGTCCAGGATCCACGCCGCGACGGACGGCGGCACAGCGGCCAGGAAGCGCTCCTGGTCGAACCGGCCGAGGGTGGTGATCTTCTTCGCCAACCGAGCGTTCGGGACGAAGCGGGGCGAGTCGACGATCACGAGCAGATCCTCGACGCTCGACGCGGCGACCCCGTTGAGGTCGGACTCCAGCGACGGACGCCCGGCAGCACTGTGCGCGTCGACGATGTACAGATGGTCGATCCAGGACGCACCGGCCTCGTTGAGGCAGCCGTCCATCGCCAGCTCGTGCGTGCCGGTGACGCGGATGTCGTCGAGGGCGATCACCCGGGCGCCGGCGACGTCGATGCGGGGGTCGACGTGCATCGACTTCGCGCCGACCGCGAGTTCACGCTCGGCCGCGTCCATCGTGGCGTAGTCGCCGGGCGAGACACCGAGACGGTGCACCCGCAGCGGCTTCAGCTCCACACCGGGTGCCAGACGGCGCATGCGCGCGACGAACGGCGACACCAGGGACCGGGCTGCCGGCGGGACCGCTCCGTACCCGGAGGAGGTGACGAAGATCCGTTCACAGTCGCGCGGCGCGACGATCGAGTGGAAACGGTCGGCGAGCGCCCGGCCGAACGCGATGGACGCGACGCCGTCGCCGTACTTGAACCGGCTGTAGTCGATGGCCGGGACGACGCCGTCCGACGGCAGGACGCAGGCGTCGGCGGCGAGCGTGTGCAGGGCGATTCGGTCAGACATGGACGACCTCCCGTTCGCGGGCGGCTCGCAGCGTGGCCATGCCGTCGGGGTAACCGGCCATGAAGGTCTCGCCGGTGGCAACCGCTCCGTCGTACATCTCCTGCACCAGCGGCGCGGGCACCTGAGCGAGGAAGGACTCGAGCTCGGGCGAGGCGAGTGCGCGTTTGAGGAAGCGGATCGTGAGGTGGAAGCGCCCGGCCTGCGCGGCCGGCACCATCTGCAGGATCGAGGTGATGCTGGCGTGGTTGAGTGCCGACTCGACGTGTGGGGACGCAGCCAGTTCGGGTTCGCAGATCGCGACGTACCCGGTGACCAGGCTCTTCGGATCGGCCGCCTCGAGGGCAGTCAGCACGGTGCGTTCGGCCAGCCCGGTGACGCGGACGTCGTCGATCACGACGCAGTTCGTGCCGTCGATCGGCTCGGCCAACACGAACCCGATGCGAGCCAACTCGGCCTCGCGCTCGGCCTGGGTGGAGGCGGCGTAGTCGGTGTGCGTGACGGAGTCCTTGCGCACCTGCACGATGCGCCCAGCGGGCAAACCGCGGTGTGCCCGCTCGGCGTTCAGCTGGTCGAGCACAGCGTCGGCCAGGAACCAGCAGGACGGGCGGACCGCCAGGTACGCCACCGGCAAGGTGGGCACGGCGTCGTCGGTGATCAGGTGCGGACACTGCTCGATGAGCGCGTCGGCGAGCAGGTCGCCCAGCGCGCGGATCGCGTCCGCGTCACCGTGCTTCATCCGGGAGTAGGTGTCTGTGTCGAACGGTGCGCCGTCACTGGTGCGGACGGCGTCGACCGGGCCGGTCAGGCGCGCGGTGGTGACGCAGGTCGAATTCATCGTGTCCCCTCACGTCGGCCGCGCCCCCGCGCGACTGCTGTCAGTTCACCGCAACGCTTCCAACGCGTCCACGGTGCTCTTGCCGTCAGGCACGACCAGCACGGCTGTCATTCCGGCGTCACGTGCACCCTGCTCGTCGGCGAGCGGATTGTCGCCGACGTGTACAACGCAGGATGACGCAATACGTTCCCCGTTGGTTGCTTCCGCGAGGGTGAGAGTCTTCTCGAAGATTCGCCGGTCCGGCTTGGCCCAACCGACCTCGTTGGAGAAGACCATGCCGAGATTCCCGGTGAATCCGGCCAGCGCCAGCAGGTCACGCATCAGGACGCCCGGCAGCATCCCGGTGTTGCTGGTCAGGATCACCGGTCGCGTTTCGGCCAGCTCGGCGACCAGCGCGGGGATGCGGTCGTCGAGGGCTATCGGGTGGTGCTCGCGGGCCATCTGCGCCTGCTGCTCCATCAGCTCCCGGACGACGTCCTCGCGAATGTCAGCGGGATGGACGACCTGATCCGCGTGTTCTGCGGCCGGTCGGGCCAAATGGGCGAGGGTCAGCTGGACGCGTTCGTCGAACCCGACATCCGTACCGCGGGCCATGCAGATCTCGTCGGCCTCGCGGTCCATCGTCCGCATCGCCTCGTCGAAGAAGTCGGGGTCGACGTCCGCGGCGAGAGCATGACGCAGCATCTCGTTGCGGGCAGGTTTGAAGTCGGGGTCGCTGCGAAGCAGCGTTCCCCAGATGTCCAGGCTGATTGCTTCGGCACGCACCCCCCGAACCTACTAACAAACGTCGAACCCACCAGGCGGGCCTGGTGGGTTCGACGTGAACAGTAGGTTCGCGGGTCAGACGACCTGCAGAGCCAGAGGCTCCAACTCGCGGGCAATGCGTCCGTTGCCGGGGTGGCCGACGGCGGTGAAGGTCCAGCCGCCGCCCTGACGCGATACCTTCGCCATCACCAGCGCGGTGTGCGTGCCCGAACCCGACAGCTGGAAGCGGGCCAACTCGGTGTCGTTCGCGTTCGAGTCGACGACCCGGACGAACGCGTTGTCGACCTCGGAGAAGTTCTCACCCGAGAAGGAGTTCACGACGAACACGATGTGCTCGACCGAGCCCGAGACGGCGGTCAGGTCGACCACGATCGACTCGTCGTCGCCGTCGCCGGCACCGGTGAGGTTGTCACCGGTGTGCTGGATCGAACCGTCCTGACTGCGCAGATTGCCGAAGTAGACGGTGTCGAGCACACGTCCCCCACCGATCAGGAGCGCGGACGCGTCCAGGTCGATGTCCTTCTGCACCTGCTTGCTGCCACCGAACAGACCCTTCTTGGTGACGATCTTGGTGTCCCAGCCCAGGCCCATCCGGACGCGGGACAACTGGCCGCCGTCCTGCTTGGCCAGGTTGACGGTCTGACCCTTGCTCAGGTTGATGCTCATCGTGCTTCTCCTAGCTGTTGGTTGTTGCTGTCTTCTCAGCCAACGCGTGGCCGGAGTCGTCGGTTTCATCGTCCCTCTTGTTGGCGACGACCGAGGAGATCCACGCTCCCGCGATGAACGCGATGCCGACTCCGCCGATGATGAACTCGCTCAGGTGCGCCTGGATGGTCAGGATCAGCATGATCGCGAGCGCACCGATGGCCCAGTGGGCGCCGTGCTCGAGGTAGCGGTACTCCGCGAGTGTGCCTTCGCGCACCAAGTAGATGGTCATCGAACGGACGCAGAGCGCACCGACACCGAGACCCATCATGATGATCAGCGGGTCGGGCGTGATGGCGAAGGCGCCGATGACTCCGTCGAAGCTGAACGTGGCGTCCAGGACCTCCAGGAACATGAACATCGAGAACGCGGCCTTACCCGCGAGCTTGACGACCTCACCACGCGACTCGGCTTCCTCGAACTCGTGGTCCTTCTCCTCCTCGCGGGCCTCCATCATCGACGACAGGCCGTTGACCGAGAGGTACAGGACGATGCCGAGCAGGCCGGCGAACAACACCTGGTTGCGGATCTCGGTGGTCTCGGCGAGGTACTCCGCGGCGAGCAGCAACACGATACCGGCGATGATCACCGACAGCACATCGAGCTTGCCCAGCTTCTGCAGCGGACGCTCGATCCACTTCAGCCACAGGATGTCGCGCTCGTCGAACAGGAAGTCCAGGAACAGCAGCAGCAGGAACATTCCACCGAAGGCGGCGATGCTCGGGTGTGCCTCGTTCAGGATGTAGCCGTAGGTGCCCGGGGTTTCCGGGTTGCCCTTCTCCAGCGCGAGATTGACCGCCTCGATCGGGCCGATGCCACCGGTGAGGGTGACAATGAGGAACGGGAAGACCAGCCGCATACCGAAGACGGCGATCAGGACGCCGATCGTCAGGAAGATCTTCTGCCAGAACTCGTTCAGTCGCACGAGGTACTTGGCGTTGACCGCCGCGTTGTCGAACGAGAACACGATCTCGACGAGGATCAGGATGGCGGTGAGGACGACGGCTGCCCAGCCGTCGTAGAAGAAGGCGACGATCAGGACGATCGCCGCGACGATCAGGTCCGGAGTGAAGTGCCGAAGAGCTTTCATTTCTGCTTTCGTGACGGGGGTTCAGGCACGACGCAGCCGCCTCAGCGTGACTGAGGCGGCTGCGATCAGTGGTGGTTCAAGCGGTGGATCAGCCCACCGAGAGGCCGAAGTCGGTGATGACGCCACCGAGGCCGCTCGAGTAGCCCTGGGCGATGGCGCGGAACTTCCACTCGCCACCGTTGCGGTACAGCTCGCCGAAGATCAGCGCGGTCTCGGTCGAGGCGTCCTCGCCGAGGTCGAAGCGAACGCCCTTCTCGGCGTTCGTGGGGTCGTCGGCGTCGAAGACGCGGATGTAGGCGTCAGCGACCTGACCGAAGTTCTGGCCGCGCTGGTCGGCCTGGTCGATCGAGGCGATAAAGACGACCTTCTCGACGTCTGCGGACACACGGGTCAGGTCGACCTGGATCTGCTCGTCGTCGCCGTCGCCCTCACCGGTGCGGTTGTCACCCTGGTGGGTGACGGCGCCGTTGTCGGCCTGCAGGTTGTTGTAGAAGACGAAGTCGGCGTCGCTGCGGACCTTGCCGTCGGCGCCGCACAGCAGCGCGGACGCGTCGAGGTCGAAGGGGGCACCGTCGGTGGTGCGCGGGTTCCAGCCGAGACCGACGATCGCCGTCGTCATGCCGGGTGCGGCCTTGGCCAGCGAGATGTTGCCGCCCTTGCTGAGGCTGACTGCCATGTTTCTTCCCTTTCTGCTCAGGCGCGGATGCCTGATGGTCGTTCGAACGGTCCTGAAGTCTTCAGAACAGTGGCGTGAACGGATCGCGCCAAGTCATCTGGTCGTATCCGTAGACGCCGGCCACCTGCTGCAACGTTCCGCTGAAGGGGTCGTGTTCCGCTCGGAGCACGATTCTTCCTTCCACGACGTAACCGGTGATCAGCGCCTTGGCCCCGAAGGTGGCCGAACGGTCGAGAACGACCTCCAACCGCGACCCCCCGTAGGTCTGCACCACCAAGGTACCGCCGGGCATCGACCGGTCGGACGTCTGCGGCAGCCCGATGACGAAGAATCTCGCGGCACGTTTGATCCCGCGCAGGTTGATCGTGACGCCCTGGGTGGTCGAGCGGAAGATCGGACTGTGCAGGTCGGGACCCTGCGGACGCATGCCCGGCAGCACGATCGACTCACGTTGGTCGACGGTCTCGAACAGGCAGCCCAGCAGCAACTGGTTCGGCTGCGCGGTCGCAGCGGTGAACTCCAACGCGCCTGCGGACGACTGCATACGGGTGAGGTGGACGACGGGGTCCTCGACCGTGAGGATGCGTCGTTCTCCTTCGTCGAGGGTGGGGAGGCCGAGTTCGTGGTTGACCAAGGGGGCGAACCTTCCGGTGGAAGCCCGCACCGGCGCCGATCCGGACGGACCGGACAGGTCGAGCAGGTTATTGCTCGTCGGGACGGGCGCGTTTCTGCTCGGCGGCTCGACCCTCTGCTCAACCCGCTGCTCGGATCCGCCGAGGTCCAGCGGGTTGGAGCGCGGCGCAGACGGCCGGCTCGGCGGGGTGGGGTCCGATCCGCCGAGGTCGAGCGGGTTCCTTCCGGCGGACGAGGCCTGTGGCTGAGGGGGCGACGGTGCGGGTGCGGGAGTTTCGGGGCGGGACAGGTCGAGCGGATTCGACTGCGCTGCAGGCCGATCGGCGACCGGTGACTGGACTGAAGGGGCATCACGGCCCGGGCGCGCCGCGCGTCCGGTCAGGAAGTCGGCGACCGGTGAGGCGCTCGAACCGTTCGATGCCGGTCGCGGCGCCGCCTGCGGTTGCTCGCGGCGACGGGCCCGAAGGAAACCGAAGTCGCTCACAGGTTGACCCCGAAGTCGCGCGCGACTCCCTTGAGCCCGTCGGAGTAGCCGGCGCCGAGCACCCGCAGTTTCCAGTCGCCCGAGTGGCGGTAGAGCTCGACGAGCGACAGCGCGGTCTCGCCGCGCAGGCCGGGGACCAAATCGTTCGTGGTCACCACGGATGCTCCGCCGTCGAGGTTGAGCACTCGGACGACCAGGCGCCGCAACTGTCCGAGCGTCCGGCGTCCGCCGCCGCCCTCGTTGACGTAGAGAACGAAGACGATGCGCTGCACCTCGTCCGGCACGCCGCTGAGATCGACCTCGACCTGCTCGTCGTCGTCACCCATCGTGTCGGCGACGTGTCCAGTGGACAGATCGGCCGAGACCATCTGGTTGAAGTGGACGACGTGCTCCTGGCTGAGTGCCTTGCGGTCGCTGCCGCAGAGCACGGTGAGCAGGGTGAGGCTGTCGTGCAGGAAACGCTCGGCTCCGGCGTCCCAGTCGACGCCGACGACCAGGCCCTTCAGGCCGGGCACTTCACGGGTGAGGGCGACATTGGCCCCCTTCGCCATCGGACTCACGCTCGCCACCCTAATCGGGAGACGCTGACGATTGGTCGTCGGTGGCCTGCGCGGGTGGTTGGGAAAGCGACGGACGCGCCACCTACCGGTGACGCGTCCGTCGTGGTGAGTCGCTCAGCGACGGCCGTCGTCGCTTCCCCGCTTGAGGTTGTGCCGGATGGCATCGATCTCGCTGCGGATCTCGTCGCGGATCGATTTCTCGAACCGGCGACGGCGACCGTGCACGAGTTCGGCGTGCTTGCCGACAAGCTCCTTGCCGGTCGAGATCGCCATCAGGATCAGCACGATGCTGAACGGCAACGCGACCAGGATCGCCATCGTCTGCAGTGCGGCGAGGCCCTCGCCTCCCGCTCCACCGGTGAGGATCAGGGCTGCGGCGATGCCGCCCTCGAGCGAGGCCCACATCACCCGGCTCCACACCGGCGGGTTCGGGTTGCCGCCCGAGGCGATCATGTCGACCACGAACGAACCGGAGTCGGAGCTGGTCACGAAGAAGACCACCACGAGGACGATCGCGATGACGCTGAGCAGCGTCGAAGCGGGCAGTCCGTCGAGCAACTGGAACATGGCCAGGTCGGTCGAGACCTTGCCGTCCTTGATCAGACCCTTATCGCCGAAGATCTCGCGGTGCAGACCGGAGCCGCCGAAGATCGCGAACCACAGGCACCCGAGCAGGGTCGGGACGAGCAGGACGCCGGCTACGAACTCGCGCACCGTGCGTCCGCGCGAGATGCGGGCGATGAACACGCCCACGAACGGTGACCAGCTGATCCACCAACCCCAGTAGAACGTCGTCCAACCGGACAGCCAGTCCTTGCCGGCGTCGCCCTCGAAGGCGAGCGTGCGGAAGCTGAGTGAGAGGAAGTTCTGCAGGTAGGAGCCCAGCTGCTGCACGAAGTCAGCCATCAGGAACATCGAGGGTCCGAGCACCAGGACGATGAGCATCAGCAGTCCCGCGACGCCCATGTTGAGGTTCGACAGGAATTTGATGCCCTTGTCGACGCCGGTGACCACCGAGATCGTCGCGACGGCGGTGATGCCGATGATGAGCGCGACCAGCAGCCAGGTGCTGACCGTGCCGGAGTCGTCGGTCTCAGCGACGCCGAGGTGTCCCAGGCCGGCGCCGACCTGCGAGACGCCGAACCCGAGCGAGGTGGCGACGCCGAACAGGGTGCCGACGACGGCGAGGACGTCGATGACGTCACCCAGCCAGCCCTTCACCCGGTCACCGAGCAGCGGTTCGAGCGCCCAACGGATGGAGATGCTGCGTCCCTTGCGGTGCACCGCGTAGGCGACGGACAGACCGACCACCACGTAGATGGCCCAGGCGTGCAGGCCCCAGTGCAGGAAGGTGGTGTCCATCGCGGCGCGCGCCCTGGCGGGCTCGGAGGTGCCGGTGCCGGGCGGCGGTGACGAGAAGTGGTTGAGCGGTTCGGCGACGCCCCAGAAGACCAGGCCGATGCCCATGCCGGCGGCGAACAGCATTGCGAACCATGACGGCAGCGAGAACTCCGGATCGTCCTCGGGCTTACCCAGGACGATGTTGCCCATCGGCGAGAACACCAGCCAGAGTGCCCAGAACACGAACCCGGTCACGGTGATGACGTAGAACCAACCGAGATCGCGGACGACCGTGTCGTTCGCCTTGGTCAGCACGTCGTTCATCTGGCTCGGCATGATGAGCGCGGCAGCTACGAACAACAGCAGAATGATCGCGGCCGGCCAGAAGACCCGTGGCGCCTCCACCAAGCGCTTCTTGCCGTCCCCCGGCGGACTGTCGGTGGTGGTCGATGGCGGTGTCGATGAACTCATGAATCGGTCTCCTCGTCGGCGGTAGCACAAAGTGCCCCCGTCGTCCGTCGATGCAGTTGTCGTGCCTGAAGCATCTATTCAAGACAGACATGGGTGCCCGCTCGCAAGTCCACGTGACTCGTTTGCGCAACGAACAAGCGCCGGGGCGACACCATGGGTGCATGGAACTCGAGGAGACGTTGGCCCAGCTACGAGCCGCACTGAACGAGGCGATGCACGACCGCGATCAGCCCGCCGTGATGGCGTTACGGGCCGCCATCTCCGCTCTGCAGAACGCCGCAGCGGTGCCCGCGGACGACCGCGGTGGGTCGATCGAGGAATCACCGAGCAGGGTCGGCGCCACCGACGTCCCACGGCACGAGCTCACTCCGCACGAAGTGCAGTTCATCATCGAGACCGAGGTCGATCTGCGCGAAGCAGAGGCCGCATCGTGCGAGCGCCTCGGACAGCATGAGCGGGCCGAACGACTGCGGGCCGAGGCGGACGCCCTCGCGCCCTGGACCACCTGACCCCCGAAAGTCCGCGGGATGCGCGAGATGACCCGCGCGTCCTGCGGACTTTCGGGTCAGAGGTCGAGGTCGGACTGACCGAACTTGGACTCCAGGAAGCGCCCGTGCACCTGCAACGCCTGCACATCGCGCATCCGACTCGCCTCGGCCAACTCACCCACGGAGCGGCGCAGCGCGGTGAGTTGCTCGACCAACTGATCGTCGGCGGCGGCCATCTCCGGCGAACCCGGGGCCGCCGCGCGTGACGCGCCGACGTACGTCCGGATGGTGCTGGGCAGGTAGTCGGTCAGCACGCCGAAGATCGCGACCCGCACCGAGATGTCGAGCATGTTCGCTTCGGGCGAGGTGAGCACGGTACGGACGGTGTCGGTGACCGAGCGCGCGAGCACGACGCCGAGCCCGGGCAAGTGCGCAGCGCTCTGGTTGATCTCGAGCACCAGCGATTGGTTGTGCCGCAGCAATGAGGGGACGTCGTCCCCTTCCGGCCTGGGCGGCGGCGCGGCCGCGGTGGTGTCGACCGCCCGGCCACCTCGTTGAGACTGCGCCCGCGCGCGGTCCGACATCACCGAACCGCGCGCGGCCTGACCGCCTTGAGCCTGACCGTTCTGGCCGGGCTCGAACAGTCGTGACAGGAGCCCCACTTACTGATTTCCGCCCTGGTGCGGGTACGGCGGCTGCTCGCCCTGCCGCGGACCCTGCTGCTGGATGTTGTTCGGGATTCCGGGGCGCTGCTGCGGCGGCTGGAACTGCGCCGAGGTCGTCGCGTCCACACCCTGGTTGCGCAACGAACGCTCCAGGTACGGCTTGGCGCGCTGCACCTGACCCTCGAGGGCCTGGACGGTGGTCGCCATGTTCTGCGTGGCCTGCGAGCGGAAGGTGTCGATCGCGTCCATCGTCTGGAAGACGTTGTCGAACGCGCGCTGCAGCTTGTCGATCTCGATCGTGCTGGACGCCGCCTGCTCGTGGATCTCGACGCCCTGCGTCTTCAGCTGTTCGCTGGTCTTCTCGATCAGGCTGGACGTGGTGGAGTTCAGCGCGGTGATCTGGTCGAGGACGATCTTCTGCTGGCTGAGCGCCTGGCTGACGATGACCGCCGTGCGCAGCGCCGCGACCGTGGTGGTCTGGGCGCGGTCGACGCCGCGGATGAGCTCGACGTTGTTCTTGCGGACGAGGTCGAGCGCCAGGTAGCCCTGAACCGCCACGGCCATCTGGGTCATGATGTCCTGCCGGCGCTGGCGCACCGCGAACAACACGTCCGACTTCATGATCTGCGCGTCCTCGGTGCGGCCCTCGGCCTCGAGTCCGGCGATCTTGCTCTCGACGGCCTTGTCGAGCGCCGTTGCGAGCTGGTTGTACTCGCCCAGCTTCTGCATCGCGTTCCACATGTTCGTGCGCTCGACGTCGATGGACGCGTTGTCCTTGCGCAGTTCGTCCTGGCCGCTGGCGAGGCTGCGGATGATGGAGTCCAGGTGGCTCTGCGCCGACTGGTACTTCATGAAGTAGTTCTCGATCTTGTTGCCGCCCGGCATCCACTTCAGGATCTTCTTGGCGCCCTTGAGGTCCGCACGGTTCGGGTCGAGATCGGTGATCGTGCGACGCAGGTCGACCAGCGTTCCCGACACCTTGCCCTGCGCGGAGTCCTTGCCGCCCTGGGCGGCCGGGCGCTGCAGCATCCGGTTGGAGACCTCGGAGCTCTTGCGGATCTCGCTGTCACCCATGAGAACGATGGAGTTGACCTTCTCGGTGAAGGCCGGCGACTTCATGTCCATGCTGGTGAGGTCTTCGACGTAGGCCTGCGCCTTCTTGTCCAGTTCGGACTGCGCCTCGGCATTCACCGGGACGGCCTGCACCGCCTGGCTCTCCTCGACGACGGCGACCGCAGCGGGCGCTTCGAGGACGAGTCCCTCACCGCCGGGTGCGCTCGTCGCGGTCTGGGTGGGCTTGGTCGGCTGGCCGCCGAGGTCAAGGTCGGACATGGATTGCCTCTCTCGTCACGCTTGCGTGCGGGGCTTCCCCCATTTGGTTCCCCACTCTAGGCGGAACGCTCTGCCCATTGGCCCGCGTTCCCGACCGAACACCTCTACCCCCGTAGTCAAAGTTTCCGATCGTCACAGCGACCACTTGTCGAGGCTCGAGAACTGGTCGCGGTAGCAACCCGTTTCCTTGACTACGGGCGTAGTTGCTGAGTGCGGCGCAGGGCCATCTCGGCGAGCCAGGCGGACGCCTGCCACAGGACGTCGTCGTCGAACGCTGCCCGGGGGGAGTGATTGTCGGCGGCCGTCTTCGGGTCGTCCGTCGGGCAGCAGCCGAGGAAGAAGTAGGCGCCCGGGACGCGTTCGAGCACGAACGAGAAGTCCTCGGCGCCCATCTCGGGGTCCTCGCGCTCGACGTAGGCGTCCGCGCCGAACAGGTCGTTGACCACCTGCCGCCCCAGGTCGTAGTCGGCATCGGTGTTCACGGTGGGCGGGTAGGACTCGACCACCTGATGTTCGGCACTCAGACCGTGCGCCTGCGAGATTCCCTCGGCCAGACGGATCACCGTCTCGCGCAAACGCTTTCGTGACTCCTGGGACAGCGACCGCAAGGTGATGTCGAGCTCGGCGGTGTCGGGGATGATGTTCGACTTCGTGCCCGCCGCGATGCGTCCGATGGTCGCCACGACCGGGTCGAAGACGTCGAACCGGCGCGTGACGGCGGTCTGGATCGCAAGCGCGATCTCGCAGGCGACCGGCACCGGGTCGAGGGCGACGTGCGGCTGGGAGCCGTGACCACCCGCGCCCCGGACGACGATCTGGACGTCTTCCGCCGCCGCCATGCACGCGCCGCGGGTCGTCCACCAAGTGCCCTTGTGGAAGGTGGCGGAGGCGACATGCATCGCGTACGCCGCCTCGACAGGTCGTCCGGCGATGTCGAGCAGACCCTCGTCGAGCATCGGCTCGGCACCGCCCGGGCCTTCCTCGGCGGGCTGGAACATGAGGACGACGTCACCGGCCAGTTCGTCCTTCAGCTGGCACAGGATGCGGGCTGCACCGACGAGACCGGCGATGTGCATGTCGTGCCCGCACGCGTGCATGACCCCGGGATGCGTTGAGCAGTAATCGGATTCGTGAAGTTCCTGCACCGGCAACGCGTCCATGTCGCCGCGCAGCAGCACCACGGGTCCGTCGGTGCGGGCACCGCCCCGGATCACGCCCACGACCGAGTCGAGGTTGTCGCTCTGGTGGATCTCGATCGGCAGACCGTCGAGCGCTTCGAGCAACCGCGCCTTGGTCAGCGGCAACCGCAGGCCGATCTCCGGGATGCGGTGCAAGTCGCGGCGCAACGAACGAAGGTCGTCGCTCATCTGCTGGGCAAGTTCGACGGTTCGGCTCACTCACCCGAGGGTAGTCAGGCCGGCCGGCGACGCAGCACGACGTACAACACCAGCCCCGCGACCAACCCCCAGAACGCCGAACCGATCCCGGCGATCGTGATGCCGGACGCCGCCACTACGAGCGCGATCGCACCGGCTTCCCGTGCGCTCTCCTGGGCCAGGGCGGACCAGGCAGCAGCGGCGAAGGTGGCGATCAGCGCGAGTCCGGCGATGGTCTCGACGATCCCCTTCGGGGCCGCGACGGCGACGGCGGACACCAGTCCGGCAAGCGGGCCGAACGTGAGGTAGGTGAGCCCACAGGAGATTCCGGCGGCCCACCGGCGCTTCGGGTCCGGTCCCGCCTTGGGGCCCGCCGCGAGCGCGGCGGAGATCGCGGCGAGATTGATCGCGTGACCTCCCGCGAGCGCACCGACCGCCGATGCACCGCCGGTGTACAGCAGCGGACCTCGCATACCCGGCTTGTAACCGAAGGACGACAGCACCGCGATGCCCGGGATGTTCTGCGAACTCATCGTCACGATCCACAGCGGGATCGCGATCGCGAACATGGCTCCCGTGTCCCATTGCGGTGCAACGAAACTCAGGCTGGGTGCGGCGTTGGACAGATCGAGATGTCCGAACACGCCGCGCACCGCCATCACCACGAACGCGGCGAGCAGCGCACCGATGACCGCCCATCGGCGAGCGAGCGCGGTGAGCACCAACCAGGTGAGGATCACCGGTCCGATCGCCCAGGGGTCCGCCTGGACGGCGGACACCGGTTCGATGACCAGTTGCAACAGCACCCCGGCGAGCATCGCGGACGCGAGCGGGGCCGGGATCGACTCGACCAGCCGACCAAGCGGGCGGATGAGCCCGCAGAGTGCGAGCAGGATGCCGCAGACCATGAATGCGCCCACAGCAGAAGCGAATCCGCCGTGCGGTGCGGCCGCGGCCGCGAGCAGCGCGGCACCCGGCGTGGACCACGCCATGGTGACCGGCATCTTCAGGCGCCAGCTGAACAGCACGCATCCCAGACCCATCGTCAGGCAGAGCGCCATGAGTCCGGAGGCTGCCTGCGCCTGCGATGCACCGACCGCGCGAAGCCCGGTCAGCACGACGGCGAACGAGGAGGTGAAACCGACGAGCCCACAGACGATGCCAGCCATGACCGTGGGCATGACCGAGGCCGTCACCGGCTGCGTCGTGCTCGAACTCATGGGACGTCAGCGTAGGAGTCGCTCCCCGACGCTCGAGGTCCCGTCCAGCTCAGCCTCCACTACACGCGGTCGAGAGCCCGCGCCCGCCGCGAAGTCCCCCAGCTGCGCACGCACCAGATCCGGATCACACGGCCTCCGGTGGGGGTCCTCGAGGTGGTCGGAGACACGACGAGGTACGAGCGCGTACCAGCGATCGGCCTCACTCCACGCACCTCAAATCTCGGCCGCCGTTGCGGGCGTCGAGTGCAACGGTGCGCGAGACGCTGCTGTCCATCGAGTTCGTGACCTTACGCAGGGGTAGCGCAGGGGTAGCGCAGGCCTCCCGGCAGGTGCGGTCAGCTCGAGGGTCGGGTCGCACGCGAGTCGGAACCCGGGGAGCACGAAAGATCAGCGGTGATCATCGACCGTCAGTCGGCCGAGGTGACCAAGATCCTGCAGCGGCGTGCCACGAAGTAGTTGCGCCCGAGGACAACTCACGTGGTCTCGATCGCGGCACTCCGCTAACGCTCCGCACCTACTCGACCACCGTTCTGACGCCTACTCGACCACCGTTCTGACGCCTGCTCGACCACCGTTCTGACGCCTGCTCGACCACCGTTCTGACGCCTGCTCGACCACCGTTCTGGCGCCTGCTCGACCACCGTTCTGGCGCCTGCTCGACCACCGTTGTGACGCCTGCTCGACCACCGTTGTGACGCCTGCTCGACCACCGTTCTGGTGGTCGCACCGGCGGTGATGTGCCCGGCCGTAAGGACGATCGTGACCAGCGCGACGAGGCGCTGCGCGATGCCGAAACGAGTGCGGTCGGTCACCCGTCAGGGTACGTCGAGCCCTTTCCGCACCGACGTCAGCGGTGTTGCTGCTGTTGCTGCGCCGTGATCCGCTGCTGCAACATCGCCAGGCCGGCCGGCGAGACGAGCGGCAGTTGCTGCTCGATGTTGCGCACCACGTGGTGGTCGTGAACGACCTTCTCGCTGCTCTGGATCAGGACGGTGCCGGCGCCGGTGAAGTCGTACTGCCGCTCCTCACCGGAGTTGATGCCGAGCATCGCCGCGCCCGCCGACATGAAGCTGTTGACCCAGTTCTGGTCGTAGTGCAGCGACGGGGACGGGCAGTCGGCCCAGCCCACGAGTGCCTCCGGGTCGACGCGCAGCGGCGGCTCGACGAACATCACCGGTCCGTTGGAGGACGCGAGGAACTTGCCGGTGCCGATGAGGGTGAGGAAGCCGGGCACGATCGACTGGTTGAGCTGGATACCCGGCTCGAACGCGAGCAGGTTGGACGCGCGGACGGTGAGGTTGCCCTCGTCCAGGTCGTAGCTGTTGATCGTGTAGCCACGGTCGCCGATGATCAGCGTGCCCTGGCCCTCGACGACGACGAAGTCCTGTTGGTACATCGGGGCGCTGAAAGTGCCGGCGACCATCTGCTGCAGGCCCGCTCCGATGCCCGCGGTCAGCGCGTGGAAGCTGGCCTGACCGTAGTAGGCGATCATCGCGCCCTTGCTCATGAACCAGGGACGGTCGAGCGTGAAGTAGTACGCGTACTCGTTGCCCGGGATGTTGTCGTTGCCTTGCAGCACACCGGGATTCAGAACATTGCTCACAGCTTCTCCTCCGATGCCTGCACCAGCACGACTCCCTGACCGTTGCACTGCAACTGCATCGCCTCACCCGAACCACGACCCACCGCGTCCCGCCAGCTCATCGCCGACTGCAGCTGGGTCTGGACGTTGCCGACCGTGCCGACGAACGCCTGCGGATCGACGACCACCGGGCCGTTGCCGACCGGGATCTCGATGAGTTCGCCGTGAGCGACCAGCACGACCGCACCGACGCCGCTGAGTTGGGTGGTGAACATCCCGTTGCCGGTGAGCGCACCGGTGGCCGCCCCGCGAAGTGCTCCGCGGAGCCCGCCTCCGCCGCCCTGCTGGGACTGGGTCGAAACGATGGACGCCTGCATCCCGGCGGTGTAACCGAGCATCCGGGACATGTCGGCAGTGACCTGTCCGCCCTGCGGCAGGTCGATGACGTGCAGTGCCAGCCCCTGGAATCCGTAGTGCACCTGGCCGTTGCCCTGAGCGATCATCGTCCGCTCGTGCTCGCTGCGCATCATGGAGCCGACCATCGCGCCCATGCCCCCGGGTGCGCCGCCGGCGCCCGGGATCTGGTGCGGCGCGAAGTGCACCTGGCCGGAGTAGAAGAGCATCGAACCGCGGCGCGACACGATCGGACCGGTACGCCCAAGGTCGGCCTTCACGACCTTGCTGTTGACCTTCTCGAACATGCCGATCACCGTTCCGCCGGCTGGATGGAGACGACGCCCTGGCCCTGCCAGCGCAGCGAGAACGCCTCGCCGCCGCCCTGCCCGACTGCGGATCGCCAGGAGACGTCGGTGACGAACGACTGCTGCAGTTGTCCCTTGGCCGCGACGAACGCGTCCGGGTCGACGACCAGCGGGAGGTTCGGGTTGACCTCGAGGTGGATCAGCGGCCCACCGGCGCTCAGCAGCGCGACCTGACCGGTGCCGCTGACGGTCGTGGTGAACAAGCCCTGCCCACTGCTCATCCCACCGACTCCGGCGAACTGGACGTTGGTGTTGAGGTTGCCCGCGAGCGCCAGGATCTGGCGACTCTCGACCTGCATCGTCTCGTTGTTCAGCGGCAGCACGGTGACGTACTGCGCGTTGACGGCGAACTGGACGACGCCGTCGCCGGCGCACTCCATCAAGGTCAGCGACTCACCGGTCGCCTTCTGCTTGAGGCCGGCCAATACGCCTGCGCCACCGCCGAATCCGGCGTTCTTGAACTGCACCTGGCCCTGGTAGGAAACCATCGACCCGCTGATCGCACGCACCGACGACTTCTGCAACCTGGCCTCGATGACGCGCGACGAACGCGCGACGAGTTCTGTCATTTCACTCTCCCTGGTCGGCACCATCCTGGCTGATGCCCGGGCCTGCGACGAGACCCGGCGGCGAAACGTTCCAGGGTCGGCGAGTGGGGCGCCCTCAGAAGCGAAGCAGCCGCGGACGAAGCCAACACGCTTCGACGGGTGGGCACGCTCAGCCGTCGATGTCGGAGCGTTGGCGACCGACGTCGCGCAGGTTGGTGTCGAGGGTGACCCGGTTGTCGAAGACGAAGCACTCACCGTCGAAGTCGGCGTCCGCGTCCGGAATCTCCTTGAAATAGTTGAGAATTCCGCCTTGCAGCTGGTGCACCTTCAGGCCGAGGTCCTGCATCCACGGACTCGACTTCTCGCAGCGGATGCCGCCGGTGCAGTACATCGCGACCTGCTTGCCGTCCGCCTTCCACTGTTCGGCGTGACTCTCTACGTACTCGCGGAAGTCGCGGAAGTTCACGACTCCCGGGTCGACCGCTCCGCGGAAACGACCGACCTCGAACTCGAAGGAGTTGCGGTTGTCGAGGACGACGACGTCGTCGCGCCGGATCAACTCGCGCCACTCATGAGGCGGAACGTCGGTGGCAGCCACGTCGTCGACACGTGACGGCAGGTCGAGACCATCGACACCGAGCGGGACGATCTCCTGTTTGGCCTTGACCATCATGCGGGAGAACGGGATTCGCTCGTAGTCGGTGCGCTTGTAGGTGATCCCGCCGAACGCGACACCGACCGTCTGATCCGCCGCCGCCTCATCGATGAAGGCGTCGATGCGCTCGGACGGTGCGGCGAGCATCCCGTTCACGCCCTCACCCGCGACCAGGATCGTCCCCAGCAGTCCCTCGGTCAGTTCACGCAGTCGGTCGCAGACAGCCGCGACGTCGTCGATGCGGACGAAGCGGTAGAAGGCGATATGGACCCCGGAACTCATGCGCCCAATGGTGCCAGCGCCATGGCCCGGTGCCTCAATCGACAACCCGATTCGCGCGGTTCGCCCCTCGGCCAGAGCGGATCAGTCGGTGTAGGGCACCTGCGTCCAGGACAGGACGTCGGGCGAACCCTTCTTGTTGATCATCACGCGCAGCCAGTCCTGGTTGTTCGCCGATCCATCGCAGGTGATCCGCTGCAGGTTGTTCACCGGCGCGGTGACGCCGTACTTCGCCAACCACTTCGAGCCGGCCGCGAGCGGGCGGTCGTGGTTGTAGACGTGACTGTCACCGTTGAACAGGTAGGTCTGCCCGGAGAACCTGCGTGACTCGGCGGCGAGCGCCTGGACGTACGGACGGAACGCCGAGATGTCGTCCGGCTTCGGCTCGTACGTCGGGTCGAACATGTCGGCCTGCTGCATGACAACGACCGCCCGGTCACCACGACGCGCCGCGTCCGCAAAGGTCTTGCGCAGCAGCGAGATCGCTGCGCTCATCCGCTTGCGCTGGTCGGCGAGCTGCGCTGCGTTCGGGGTGGTCTCGCCAAGGCCGGTCCAGGGGAGGGTGCCGTCGTTGGAGCCGGTGACGTTCACCGCTGCGAAGGAGACGTCCTTGGCGCGGTAGGAGACGTTTTCCGGAATCCCGATGGACGCCTGCGAGTCGATGTTCATCTGCTTCTGTCCGAGGGTGCGGCCCGGCTGCGGGAAGAACATCCGGCGCAACGTGTCGAGTCGTTCGAGCGGGTTGTACGCGCCGTTGTTGGTGCGGTGACAGTCGGTCCACTCGTTGTCGCCAGGGGTGAAGACGGTCGGGTCGGCGAAGGCGTCGAAGTTGCGGCGGATCATCGCGAAGTACTCGTCCGAACAGACGGTCGACCCGTTCTTGATGTCACCGACATGCACGACCGAACGGACGGCAGGGTCGGAGTTGATCTGCTGCACCCAGCTCGGGAACTTCGCGACCTGGTCGGCGCCGTAGGGCACGTCGCCGATCAGCGCGAAGGTGTAAGCGGATCGGTCGTCCGGCACGCCGCCCCGATCGGCCGCGGCCACACCGGGCACGGTGACGGTGGCAGCCAGGGCGAGTGAGCCGGCGAGGACGGAACGGGTACGCAGCACGAGAACTCCCGGGGGAAGGGACGTCATTGGGGACGTTTCACTCTCGTGCCCCCGGGTTGCGGGCCGGCCAACCGCAGGTGACGGTTCGCCGAAGCGTCACCGCAGCCGCGGAATCACATCCGTCGCAACCGTCTCGAGGGTTTCACGTGAACCCACGTAGACCGTGTCCTGTCGCGGCCAGTGGGTGATGACGTCGGTGAACCCGAGTTCGGCGGCACGTCCGACCAGGGATGCTCGGCCAGCTGCATGCCGCGGCAGACACCGAGTTGCGCCGGGACTCCACGACCGAAAGGGTCGAGGCATGAACGGGACGATCGTGACTCTGGGCGGCGGCGGGTTCTCGGATGCACACCGCGACTCCGCGATCGACGACTTCCTGCTCGACCTGACGGGATCCTCGACGCCGAAGGTCTGCTTCGTACCGACCGCGAGCGGGGACGCGGACGGGTACTCGCAGCGCTTCGAGGAGGCTTTCGCGGGCCGCGCGACGACGTCCGTGCTGTCGCTGTTCTGCCACGACCCGTGGGGGTACCTCGACCCGGAGATGCTGCTCGACCAGCACCTCATCTATGTCGGCGGCGGGTCGACCGCGAACCTGCTCGCGGTGTGGCGCCTGCACGGACTCCCCGACATCCTGCAGCGCGCGGCGGCGCACGGCACCGTGCTGGCCGGTATCAGCGCGGGGATGAACTGCTGGTTCGAGCAGTCGTCGACCGACTCCTTCGGACCGCTTGCGCCGCTGGACGACGGTCTCGGTTTTCTGCCCGGGAGCGCGTGCCCGCACTATCTCGGGGAGTCCGAGCGCCGAGATCAGTACCTCGGCTGGGTCGCCTCCGGCGCGTTCAAGGACGGGTGGGCGGTCGACGATCACACCGCCCTGGTCTTCCGCGACGGGGAGTTCCTCGAAGCCATCGGTGAGCAGGACGGTCACCCGGCATTCCGGGTCGAACGGCGCGGCGACGAGGCGCTCGAGACCGCTCTCGACGTCCGTCTGCTGCGTTAAGCCGAGACGATCTTGTCCGGCGGTTCGGCGAGGCCGCGCAGGTAGCCCGCGAAACCTTCCGGCGTTCGTGCAACGAATCGTCCGGACGTCACCACGGGCGCCGTCGCGGTGGCGACGACCGCCGCACCATCGCCGGATCGCGTCGACGAGCCGGACGTCCTCATGCACCGGCAGTTCCGGAAACTCGCCCGCGCGGCGGTAGGTGCTGAGCCGGACGCCGAGATTCGCTCCGTGCACGTACGGGTGATCCTCCGCCAGGACGTGTCGCGCATGCCATGCCTCGATGACGCGCGGATCGACGGTCACGGCAACCCTTGTCGCACCTTCGGGATGACATCGCCGACCACCGTCTCGAGGGTCTGCATCGACCCCGCGTACGGGCTGTCGGGCCGCGGCCAGTGGGTGATGACGTCGGTGAAACCGATCTCGCCCGCACGGCCGACCATGTCTTCGAACAGTTGCGGACTCTCGAGCGAGAACCGGTGTCCCGCATCCATACTCAAGTAGCGAGGAAACGACTCGACGTCGCGGTCGCCCTTGTCGAGGGCTGCGTCGAGCTTCTCGTTGAGCGCGATCAGCGAGGCCCACCAGTCGTCCTCGTCGTCACCCTTGACGCCCATCGTGACCCAACCCGCGCCGAGCGTGGCCGCCATCCGGACCGAGCGCGGCCCGTTACCCGCCATCACGAACGGGGTGCGAGGTTTCTGGGTCGGCCCCGGAGCGGTCGACAACTCCCTGATGGGGAAGAACTCGCCCTGATGACTGACCCGCTCGTTGGTCAGCAGCACATCGAGCACCTGCGCGAACTCCTCGAACCGGTCAACCCGCTGCTTGGTCGTCAGGTCGGGCCCGCCAAGGATCTTCGAATCCGCGTCACCGCCGGTGCCTAGGCCCAGCAGGAATCGTCCGCCGGAGATGTCGTCGAGCGCGGTGATATCGCGCATGAACGTGCCGGGGTGACGGAAGTTGGCGGACGCGACGAGCATGCCCAGCTTGATCCGCTCGGTGACGGTCGAGGCGCCGGTCAGCGTCGTGGTGGCCGAGAACCACGGGCCGTCCGGCAGCCCGCTCCAGGTGATGTGGTCGTAGGTCGAGGCGTGGTCGAAGCCGAAGTCCTCGGCCTGCCGCCACAGATCCTTCGCCTTCGACCAGGGGTGCTCGGGCAGGATCGTGATTCCGAAGCGCATGACCGCAGCTTCTCACCGCCGTCTTATCCCGAGCCGAGCCGACTCAGGAAACGAGCAACGACTCGTCCACGTCGGCACCCAGGACGGCGAGGGCGGCACTGGTCATCGCCTCGACCCCGACGTCGACTGCTCGTGGGTCGACCACGAAGTCGGGACTGTGATTTCCCGGAATACTCGCCAGCCGGCTGGCCAGGTCTCCGGTGGCCGAGGCCCACTGCACGGGATCGGCACAGCCGAGAATCCAGTAATGGGAGCGCGTCCCCGCCGCGAGCTCGGGAAAGTCCTCGGTCGCCATGCTCGGCACCCAGCGCAGCACCGAGCGGTCGCCCAACGCCCCGCGATGGGCAGCGGCGACGGTCGCGGTGAGGGCCGTTTCGTTGACCACCGGCGAACTGGAGGCGACGACCTCCACGTCGGGCGCCGTGCAGTGCCCGGACGCGTCGGCCTCGGCGCGAACCACTCGTCGCACCGCGTGCTCCAGACGGTCCAGCCCGTGCGAATTCATCGCGCGCAGTGAGACCTCGAACCCGACGCGGGAGGGCACCACACCGGGCGGTTCGGGAGCGTCCAGGGCACCGACATTCAGCACCGCCGGTTCTGCCGGACCGGTCTCCCCGGCGACGACGTCCTGCAGTCGCCCGATCATCGCAGCGAGTGTCACCACCGGGCTGATGTGTCCGGCGCCGGCCGCGTGACCTCCGGCGGCACGCACGCTCACCCGCAGCACTCGGCCACCTGCGAAGACCGGGCCCGGGCAATGCGCCAGGTATCCAGCCGGCAACGGCGCACAGTGCTGGGCCAACAGGACGTCCGGAACACCCTTGCTGAAGACGTCATCGGCGATCATGGCGGCGGCGCCGACAAGGGTCTCCTCAGCGGGTTGCGCGACCACCGTCACGGTGCCGGACCACTTGCTGCGCGCGGCGGCTAGGTCGTGCGCTGCGCCGAGGACACACGCGAGGTGCAGATCATGACCACATGAGTGCCGCGCGACCAGGGCCCCGGCTTCCGACCGGTGTGCGAGGGCGTCGAGTTCGGTCCGTAGCCCGACGTGCTCGCCCGAGCCGTTGCGCAACTGTGCGACCACGCCATGACCACCGACTCCCGTCCGCACCGTCCAACCGTCCTGTACCAGCCGCTCGGCCGCATAGCTCGCAGTTCGTTCCTCTGCCCCGGAGAGTTCGGGGTGCTCGTGCAACCAGTCGAAGGCTCGACGGGCCCACCTGTTGATGGGTGGGATCATGTGCTTGTTCTTCCTGCGATGAACCACCCGATCAGCAACGCGACGAAGAAGGTCACCCCGGCGCCGATGGCAACGCCTGTGGATCGGGTGAGGTAGTACGAGATGCCGCCGGCGATCAGGATCAGGGGCACCACGAGGGCGAACCAGATTCGGACGAACGTTGTGGTCTCCATCGAATTTCCTTTGCTCGGGTTGATCGGTTGTTCAAGAAGATCGGCGCGACCGGTCACGGGAACGGGTGCGGAACACGGACGATCTCGTCGTCCCGCAGTAGGCTCTCGCGCCAGCCTGCGTGCTGAAAAGCGTTGCGCAAACGCGGCATTCGTAGTGCTCGCTGTCGGTTCCAACCGAAGTCGATCGGCAACAGGCCCGGCGAGAGGGTGGCGACGGTGCGCAGTCCGAGGGCGTGCTGCTCGGGGGTCGACTGGTCGACCACGATGGTGTCGTGTCCGGCGGCAGCGATCTGGTCCACCACAGCTCGTACGTCCTCGCGCAGATCCATGCTCGGACGCACCGTCCGGTTCGCGTATGCCTGCTGCACCGTCACCGTCCGCTCCGGTCGGGTGTATCGCCGGACGTGCGAGGCCATCTGCGGCAGGCCGAACAGGCGGGCGTGGTCGGTGAGGTGACGGATCTCGTCGTAGTTGCGCGCCATCTGCTCCAGGCGTCCCTGTGCCTTGCGCACCTGGGAACCCAGGTGCGGCAGGTAGGTGAGCGACTCCGAGAAGGCCCCCTCGATCGCCGAGAGCGGATCGAGACCGGCGCCGGCGGCGAACGACACCGCGCCGACGCCACCGTCGCGACGAACCGCAACCGAGGTCACCACCGGGACGTCGATGTCGACCCGGCTGTCGAAGGCCAGCAGGTCGTAGCCGAGTTGCTCGGCCTTGGCCCGCATGGCCCGAATGGCAGTGCTGTCGACGCTGTCCAAGTCGAGGGCAGGCGGGGTGGCTCCGCCGTACCAGCCCAGCAGAAAGGCGTCCCGTTCGAGCAGTTCGAGCAGCCCGAACAATGTCGCTTCCTCCAGTGAACTTCCCGTCGCGCATCCGTTGGAGCACTCGAAGACGAAGTTGTCAGCCGCAACACCGGCGCTGTAGTAGACCAATCGGCTGGGGACAAGAACCGCACGGTCATCGCGCAACGAACGACCCCACACCCAGGGAATGACCGCGTGCGGGTCAAACGGTTCGAGCAGGCTCTCCTCGCGATAGGTCTGGTCGTCGTAGTCACCACAACTCAACGGGTGGATTGCCTCGTCACGCACTTCGTCGTACGAGGCGTGCACGACTGCACCCGCATGGCGCTGATGAGTACCGGCGTACCGCTCGAGTCCTTCGGTGTAAGCCAGCAACCGGCTCGAGTCGTACCCGGACCCTTGGCCGCTCCAGGTGACGTCGACCAGCCCGGCGTATCCGCGCATGAACGTACTGCCGGCGACCGGCGCCGTCGTGGGTGACAGCACGTTCAACCACGTACGGGTCCCGAGCACTCCACACACCGGGTTGGCCAACGCGGCATGCGGCAGGCGGAAGTCGCTGAGGGATCGCCCACGCAAGGCATTCGGGTCGCTCTTGGGACGCGGCTGCAGCCGTGGTCCCTGCATTGCGGACTCCACAGAGCCTTCCGGGCTGCAATGCGTACACCGCGGCTCGGGCAGCAGCGAGTAGGTCGATACGGCGAGCGTCTCGATCTCGATGACACTCACCTGCCGAAGCTGCAGGTCTGCGGGGGTCTGCCAACCGTCGGCCCAGGGCGAAGGGGCCGGTCGGTGTACGTCAAGCAGATGCACCTGCGCCGCGACGGCGTCAAGCAGGAACGCTGTGGGTAGCGGCCACTGCCCGATGGGTTGCGGAATTCTGTTGTGCTCCAGTGCTTCGCGTTCCGAGCGCGTGCGCAACCGTTGCCAGCGCAGGGCGAGGCACGAGGCGCATCCGTCACCGTCACCCCAGGGGCCGATGAGGACGCTGTCGCCCGTGACGTGGACCAGCGGGTCGTGGCCCGGGTCATGGGTGATGCGTTGCACGTCGTAAGCGCCCAGGGTCCCCACGCGGATGGTGCGTCCGAACGCCGAGTGCAGATGCTCTTCGAGGGTGGCGGCGAGTTGTTCGATGGGCAGGGGGTCGGTGTGCTGCACGAGATCAGTCATTGCTCCACCTGAAAACCTTGACCGCGATGACCCCGAACACGAGGGCGAAAGCTGTCAGTACGCCCATGTTCGTGGCGAACGAGGCGGCGGTCGCGCTGCCGGTGAAGGCGTCGCCGACACCGTCGTTGAGGTAGTACAGCGGCAAGGCGTGTGCGATGGACTTCAGGAAGGAGGGCATCATGTCGATCGGGAAGAACGACCCGGACAAGAACGCCATCGGCACCATGATGACGTTGCTGATGGCCGCTACTGCCTCGGCGGTGTTCGCGAACGCGCCGATGATTGCGCCGACCGCGTAGAACGCGACAACTCCCATGAACAGCAACGGAATCGCCTGCCAGGCCGACGAGGCCGGGCGCAGCCCGAAGAAGGGCAGCATCGCCACTCCGACGAACAACACAGCCTGGATCGCCGCGATCCCCATCGTGACCGTGAGCTTGGAGGACAGCACCGACCGGGTGCTCGCCGGCGTCATCCGCACGATTCGCAACAGGTCGCTCTCACGCCACTGCATGAGCGCGAAGGCGATGCTGAAGACCGCCGCGTTGGCGATGCCCCAGGTCATCACCCCTGGCGCGATGTACTCGATGTAACTGCGTCCGGACGCTTCGACCGCCTGGCCGCGAAAGATCGTGCCGAATAACAGCAGGAAGACCAGCGGGAAGATGAACGTGAAGAAGATCGTGGTCGCGTCCCGGCGGGCTGACTTGGTGTGCACTGCCGTGAGAGCGGGGAATGCCATTGACATGGTGCTTCCTTCCTAGGCGGTCAGCTCGAGGTAGACGTCCTCGAGGCTCGCGGTCTTGGTCTGGATGTCTTCGATGTCGTGCTTGTTACTGAGCTCGACGAGCACTCGGCTCACCGAGCCGGTCTCCAGCACCAGCGAGCCACCGGACTCACGTGCCGAGGTGACCCCGTCCAACGTGCCGGCCTCGGCGACGCTGATCCGACCGACGGGCACGAGCACCTGGGTGGAACTGCGGGATCCACCCTTGAGAGCGTGCGGTGTGTCCAGGGCGCGCACCTTGCCGTCGACCAGGATGGCGACGCGGTCACACAGTGCTTCGGCCTCGTCGAGGTGGTGGGTGGTGTAGACGATCGTGCGGCCCTGATCCTTCAGATCACGCAGCACCGACCACAGTTCGCGTCGAGCTTGCGGGTCGAGTGCAGCAGTGGGCTCGTCGAGGAAGATCACGTCGGGCCGATGCACCAACGCACCGGCGATCGCCAGGCGCTGTCGCTGCCCGCCCGACAGGCGCTCCACCCGAACACTCTCGCTGTCGCTCAGACCGACCAGCCGCAGTGCGTCGGACGCATCCTGCTCGGTGACGCCGTACAGCGCAGCCATCGTGCACAGGTGCTCTCCGGCGGTGAGCCGGGTGAAGAAGGCGCCGTGCTGTGTCTGCACCCCGATCCGGCGCAACAGGTCGGGATCGCGGCGGGCCGGGTCGGCCCCGAGCACGCTCACCCGGCCGTCGTCCGCGACGCGTAGTCCTTCGACGATCTCGATGAGGGTCGTCTTGCCCGCACCGTTCGGGCCGAGAACTCCGAAGAACTCTCCCTCCTCGATACGCAGGTCGATGCCGGCCAACGCCTGCTTGGCGCCGTAGCTCTTGTGCAGCGCCTCGATCACGATCGCGGCTGCAGTCTCCACCCGCTGAGCTCCTGGCTCGTACGTGTGGTTCTGCGGGTCTCGCGGGATTGCCGACTCGGTGCGGTTGTTGATCTGCTCGATGGTCATGACGTCTCCGTTCGGTTGCGTTGGGTGGTTGCCATTCCGGTGATCACCAGCAGGACTGCGGCGATCGGACCGGCGTAGCGCCACGGTCCGGCGGACTGAGGGATGAAAGCGGCCGCTATGAACACGGCGCCGGTGGCGAGGGCAAGAACCAGCAGTGGTGCCAGCAGTGCGTAGCCCAGATAGATGCGGCGCAGCCGTGCCGGGTAGCGCTCACGGGTGGTGCGGGCTTCGTCGTCGCTGCGGCGGACCACGGCCCGCAGGTGCACACCCGCGTACTGCTGGCTCTGCGTCGTCAGACGCAGGACACCGGTCGCGTGACTGAGCACGACGTAACCATCCAACGGTGCCAGCGGCACCAGATTCGCGACCGTCAGCATGACGTTGCCGGCCCACACCAGGGCGAGGATGTCGGCCACCGTGCCGGTCCTCAGGCCCGCCAGCCACAGTGCCGCACAAGCGCCGGCCGCAACCAGATGGACCGCCGGGCCGGCGAGCGCAGCAGCGATTCGGCCACGTCGCCCCGGGATGAACAGGTAGTCCTCCACCCGGCAGAACGGGATGAGCACCGGCAGACGCCAGCGAATCCCGTACGCCGCGACCCTTCCGCCCTGCAGCGTTGCCACGACGCCATGTGCGAGTTCGTGGACCGCCGTCGAAAGCCACAGCAGCAGCACTGCCACCACCATCGCCACGGGAGACATCCACGCCTGCACGACCCGATCGGCAAGACCGCCGGACGCAACGGTTGCGGTAGCACCTGCGGCGAACAGCAGGAGGACGGCGACTGCGCTGTGCGCCGACGGTTTCACCACTGCGGCGAGCCGAGCCGACAACTTCTCGGGGTCGGCGGCCAGCCGGATCTCCGCACGCAGCAGCGTGTTGCGAGGCTCTGTTGCGTCCGACCGACGGTCCGACTCGCTAGTGTGGTGCGATGCGGGAGCCGAACTCGGGTCGTCGTTGTCGAATCCCTCCAACAGCCGGCGCTTGCCCAGCTGGCCCAGCAACTGCCACAGGCCGCGGTCGTCGAGCCGGCGACCCAGATGTTCTGCGTACTCGGCCTGCAACTGCGTGGCGGAGCGGGTGCCGTCCAAACGGGTCATCACGAAGTGCTCCTTGGTGCCGACCTCGAACGTGCGACCGGCAACGGTGTCGCGCACGAGGTGGACCGCGTTCGCGCCGTGCCAGTTGGCGTCGCTGATCTTCACGTCGCGACGCAAGCGAGGCAGTTGCGCATCCGCGGACCGATCAGTGATCGGCGCAAGCGCCGCGGATGCTGCCACCGCGGTCATGACAACCACTGACTCTCGGCACGTGCATCGCCAAGAACTCGTCCGAGCAGATGGGCCAGGTAGGCCTCGTCCCGGATCGTGACGTGCAACCGGTTGTTGGTCATGTGCATGTACGGCGACAACAGGATCGTGAGCGCTTCCTGACGATCGGTGACTCGGGTCTGGCGAGTGCCGTCCCAGGAACTGAACGTGAGCCCGCCCTGCTCGGCCAGGTCAGCGACCTTGTCGTGCAGTTCCAGGCAGTGCCGGCCCCACTCGACCAGGAAGGTCGGCAACCGTTCGGGTTCTCCGGCGGCCATCGCCTCCCGGACGACAGCGAACTGCCGCTGCAGCGATTCGCGGCTCTGTTCGTAACCCTGTTCGTACTCCTTGTCGGCGATGAAACCGGTTCCGGCGAAATGGGATTGCCAGAAGTCGTGGTACCGCGTGAGGAACTCGGCGCAGGTCTTCCGGTCAGGCAGGAAGGCCGCGCTCATCACCATCATCAGTTGAGCCGAGGTGCCCAGCAGCACTCCACGCAGGTGCAGGTTCATGCTGCGCAGCACCTCGATGGTGCAGTCGGACGAGTGTTGGAAATGCCACTGCGCCAACTCGATACCGGCGGGCCCTCCGTACTTGCCGTACTCGGGTTCGTAGGGCAGGTAAGCGAGGTCGTTGTTCGGACGAAGGTTCATCGTTCCGTCGGCCGCGGTGTAGTTCTGCTTCTCCTGCGGCGAGAACTCCATCTGGAAGAGCTGTTCGTACAGTTCCCCGAGGAATCCGGCGTCGACCTCGTACAGTGCCGGACGTCGCTTGAGGTAGGAGCGAACCATGTCTTCTGCGACCGCTCGTGCTGTTGCTTCGTCCTCTGGGCGCTTGGGCCGAAAACGCATCCGAACGTGCGGGCCCTCGAGCCAGTAGTTGATGTAGAAGTAGCCGTCGATGAGGTCCTGTTCGCTCAGCCGGGCGAAGACCTCGCGCACACATTCCACCAGCAGCGGCTGAGGGTTGGCCGCGTAGTAGATGTGCATCGCGACCCAGTCGCCGTGCTGCGAGACATTGTCAGTCCGGACCGTCGGTTCGGTCCTGGTCAAGATTTCGGTCATCACGAACTCCTCGGCTCGGGTAGAACTTCGATGGCGTACTCGATGGCGTGCGAACCTGATTCGCTGTGTCCCGGGGCGTCCGCGGGATCGGGAAGGCACTCGGTGAAGGTCACCAGTGCGTCGACGTCGAGGGCGCCTTCGAGCGCCTGGAGGGTCAGCCCGGATGCAAAGTCGACGTACATCGGTTTGCTGGTGCCCGCGCCTCGGAACCCGCTGGTTCGTGACACCTTCGCGAACACACGCTCCGGCAGTCCGTGGGCGCGCTGCCACCGGCGCCACGTCAGCATCCGGTCGGAGTCACCGCAGGTGTCGAGCGGCAGATCCGAACCGGCGACCCGCCAGGCTCGACGGGTCAGGACGACCTCGCCCACCCGCACCCGTGGCCGGTAGCCGACCCCGTCGGTGATCTGCGCGGACGCCTGGCCCGCCCACGGATCGAGCTGCATCATCGCGGTGTGCGCGAACAGCAGCAGCGAGCGGGGAATCTCAGGCAGCGCCAACGGAATCAGGTAACCGAGATAGGCCGGCACGACCTCCTTGCCCAGTCGCCGCGATCGAAGCGTCACCCGGTCACGCGCCACGTCGTGCACGGCGTACAGGTCGTCGAAGTCGATCTGCTGGTCCAGCGGACGCGAGCTTCGCTCACCCGGGCAGACGATCTCGTACGACGTGAGTTCGGGATGCAGGTTGAGGTTGCTGGTGACCAGACCTCCGGTCACCTCGGCGTACACCTGGTCAGTGCTGAGGCTGGAAACGGCGCGGGCGCGCAGGATCGCATCGAAGCCGGCTGTCTCGACTTCGGGAAGGGCGTACGCGAAGCGGGAGAACGGGAAGTGCAGTCCGCCGTACAACTGGTTGAGCACCACGCGGCGCTGCTTGCCGATCGTCGCTGATTGCACGAGGTAGCTACGCGGCTCGTCCGCGTCGATGAACCCGGCGGTGTGCTTGCCGACCGCCTCCACGACGTCGGCACCGACGACGATCTCCTCGGCGTCCTGGTGGCCCTCGTACAGTCGGCCGACAGCCAAATCGAACTCGCGGCGGGCTTCGTCCAGCGCGCTGATGGCCTGCGATCGCAACCAGTTGACCTCCGGCTGGTACTCCCCGTCGATGTGACTGGTCCGTTGACCGGAGATGGTCTGGTACTGGTCGAAGAAGTCTTCCTGGAATTCGTGCAGCAGTCGTAGGACGTCGTCGCACTCCCCGCCCGCGCCGAACCGCGCCACGAAGAAGGCGGTCAATGTCAGGCGCTGAGGCAAGGTGATGTCGAACGCCGACACCAGCGGGTCGAGTGCCTGCAACGGCTGGACCAGTTGTTCGTCCCAGGTGTCGGCCTGCACCTGCAGGGGCCCGCCGGCAAGCACATCGTCCTCGTAGACCAGGGTCTGCGGCAACGCCGGTTCGGCGTCGAGTTCGGCGAAAATCTCCCGTAGCATCACCGGCAGACGGTGCAACGCCTGCACCCGATGGTGCTCGTCGGCGATCTGTTCCACCACCCGGCCCACGTCGTCGAGCCGCAGCGCCAGAGCGGCCGACCACGGCGTGTCGACATCGGTGAGCGAGCCGGCCAGCGACTGGAGCGGGTCTGGCGAGTGCACCGGAACCTGCAGCACAGGGATGTCGACGAGGCCGATCTCGATGAGCGTGGAGAGGTACTGCGCACACAGTTGCGGCGAAGCGTCGTGACGTCGACCGATCCAGTCGCACATCTCACCGAAGGTGTGCCGTCCGCCTTCGAGCGCCCCCAGCAGCTCATCGATCGTCTCGGTGGTGCGCAGGAAGAACACCTTGTCGGTGACGGAGTCGAAGGTGACCGCTTGACCCTCGTCCCCCTGCGACATCCAACGGCGCACGTAGCGAATACGGTCCTCGACCTGCTGCCACCCGGCGGTCGCTTCGATCGGGAGGTGGTTGCGGGTCTGCGGGTTCTCGACCAGGCAGCGGGTGATGCGGGCCAACACCGCCACGTTGAGCCGTACGTTCGACCGGCTTGTCGATGGCAGACCGACTGCGCTGTGATTCTCGCCGTCCGCCGTGGTGCACACGGCCTGCACCGGGGTGAACGACCCGAACGGGCTCGGCTTCACCGCAGCGCGACTGAGATAGCTCAGGATCGACCGCTCGAACTTGCGCTGCTTCTTGTCGACCGTTTTCGACCCGGACGCGGCGAGGTAGCCCGGAAGTTGTTGCGCCAACGGCGGGGAGGCGATCTGCAAGCCGCGATGTAACGCCGGGTGCGCGGCCGCTGCTCGCAACATCGAGCGGCTGGTCGCCATCTCCTCGGCGACGGTCGTGTCACCCTGCTCGTGCAGAGCGCTCAGCCGTCGCATCGCCGCCGACCATTCGCCGAACACCGATGCAGCCCGCGGGTCGAGGTTCTCGAGCAACTCACGGTGCGGTGTCGGGTCGGTGATCGGCGCGGCCTTGAACACCTTGCGGCGAAGGTTGAGCAGAGCACGTCGCTGCTCCTGGTCGGTGTTGTCACCGATGAGGTCGTGCAGCAGTTCACTGAAGGTGTCGGCACTGTGGGCGACCACGGCTTCGGCGTCAATCACGGCATCGGCCCAGGCGAGCGAGCGATGGTTGTGCAGTTGGTGCAGGTGCTCCACCGGCAACCCGCCGATCCTGGCCAGCGCAGCCAAGGACTGCGCAGCAGGAAGGTCCGGTGACACCTGCGCCGACACCTGCGGCGGCGCGACTTCTTCTGTGGACCCAGCAACGGGAACCGATCGGGTCTTCGATTCGTGAACAGCCGAAATCATCTGCCTCACACCATTTCTGCGCGATAGTTGCCTGAGCCGGGGAGTTCGTTGCCGACCGCCATGATCAGCAGTGGCTTCTCCCCCGACTCCTGAAGTTCCAGCCGCTCGATGAACGAGATGTTGTCGAAACCGAGTGCTACGCCACAGCCGGTTCCGAGGGCGGACGCGGCTACGTACGTGTGTTGGGAGATGGCACCGATCGTGGCGTTAACCAGTCGGTAGCCACGCGCACCAGTTCCGTCCAGGACGTGATGGGTCGGTATCGCCGGGACGATGACCGCCCCGGCCTGTTCGAGGTTGTAGTTGGACAGGAAGTAGTTGTCCTGCAGGAAGCGTCCCTGGTCGCCGTCGACCAGTCTGATCAGGGATCCGGTGCGTGCGTCGAACTGGTAGGCGCCCTTGGCGATCGACTCGACGTGGTTGACGAAGACATAGATGCTCGCCGACGCGCTGGTGTCGGCACCGGCGTCCGTGACGAGCCCGCCTTCGCCGGCCGCACGCAGCAGCGTGTGCAGGTCAGCGGCCGACATCGGTGCTCCCACGAACCGTCCGAAGGAACTGCGTCGACCGGTCAGGGCTTTCACCAACGACCCCTGGAGCGGGGCGGGCGACGGTAGATCGAGGGATGGTCCCTGGCGCAGCCGAGGCCGGCCGACGCGCTCGAGGGCAGTGCGTGCTTCGTCGCTGAGTCGAGCAGCGCGGCTGCTTTCGCGTTGCATGCGCTCCACCGCATCGAAGCCGTAGCTGATCCGGGACTGCTCCTCGTCAGCGATCCGCACCTGGGCAGGGTGCGACGGTGCGCCCGTGGCCGCCTGTTCGAGCGACGACCCGTGTGCCGGACGGCTCTGCGCACTCATGGCGGTCAGCGGCACGACCGCGTAGATCGCTTCTTCGTCGTTGTCGACGCCGAGCAGGTCGGCCACCTCGGCCTCATCGAACCACAGGTCCGCGCTCAGCCGACGTCCGCGGGCTCGTGCCCACATCGTCCAGGTGGCCAGCACCGTGCCGAGGTCCATGGTGACGGCGTGGAAGCTGAAGCTGTTGTATTTGAAGGCGTTCTGCCAGTACTTCAGCCCCAGGACAAAGTACCCACCGCCCGCCTCCCGCTCCTGGTGCGTCGCGAGGGCACCTCGGATCTGCGCGGTCACGTCCCCGGTCAGCAACCGCTGGAACGCGTGATGCATCGGGGAGTAGTGGTAGATGCCCGAAGCGAGCTGGGAGTCAGCCCCGGCGACGTAGTAGATGGTGATCGGGTAGAGACCACCGCCGGAGGCTGTGCCCCGCGACCATCCCGCATCGACGTACCGCGGAAGTCCACCCAGGTCGGTGTTGGCCTGGATGCCGAGTCGACGTCCGATCAGGCCGTAGCTGTGCAACAACATCTCGGCCAGGTCGCTCAGGTCGTCGCCCAGCTGCTCCCCGTCGTTCGCGGTGAATGCTGCGGCGGTCGTGCCTGACGCGTCCGCGCCGCCGGCCGCGCGCGGCATCGGCACCCGGACGGCGTCGGGGTAGAACTTCTGCTTGCGTGGCTTGTCGAGCCAATCGGGAACGAAGTCGGCCGGTTCCATCATCACTCGGCCGCGATGCATGATCTGTTCGGTGTATTCGGGTGCGTAGGCGGTCATGGTGTCCTCGCTGTTCGCGCAGTAGGTGTCGGTCATGACGAATCTCGTTTCACGGCAACGGGTGTGGGGCGTGGGTGAGGTCGGCGGCGGCCAGTGGTTGCTGATCCAGGCCGGCGTCGTGGCGGGCGGTGAGCGTGCGCTCCATGGAGCGGGCCCGTTGCCGGGCCCACCCGAAGTCGACCGGCACCAGACCGGGAGTGATCACACTGACGGTGTGCAATCCCAATGAGCGTTGGACGGCCATCGTCTGGTCCACCGCGACGGTGTCGAAGCCGGCTGCCGCGACAGCGTCGACGAGAAGCTGCAGATCTGCGCGCAGGTCGGTGGTCGGGCGCGGCATCGGGCGGCGATGCTCGAACAATTCGCTCACCGAATGCTTGCCGTGCGGGTGGTCCAACAGGAATGCGGCGTGGTGGCGCATCTGCGGCAAGCCGTACAGCAGTGGGTGGTCGTGCAAGGACAGCACTCGATCGAGGTCTTCGACCATCGCTTCCAGGCGTGCCAAATGGTTGGTCGTGCGCATCCGGGAGTTGGGTGCGTCCGTCGCGATCTCGCACAACGCGGAAGCGATCGCTGCCTCGGGGTCGAACGAGGCGCCCGCGCCGAAACACAGCCGACCGAGTCCGCCGTCGATTCGTTCGGCCACGGCCATCACGACCGGTACGTCGAAAGTGACCCGGGCATCGAAGAAGCGGGCTTCATAACCGGCCATCCGCAACCGGGCGATCATCGCTCGGGATTCGGTGGAGATGATGGTGTCGGCGTCGATCTCCGGCAGCGGACGGCCGGCGTACCAACCGATCACGAACGCGTCCCGTTCGATCAGTTCCAACAGCCCGAACAGTGCCGCTTCGGTGACCGAACCGCCGGTCGCGCAGCCGCTGCTGCTCTCCTGCACGAATCGGTGCTGCTGGCCCGGGATGTGGTAGTAGGACAGCACTTCCGGCACCAGTACCGACCGGTCGTCGCGCAGCGAGTGACCCCATACCCAGTCGATCTCATGGTCCGGTTCGAAGGGGAGCACCCACGCAAAGGTGCGGTGGAACCGCTGGTCGTACAACCCGCAGACGCGCGGGTCGACAGCCGGCTGCGTGAGCTGCGTGAGCTGCGTCAGCGATGCATGTACACCGGTACGACGCCCCCGCGGACGCATCCCGGCGACCCGTTCGAGGCCTTCGAGCACCCCGACGAGGGCGCTGACGTCGAATCGGTCCTCATGCCCACCCCAGAACACCTCGCGCAGGTACGACCCGGACCGAGTCGTGAAACACCCAATCGTCGCGGAGGTCGTGGTGGAGGTGAGGTCTTCCACCGACCGCGGGCCGAGAGCTCCGCACACCGGTCCGACCAGTGCCTCCTGGTCGAGGTCGTACTCGAAGATCGACTGCTGCCGAAAGTCCAACGGTGCCCGCTTAGTGGTCCGACTTAGGTCGGCAGCACCAGGGACGTCCGTGGGCAGGTCACTACAGGTCTGGCACTCCGGATCCGGCACGACCGGCTGGGCCGCGACCAGCAGTCGTTCCCGGTCCACCGAGAACACCTG
Source organism: Yimella sp. RIT 621 (assembly GCF_004146205.1). NCBI lineage: Bacteria > Bacillati > Actinomycetota > Actinomycetes > Micrococcales > Dermacoccaceae > Yimella > Yimella sp. RIT 621. The sequence continues at coordinate 39,684 of NZ_SEIP01000012.1, forward strand.
CGAATACCGACTGCCGGCCCGGTCGACAACTCCCTGTGCGAACTGTTCGACGGCGTCCACCGTCACCTCGGCGAACGGGTTGACGACGCCTGCTTCGTCCACTGGCGTAGTGCCCGTGCCGGCCTCGAGCGCTTCGCGCAGATTCTCCGGACGAAGCGCCTGCCAACGACGTGCGATGCAGTGGGCACACGCCGGCTCGCTGGTGTTCGCGCCGTCGATCGGCCCGATCAGCAACTCCTGTGCGTGCTCCTGCCGCCTGATTCCGGTCGGCCACGGCGCCGTCTCGAACTCGTCCGCCCGCCCGAGGGTGCGGGTACGCGGCGAGGCCGTCGATGCCCTGCGCAGAACCTCGGTCACTGTGAGTCCCGGTGCAACAGGACCGCAGCGGATTCCACGCCGCAGTCGATGAGGGCAGATGTGGTCGTGCGCACCAGAACCGGCGTGTATCCGGCGATCTGAGCACGGCGCGCTGCTTCCCGCCAGGTCGCGGGAGCGGCTTCGTGCGCGGTCGGACCGCCCGACAGCGTCCACGGGTCGAACTGATCCACTGGCTGCGAACCGCATGGGCGGCCCTGCCAACCCTGATCGCGCAACTGCACGTCCGCGACGAGATCGCGCAGTGCGTCACGGGTGGCCTGCGCCGCGGTGAGGCCACCGGCGATCGAGTGGTGACCCGAGTGCGCGTCGCGCACCACGGCCACAGCGCAGGCCTGCCCGGGTGCCGAGGTGATGAGCACCTCCGGCTGCACCTGGAACAGGTCTGCGGCTTCGGCTAGGAATCGCAGCGCAGCCGCGGTTCGGTTCTGCGCCGAGTCGGTGAGCGTCGTCAGGTCGGCCGACTGCACGGCTGCACCGTTGCCGGCATCGATCAAGGCGGTATAGGTCAATGCGTCCCGCAGTCCCCGAGCAGTGGCTCGATCCAGATTTACGGCGGCGCCCCATCCGATCGGCCTGACACCGAATCCGTTTGCAGCCCAGGCGTGCCCGGGTACGACTGCGTCAAGTGGGATGCGGGTGACATTGCCGGTCAGCAGGTCGGTCGCCGGCACCGACCAGTCAGAGCAGCGCACGCCGGGGTGGGCTGCGTGCACGAAGCGACCGCCCTCGATCTGAGTCTCTTGTTGCGATGCGCCGGCAACAAGCAGCGCGCCGGAGGCATGACGGATCGCGACCGCGTCCAGGAGGCGAAGCCGGGCATCGGCGACGTGGTCGACCGAAGCGGCTGCGAGTTGCACCGGCTCTGCCCCCGGCCTGGCGAAGTCGACGGTGGAGACCTTCATCGGCACCTGCGTCCAACCGGAGTCGGTGAACGTGGCCACCAACCCGCAGTGACGCTGCACCATGGCCGACCGGGCGTTCAGCTCGATCGCAACCGGGTCGGACTCGGCCGCCCCCTCGTGCGCCGAAGCGTCGTACTCCTGATCGTGGGGGGTGACGCTGGACAGGTCGATGACCGCGGGTGCCGGCACACCGGGCAGGCCCGGGTCCGCGAGCACGCGTTCGGCTCGAACATCGAGCGAGTCGATGTCCTGCAGGATGACGCCTTGCACGGTCTCGCCGGGCAGGCAGCCGGTGGTGATGCGGAAGATCTCGTACGCGAGGTGGTTCCCGACCATGGCAGCCATCGGCCCGTCGGGGGTGGGTGTCGCAGGCGGAGTGTTCGGGTTGGCGACCGCGTGCCAGAGGGCCGCTTCCTGTGTGGGAAAATCCCGACCGAGGGCACGCACGACGCTGACCCACAACGGGTGGCTGTCCGGCTCGGCCAGCGGTCCCATCACCAGCCGGCCACCCATCGTCCACGCCGGTACGACGACCTTTCCCTCAGGAATGGTGTCGCTGGTGAGGACGTGCATCTGGGACGCCGACGACGGGCCCGTAGGGCACACGATGTCCACGCCCTGCAGGTCCTGCCAGGTGAGCGGCCCACCGGTGTCGAGCGCACGGTGCTCGGCGCTCATCCCGGCCTGGGTCAGTTCGCTCAACGCACCGCGCACCTGCGGGCTGCTCCAGACCTTCGGGTCGGTGGCCACGCGAGCGGCACCGTTGCGCAACAGTCCGGCGACGGCCCAGTTGGCGGTCTCGCCCTCGCCGAGCACGGCGATGTTCGCGGTGCGGAAGGTCTGGAACCGGCGGACAGCGTCGCCGACATAGTGGGTGATGTAGTCGATCTGCGGGGCGAAGTACTGTGCGACCGGTGTCGCGACACCCACCTCGTCAGCGCTGCGGTCCTCACGTGCGTCCCGGGCGAAGCCGCGGTCGAGCAAGGTACCGACCAGTGAGGCCATCATGGTCTTCTGCTGCTCACCGGCTGACCCGGCGAGTTCGGACAAGGTCACCGAACCATCCAGATGCGGCACCAGGATGGTCGCGAGGCGGTACGCGGATGCCGCGTTGACGTGGAACCCGCCTTTGGAGTTGTGGAACAACACTCCCTTCGGGGTCTCGGTGAACAGCACGTCGCGACGGATGCGGGGCTTGGTGTCGGCCAGGTCGGAGAACGTTGTCATCAGGCGCCTTCTTTCGTGTTTTCGGTGGGTGCGAGAGCGAACACATTGGTCACTCGGCTTGCGAGATCCGTGGTGTTTGTGTCGAGGGGTCCGGTGTCCACCTGCAGGCAGTGCGCGATCATGCGGTCGAAGTGAAAGGTGTCCGGGGAGACCTCGTCCAACCAGCCCATGGCGACCAGTCGGGGAAGCAGCGAGTCGGTCGAGCCGTTGAGCAGCCCCCGTGCCTGGGTCTTACTGAACGAGGACTTACGGTCGAGCGTGCGCTCCGGGCGGTTGGCCAGCAGTTCGACCGTGTCGCGCAGTTCAGGTGCGAGTCGGTCGGAGGCCTGCTGGTAGATCTTGAGCAGCGACATCGATTCGCCCGCGGACGACAGTCGAAGCACCGGATCGTCGGACAGCCAGGCCACGCACTGCTGCGCCGACCACGACGGACGCACCTGCATCAGAGTGGCAATCATGCGTAGCACCAACGGATTTCCCCATCCGTTGCGCACCAGTTCGTGAGCGGAGGTGAGGTCTTCGACGAGCCGGTCGTCGCCGAGCAGCGAGCACAGCAGCGCGAAGGCCTCGGCGTCGGTCATCGGGCGTACGCGGTGCACGAACGCGCCGTGGCTGCGCACCAGACCGAGGAGGTCGACCGAAGCAGTGACCAGCGCTGCGGCTCCGGCAAGACCGTTGAGGATCTCGGCGACCTGACCCTCGTCACCGGCGTCGTCCAGGACCAGCAGCACACGCTGGTAGGAGGAGCCGACCCGGAATCGCACCTCCTCGAGCACCTCGTCGGTCGGTCGCGCTCGTCCGCCGGTTCGCAGGGCGACGACCTCCGCGGTCGGGTAGGTGCTCTTCACTCGTCCGGCGACCGCGGTGGCGAGGGCGGTCTTGCCGATCCCGGGCGCGCCGGTCACCAGGATCAGCGCCGGTGCTCCGGGGTTTGCGGTGAGCACGCCGGTGAGCGCGGCCAGGCTGTCTTCGCGTCCCACGAAGCCGGACTGCACCGCGATCCCGGACGATGTCGGCGCAGCCTCGATCGCCTCCTCAGCGGGATCCTCAACTGCATCTTCCGCGGTCGGTATCGCCTCGGACCCGGCAACCGGCCGGCTCGACTCACCGCGCAGGATCGCGACCTCGAGTTCACGCAACTCCTGAGTCGGCTCCAGACCCAACTCGTCGTCCAGGTAGCCCTTGATGCGGCGGCACTCGGCCAACGCGTCCTCTCGCCGTCCTACGGCGTGAAGGGTTTCGGCGAGTCGGAGGGCGAACCGCTCGTGACCCTCATACGTGCGCGTGAGCTGCTGCAACTCTGCCAACGCGGCGTTGTCATGACCGTTTGCTCGAAACACGGCGATCACTCGCTCCAGCGCCTGCAGTCGTTCCTCTTCCAGCAGCGGCACGACACCGCGGTGCAGCACCTCCGAGTCGACATTGCACAGCACCGGACCGTTCCACAGGTTCAGCGCATCCCGAAGCATCGTCAGCTGTTCGTCGGCGTCCGCCATTCGCACGGAGGTCGCGACAAGTTCGCGGAAGCGCAGCAGGTCGAGGTCGGCCGGTCCGGCCTTGAGGCGATAGCCGCCCGGCACGGTCTCGATGAGTTCGTCACCGAGGTTGTGACGCAGCAGCAACTTGCGCAGCCGGGTGGTGCACGTGCGCAATGCCGCACGGGTGTCGACGTCCGAGTCGTCACTCCAGACGACACGGGACAAGAAGTCGTTCGAGGTCACTTCGTTGGGGCTGACCAGGAGCCCGGCGAGCATGTTGCCCGGCTTGCACGCCGGCAGCGCGACGTACTCCCCCTCTACCTGGACGCTCAGTGCGCCAAGCACCCGGAAGGTGGGCCGGCACGCGTTCGACTGGTCGGTCATGCATCGACCATCGCCTCGAAAGGTGCTGGAAATGAAGGGCTTTCCGACCGCAACTGCGGCCGTGACCGCTACTTACGCCCCAGTCGGACGTCTGTGTCAGAACTCAGACGAGACCGCGGCGGGCGGCTTCTGCGGCCAACTGGAATCGACTGTCGACGCCGACGCTCTCGCTTGCTTCGGAGATGAGCCGACGCACAGTGCGTGCTGAGATGCCGAGGCGCCGTGCGACCGTGTCGTCCTTACCGCCCTCGGCCAGCAGGCGCAGGATCTCCAACTGCATCCGGTTGAGCGGTACGTCTGCAGGTTCCGTTGCCTCGTAGGCAAATTCATGGGCGCTCTGCCAGGAGTGCTCGAACGCGTTCAGTGCCAGACCGACCAGGGTGGGCTGCCGGGCGATGAGTCCACCGGCGGTCTCGTCCCGCAGGTCGACGGGCAGGACGGCAGTGCGGCCATCGACGACGATCATGCGGTGCGGCAATGTGGTGGCGACCCGCACGCGTACGCCCAGACCGATCAACCGTTCGACGTGGTTGACCAACTCGGGCGACCGGGTGAGGTGCCCGTCGAGCACGATCAGGCGGGCACGTACTCCGCGGGCCAGGAGTGCGGCGTCGCTGGATGCTGCGTACTCAAGGCTCTGCGGGCTCGGCAGGATGGTCAGCATCGTCAACACTTCGGTGTCGGCGTCCCCCAGAATCTCCGAGACGACGTTCGCGATCTCGGCGCCGGCTGCGACCGTCTCGAGGATTGTCCGCGTGCTTTCGGCTCGGGCGTCGTCCGCCCGCAGGATCAGGCTTTCGGCGGCCCGTCGGGCAACGCTCAGATCGTCCTGCCGACGCCGAAGCTCGGATTCGTGAGTGTCGAGGAGTCGGTTCAGGCCGACCTGCGGACTGACCACCCGCACGCTGGGTCCGTTGTCCGATCTCACCAACAGTTGGTGAGATTCGAGTTCGGCGACCGCATCGTCGAAAGCTTCTCGGTCGATGCCGAGCACCGACGCCAGTGTGCACATCGACCATTCGTCATCCACTAGCATGCGTTCGTAGATCTGCACCGCATTCGAGCTCAGCTCGAGAATGGACAGTCCCGCCCGCGTTCGAGCAGGCGCTGCACGGCCGACGTCGTCCGTCGCTTTCCTGCCCACAGACATCCCTGAATACCCCTCCCCGTCAGTCATGTTAACCGACGCACAAGGTGGGCTCAGGGTTGGGTTCGCAATGACCGATCAGGTCGGCCTTTCACGTCATTTGTTCACATTTCGTTTGACAGCACGGGCGTAGATACATGCCTGTCGGTTTGTCCGAGAGAGATTTGCGGCCATGTCCGGTTGCGGAAGGCGTGACCATATTCACGTTTGTGCCGCCTCCGGCCACGATGGTGGAAACGCAGCGGACAGACGGGCCCCTGCGACTCCTACGAAAGGCGTTCCGCAATGGTCAAACTTCTCTGCACCCTCACTCTCCTCGCCGGCGTTGCAGTCGGTCCGGTCGCAGCATCAGCCCCGTCGTCGGCATCCGCGTCGGTGGCCGGCCCCACCGTTCACAAGCCGACCGGAGGTTGCATCGACTGCTGGTGATGCAACCCACCATCGGCTCACGCACCCCACACCAAGCAGCCGGCTCGGCCGATATGGCCGAGCCGGCTTTCTTGTGCGTGGTGACGTCAGGCGCTGCAGCTGGTCGTCGACGTGGTCGAGGAGCAGGTCGAGGTCGAAGAGCTCGAGGTGCAGCCCGCCAGCACCATCTCGGCGTCGTCGGCGTAGTCAGCGATCTCGAAGGTCTCGGCCTCCAGCTCGGCGAGCTCAGCGGTGAGGTTCAGCTTGTTCATGTCAGTTCTCCTGTGTGGTGTTCAGTTCGAGCGGAAGTCGAGGTGGATCAGGCGGTGCAGCTGGTCGTCGACGTGGTCGAGGAGCAGGTCGAGGTCGAAGAGCTCGAGGTGCAGCCCGCCAGCACCATCTCGGCGTCGTCGGCGTAGTCAGCGATCTCGAAGGTCTCGGCCTCCAGCTCGGCGAGCTCAGCGGTGAGGTTCAGCTTGTTCATGTCAGTTCTCCTGTGTGGTGTTCAGTTCGAGCGGAAGTCGAGGTGGATCAGGCGGTGCAGCTGGTCGTCGACGTGGTCGAGGAGCAGGTCGAGGTCGAAGAGCTCGAGGTGCAGCCCGCCAGCACCATCTCGGCGTCGTCGGCGTAGTCAGCGATCTCGAAGGTCTCGGCCTCCAGCTCGGCGAGCTCAGCGGTGAGGTTCAGCTTGTTCATGTCAGTTCTCCTTGTGTCGTGGTGTGACGATCGATTCCGACCGGGTTTGCTTTCTGACAAGGAAGACATTGCCCCGTCGGGTGAACACGTCAAGATCACTTCGATGTCACCGGTGCTTCAGCTGAGAATCGTCATGTGACACACGGGAGACAGACACAACAAAAGTCCGCAGAACGCGCCGGTCAGGCCAGTAGTTCTGCGGACTTTCGTGGAAGGTCGGTCAGGCCTCGACGAACGGCGTGACCTTGCGGTCGCCGCGCCCGACGGCCTGAGCGCCCGATCTGGCACCACCGACGATGCCCTGGCTCATGAGGGTCAGCCCCGCGCCGACCAGCCAAATGTCCTTCGCGACTACGGTGCCGTCCCATGTGGGCCGAACGCCGTCGGACTGCGTCATGCCCGGAGTGCGCAGGTACATCCGCACCAAGCTTGCGCCGAAATCGGTGAGCGCCGAGCCGGCGACCGTGGCGGGAACCATCGGCGCAAGCAGCGCACCACCGACAGCAATTTCACTGTGAGACAGCAGCTTTGCGAACTTCTGGGTTCTATGCCGTCGAAGACGCCCAGGTAGGCGGCCTTGGCTGCGTTGAACAGGAATTCCGCGGTGCCTTCGTCCGCATGCCCGGAAACAACGGGCGCATGTTCACCGCCGGGGCCGTGAACAGCGAGGCATCCCGACACTCAGGCGCGCAGCCCTACATCGGGTCCGGACAGCTCGCGCAGGTAGGAGGCAAACCCGGCAGGGGTGCGCGCGGTGAACCGACCCGAGGTGACGACCGGCGCTGTCGCTGTGGCCACCACTGCCGCACCATCGCGCCGGATCGCGTCGACGAGCCGGACGTCCTCATGCACCGGCAGTTCCGGGAACTCGCCCGCGCGGCGGTAGGTGCTAAGCCGGACGCCGAGATTCGCTCCGTGCACGTACGGGTGATCCTCCGCCAGGACATGTCGCGCATGCCATGCCTCGATGACGCGCGGATCGACGCCGAGCGTATCGGGCACCACCGTCCCTAGCACCAGATCGGCCCCTCCACAGGCGAGTTCGAGTTGCCGGGTGAGCCAGTGGTCCGGGACGACGCTGTCGGCGTCGGTGTTGGCCACCCAGGCGGCACGGGCGTCCTGCACGCCGGCGAGCGCCGCGGCGTGCTCGACACCGGCGCGGCGGGCTGCCCCGACTTGGCCGAAGGCACTGACCAACGCGTGCGCCCAATGCCGAGAGGCGACGATGTCGGCGGAGGAGTCGGTACACCGATCGAGCACGACCACGCAGGTCACCCGGGTTTCGGGCCGTTCGACGCTCAACCGCTCGATCGCAGCTTCGAGGCCGTCGAGGCAGGCAGGCAGCAGCGCCTCCTCGTCGCGCGCCGGCACGACGACAAGGATGTTGCGGGGACAGGTTTCGATGTCGATTCTCGTTTCGGAGGACAATGCGTTTGGGCACACGGTGCCACCTCGCGGTGGTCAAATGGCCGTTGGCAGCGCGCGAAGTTTGCCGCCGAACCCAATGATGCATGCACTTTCGCCCGCAGGGGTGGACGTAGACGAGGGAGACCCCGATGAGCGACCCGCAGGCTCGCGCCGGACTGGCGCCGGACGCCGGACCGGATGATCTCTACGAGCAGGCCCGGCGGTCAGCAGGGGACGCGGCTGCGGCTCTGGCGCTGGCGCCCCGCATCGCCGAGGCGCTGCCGTTGCCCGGGTCGGGGTCGACCATCGAACTGTGGGAGGGCCTCGCCCGCCTGGGCATGATCGATCTGACCGTGGCACGCACCATCGAGCCGCAGCTGGACGCGCGGGCGATCCTCGCCGAGGCCGGCGACGACGCGCCCTGCGGCACCTGGGGTGTGTTCGCTGCGGAAGGTCCCGGCGTCCGGCTCACCGCGTCGCCGGACGGGGACGCGTGGAGGCTCGACGGGGTCAAGCCGTGGTGCTCGCTGGCTGCACACCTCGACCATGCGCTGGTCACCGCATGGGTCGACGACTCGCAACGCGGCTTGTTCGCCGTCGACCTGCAACAGGACGCAGTGACCGCCACCAGCGGCACCTGGGTCGCCCGCGGACTGCCGCAGGTGACGAGTGAGTCCGTCGAGTTCGCCGGGGTTGCGGCCACGCCCGTCGGTGATGCGGGCTGGTACCTGCGCCGGCCGGGGTTCGCGTGGGGCGGCATCGGTGTCGCAGCCGTGTGGTTCGGCGCTGCGGTGGCGCTTGCGTCCGCACTGACGTCGGCCGCCGGCAAACGGAAGCCCGACCAGATCGCACTGATGCACATCGGACGCTGTGACGCGGCCCTGCACGCGACCCGGTGCACCCTGCGGCAGGCAGCGGCCGACATCGATGCGGGCTCCGTGGACGACCCCGGTCTGCTCGCGGCGCGGGTGCGCACGATCGTGGCTCAGACCTGCGAGACGGTGATGACCGCCGTCGACCACGGCCTCGGCCCCGGGCCCCTCGTCGGGAACGAGGAGCACGCCGCCCGGGTCGCCGACCTACACCTGTACGTGCGTCAGTGGCATGCCGAGCGGGACCTCGCCGCGATCGGTTCGTCCGTGGTGTAGGAATGACGCAGACGTTCGACCTCGCCGACCCGGGCATTCCCGAGCGGGACTGGCTCGCCGCCCTCGCGTCGCGCGAATTTCCTACGCTCGATCTGCGAGCCTTCGAGCACCTTGTCGTCGTGGCCGCGCATCCGGACGACGAGACCCTCGGCGCCGGCGGACTGATGGCTACTGCAGCCGCTCTCGGGCTGAGGATCACGGTCGTCGTTCTGACCGATGGCGCTGCGTCACATCCGAACTCACCGACACACTCTCCGCGAGAACTGCGCCGCATCCGGGAGGCCGAGGTGCGTCACGCCGTGTCGTCGCTGGCTCCGGACGCGTCGGTCGTCACGCTCGGCCTGCCCGACGGCGCGCTGGCCGAGCAGGGCGACAAGCCGGTGAACGCGATCGTCGAGGCGATCGGTCTGGACGGCGCGTCCACGCTGTTGCTGTCACCCTGGCACGCCGACCGGCACCCCGACCACGCTGCGGCGGCGCAGGCGGCCGCGCTGTCCGCCCGCCGCACGGACGCAACCCACCTCGGCTACCCGATCTGGGCCTGGCATTGGAGTTCGGTCGACGAGTTCCCTTGGGAGTCAGCCGTTTCCATCGATCTGACGCCGTCGACCGTCGAATGGAAGCGGACGGCGATCGCGGCGCACACCAGTCAGGTCGAGCCGCTGTCGGACGCCCCAGGCGACGAGGCGCTCCTGCCAGATCACGTGCTGCAGCACTTCGCACGTGCTCAGGAAATCCTGCTGTCGCAGAACGTGATTCAGGATCAAGCTCTTGACGACCTGCACGACGAGCAGGCGGACCCGTGGAACGTCGACGAGTCCTGGTACGAACGGCGCAAGCGAGCGGTGACGCTCGGTCTGCTGACGCGTGCGCGGTACGAGTCGGCGCTCGAGGTCGGCTGCTCGATCGGTGCACTGACCACTGATCTGGCCGAACGCTGCGACCGCGTACTCGGTATCGATGCGAGCGCCCACGCGGCTCGCGCCGCAACCGCACGCGTACCGGAGAACGCCGAAATCCAGCAGCGCGATGCACCCGAGGACTGGCCGGACGGCAGGTTCGACCTGGTCGTGCTGTCCGAGGTCGGCTACTTCCTGAGCCCGCGCCGCTGGGACGCCTTGCTGGACCGCGTCCGCGAAAGTCTGACCGAGGGCGGCGAGGTGCTGTTGTGTCACTGGCTCCCGCAGCCGGACGGTTGGCCGATGGACGGCGAGGTCGTGCATGAAGCCGCGATCGAGCGTCTGAGCGGAGAAGGGCGGCGCGTAGTCGTGCAGTACCGGGACGACCACGTCCGCATGGAGGTGATCGGACCGAATCCGGTGAGGCCCCACTGATCGAGTTGGTGGAGCCCGGCTCGCAACAGTTGCGAACTGCGGGGGCGGGACGGACGGGCGGTCAGTCGCGCGGCGGAGACTCCAACTGCTCGAGCTCGTGCGACAACTGCTCCAGCTCCTCGCCGCCGGCCATCTGCGCCGTCAGCTCGTCCAGCGTGATCTGCGAACGCTCTCGATCCAGCGCCACACCGCCGAGTTTGAGCACGACGAAGTGACTGCCGACGAGGTGGGCGTGGTGCGGGTTGTGGGTGATGAACACGACGCCGAGGCCGGCGTCCCGAGCCTTGATGATGTACTTCAGCACCACACCCGACTGCTTCACACCGAGGGCGGCGGTCGGCTCGTCGAGGATGATCACCTTGGCGCCGAAGTAGATCGCGCGGGCGATGGCCACACATTGCTTCTGGCCACCGGACAGCGCACCGACGGGTCGGTCGAGGTCGGGGATCTGAATGCCCATCTTCGACAGTTCGGCGCCGGTGATCTTCTTCATCTCGGCGATCTTCATCAACCCGAGCGGGCCACGAATCTCCTTGCCGAGGAAGAAGTTGCGCCACACCGACATCAACGGTGCGAGCGCGAGGTCCTGGTAGACGGTCGCGATTCCGGCGTCCAGCGCCTCCCGCGGCGACTTGAACCGGGTCGGCTCGCCGTTGACCACCATCTCGCCGGACGTGTGCTCGTGCAGTCCGGCCATGATCTTGATCAGCGTCGACTTGCCGGCGCCGTTGTCGCCCAGCACGCAGGTGACCTCGCCCTGCCGCACGACCAGGTCGACGCCGGCGAGCGCCTCGACGTTGCCATAGGACTTGCCGACGTCCTGCAGCTCGACCACCGGGCCGCGTCCGGACGCGTCCGGCGTCTTCTCCTCCAGAGGGGCGCCGATGTCGGTCATCGCTTCTCCGCCTGTCGCCGGATGTAGGTGTTCACCAGAGTGGCGAGCACCAACATGATGCCGAGGAAGGTCTTCAACCAGTCGGGGTTCCAGCCGGCGTAGGTGATGCCGAGGTTGGTCATGCCGTAGATCAGCGCGCCGAGCGAGGCACCGATCACCGAGCCATAACCGCCGGTCAGCAGACACCCGCCGACGACCGCGGCGATGATGAAGATGAACTCGTCGCCGACACCGATGTTCGACTGCACGCTGCCGTAGTTGAACAGCGTGTGCATGCCCAGCAGCCAGGCGCAGAACCCGACGAACATGAACAGCCCGATCTTCACCTTGGTGACCGGGACGCCGACCGCGCGGGCCGCGTCCGCGTCGCCACCCGAGGCGAGGATCCAGTTGCCGAGCCGGGTCTTGGCGAGCACCAGCGCACCGAGCGCGGTGAGCAGGATCCAGAACAGGACGGTGATCTTCAGGTTCACCCGGCCGATGGTCAGCGAGGCCGCGAAGATGTTCTGCGCCGCGTCGAACCCGTCCATGTCCGAGATCCGCGGCGAGGTGACCCCGCCGGTGATCTTCTTGGTCATCGCCAGGTTGAAACCCTGCAGGATGAAGAAGGTGCCGAGCGTCACCAGGAAGCTCGGCAGCTTCGTCCGCACCAACAACAGCCCGTTGAGGAAGCCGACGAGCAACGCGACCGCGAGCGCCACGATCACCCCGACCCACAGGTTGGTACTGAACTGCCAGGCGAACATCGACGCGACCAGCGCCGATGTCGTCATGGCCACACCGGCGGACAGGTCGAACTCGCCGCCGATCATCAGCAACGCCACCGGCACCGCCATCATCCCGATGGTGGACGCGAGGTACCCGATCGTGCCGATCGCCGCCACCGAACGGAACGGGGGCGCGACGGTCAGGAAGAGGACGAGGACGGCGACCGCTCCGATGAGCGCTCCGACCTCGGGCGTGCTGAGCAGACCGCTGAGCGGCGACCGGGCCTTGACCCGGTCGTCACCCTTCGTCGTCGGTGTGGAACTCATGAATCAGCGGATGCCCTGCGAGGCGTACTTCTCGACCGCGTCGACGTTGCTCTTGTCGATGAACGCCGGCCCGGTGAGCGTCGGCTGACCGCCGCCGACCGTGCTGCCGTTGTACTTGTAGAGCCAGATCGACTGGATCGCGAGGTAACCCTGCAGCCACGGCTGCTGGTCGATCGCGAACTCGATCTTGCCGTCCTTGATCGCCTTCACCAGCTCGGCATTGGTGTCGAACGTGCCGACCTTCGCCTTCGACGACGCCCCGTCGCGGCCCTTCAGCGCGTTCAGCGACACGTCGGCGTTGAGTCCGATGATCCAGTCGATGTTCTTGGCCTGCGAGAGCTTGGCCTGGACGCTGGTGACGATGTTCGGCAGGTTCTTGCCGTCGACGTACAGCGTCTGGGTCGAGGGCACCTTCGCCTTCACACCGGCGCAGCGGTCCTCGAGGCCGACGTTGCCCTGCTCGTGGATGATGCACAGCGGGGTGGTCGCGCCGGCGGCCTTGAGCTTGTCGCCCACCGCTTCACCGGCGGTCTTCTCCGGCTGACCGAAGAACCCGATGAGACCGAACTCCTTGGCCTTGTCGCTGCCGGAGTTCACGCCGACGACCGGGATCTTCGCCTTGGTGGCGTTGCCGACGGCGCCCTTCATGGCGTCCGGCTTGCCCAGGGTCGTGGCAACCCCGGCGACCTTCTTGTCGACGGCGGCCTGCACCAGCGATGCCTGCTTGGTGCCGTCGGGGTCGGCGGAGTACTCGAGCTTGATATTGTACGTCTTCGCGGCCGTCTCGGCACCCTTGCGGACGATGTCCCAGAAGGTGTCGCCGGGACCGGAGTGGGTGACCAGGGCGACGGTCATCGACGGGGTGTCGACGCCACCGTTGCCACCGGCCGCCTTGGAGGACGCCGACTCGGTGGCCTTCTTGCCACCGGAGTCGCTGCTGCACCCGGTGATCGCGAGCGCTGCGGCGGCACCGACGGCCGCCAGTTTGATTGCAGCCTTGCCAGTCATGGCTGTTCCTTTCCGTCACGTCCTTGGGACGGCGATGAAGAAGTGGGACTTTGTCTGCTGGCGACTATCTCAGTCGCCGCGTTCCGGCGGTCGAATCGACACGGGAAGATAACCGACCGTTGCGTGAACGTTGTGGCGCCCTCCCCTTCCGTATCAGTCCAGCGCGATCGACATCAGGTAACCGACCGACCGGCTGACGTCGCCGATGGGTTCCAGATCCGACCCGACCGGATCGACGTCCAGGATCGTGTCCTGTTCGAGCACGTACCAACCGGTGTAGCCGGACGCCTCCAGACTGCGCACGATGCGATCGATCGGCACATCACCGTCGCCGAGCGGCACATACATCCCCTGCGCGACCGCCTGCATGTAGGTCAGCGAGCCGTCCTGCGCCTGCCGGGCGAGGTCGAGGCGCACGTCCTTGAGGTGGACGTGCCCGATGCGGTCGGGGTGTTGTTCGGCGATCGCCACCGGGTCGCCTCCACCGATCAGCAGGTGCCCGGTGTCGAGGCAGAGCGCGATCGAGGAACCCTCGATCACCCGCAGCGCTTCCTGCCCGCTCTCGATCATCGTGCCGACGTGCGGGTGCAGCGTCGCGCACAGACCGTTCTCGGTCGCGGCGGCGTCGATGCGATCGAGATTGTGCAGCAACGATCCCCACTGCTCCTGCTCCAGCACCGGACGGGCGTCGTAACCGTCCTGGCCGGTGGAGGCGGCGATGACGACGGTCGACGCCTGCGCCAACACCAGCGAGTCGATCGCGCTGAGCACTTCCGGCAGCGGGTCGTGGTCCGGGTCATGCAGCACGACCGGCACGAACTGGCCGACCGCCCGCAGGTCGTAGGAGACCAGCGTCTCGACCTTCGCGTCCGGGTTCTGCGGCAGGAAACTGTCTGGGCCGAACTCCGTTGCCTGCAGCCCGATTCCACGCATCTGTTCGAGCACCACTTCGGGCGGCAACTGGTAGCCCCAGCCGGGCACCTCGCACACACCCCAGCTGATCGGGGCGCCGGCGATGCGGGAGGCGAGGGCGCTCATGCCGTGGCGACCTCGTCCATCGACACCGGACGTCCACGCATCCGCGACAGTTCGCAGGCCTCGGCGATCCGGAACGCCTCCAACGCGTCCCGCACCGTGCACGGGCTCTCCCGCAGCCCGGACGCGACGTCGAAGAACGCGGTGAGTTCGGCCTGGTAGGCGGGCAGGAAGCGGTCCATGAAGTTGGTGTGCACCGGCCCCTTGGGGAAGTCGACGCCGTCCTCGGCCGAGACCATCGCGAGGGTGTCGTCGAGCCCGACGCACATCGAACCCTTGCTGCCGAAGACCTCCGTGCGCACGTCGTGACCCTGGCCGTTGTAGCGGGTGGAGGAGATCTGGACGACGGTCCCGGAGTCGAGCGTGAGCATCGCGCCGCCGGTGTCGTAGTCGCCGGACTCCTTGAAGAACTCGGCCCCCTGGTTACCGCCGGTCGCGTAGACGGTGGCGACCTCGCGTCCGGACACGAAGCGCACCACGTCGAAGTCGTGGATGTTGCAGTCGCGGAAGATGCCACCGGATGTCGGGATGTAGGACGCGTGCGGCGGGTTCTGGTCGAGGGTGTGGCTGCGGATCGTGTGGATGAACCCGAGTTCGCCGGCGGCGACGGCCTGCTGCACCCGCTGGTAGCCGTGGTCGAAGCGGCGCTGGAAACCGACGTGCACCGGGGTGTCGGACGCCTCCGCCAAGCGGGTCAGGTCGATCGTCTCGTCCAGCGTGGCGGCGACCGGTTTCTCACAGAAGGTCGGGACGCCGGCCGCGATCGCCTTGCGCAGCATCGGCGCGTGCCCCGGCGTCGGGGTCGCGATCACCAACCCGTCCAGACCGGCAGCGAGCAACGCGTCCTCGCTGTCGACCACCTCGGCGCCTATCCCATCGGCGGCCTTGCGCGCCTGGTCGCCGACGAAGTCGTAGAGCACGAGTTCGTCGACGGATGCGAGGGAGTGGAGCGTGGCGGCATGGAACGCACCGATGCGTCCCACTCCCGTCAGGCCGATGCGCATGGGGTGTCCTTCCGAGCCGTTCGAAGCAGTGGAGCGCCCGGCGGCGCCGCACTCCCAAGCTTTTCGGCCGTCCGGAAGGGTGTCAAGGATTTGTCAGAACAATTGAGCATCGACCGCCGTCCCGGATCAATGACTGATACCGGCGGGTAAAGCTCCCGTCGTGCCACGATGGCCGGCATGGCCCCGTTCAAACGCCCCGCCCGCCAGGACATCGTCAGCGATCTGGTCGCCAACGTCGCCCAGGTGCAGGTCGCCATCGGCGACAAGGTGGAGGCCGGTCAGGAACTGGTGCTGCTGGAGTCGATGAAGATGGAGATTCCGGTGGTGCCCGAATGGGAGGGCACAGTCACCGATGTCCGCGTGGTGCCGGGCGACGTCGTCCAGGAGGGCGACATCCTCGTCGTCCTGGAGTGACAACCCCGCGCGGAACTAGGAGGTTCGCGAGGACTCGGGCTGCTCGGCCCACCAGCGCAACAACTCCTCGCGCGCAGCGTCCTCGCCGACCGGGCCGGCGTCCAGGCGGTAGGCCAGCAGGTGCTTGTACGCGCGGCCCAGCACTGGGCCGGGCGGGATCCCCAACACGGACGCGATCTGGTTGCCGTCCAGCTCCGGACGCACCTTGCCCAGTTCCTCCTGCTCGAGCAGGCGGGCGATGCGGCGCTCAAGATCGTCGTACGTCGCCGCGAGGGTGGCGGCCTTGCGCCGGTTGCGGGTGGTGCAGTCGGAGCGGGTCAGCAGGTGCAGGCGCGCCAGCTGCGACCCGGCGTCGGTGACGTAACGGCGCACCGCGGAGTCGGTCCATTCGCCGCCGCCGTAGCCGTGGAAACGCAGGTGCAACTCGATCAACTTGGTGACATCGCGGATGGTGTCCTTGTCGAAACGCAGTTCCCGCATCCGCTTACGGGCGAGCTTGGCGCCGACGATCTCGTGATGATGGAAGGACACCCCGCCACCGGACTCGAACCTGCGCGTCGCCGGCTTGCCGATGTCGTGCAGCAACGCGGCCAACCGCAGTACCAGGTCGGGTCCATCGACGACCGCGGGTGACTCCAGAGCCTCCACCGCCCGCGGACCTTCCAGCGCGATCGCCCGGTCGAGCACGGTGAGCGAGTGTTCGTACACGTCCTTGTGACGGTGGTGTTCGTCGATCTCGAGCTTCAACGCGGGCAGTTCGGGGAGCACCTGCTCGGCCAGACCGGTGTCGACCAGCAGTTCGAGGCCGGCGCGCGGGTCGGGCGCCACTATCAGCTTCACCAGCTCGTCGTGAACCCGCTCGGGCGACACGATGTTGATCGTGGCCGCACGCTCGGTCATGGCCTCGACCACTGACGGCGCGGCGGTGAGGCCGAGCTGTGCGACGAACCGAGCTGCGCGCATCATCCGCAGGGGGTCGTCGCCGAAGGACACCTCGGCCGGCGCAGGCGTGACCAACTCCTTGCGGGCCAGCGCACCGAGTCCGTCGTAGGGGTCGATGAACTCCAGCGACGGCAGCCGCATCGCCATCGCGTTCACCGTGAAGTCCCGGCGGATCAGATCGTCGTTCAGGTTGTCGCCGAACGCGACGATCGGCTTGCGAGTCACGCCGTCGTACGCGTCCGCGCGGTAGGTCGTGATCTCGACCTTCCACTGCCCCTTCTGCGCACCGATCGTGCCGAAGTCACGGCCGACGTCCCAGGTGGTGGACGCCCACGGTTTCAGCAAGGCCTCGGTCTGCTGCGGCGAGGCAGACGTGGTGAGGTCGATGTCGACGCTTCCGCGCCCCAGGAACGCATCGCGCACCGGACCACCGACGAGCGCCAGTTCGTGGCCGGCACCGGTGAAGATCTCACCGAGTTCGGTGAGCACCTTCAGATGGGGCGCGAGGTGGGTGACCGCACGCTCGCGAAGAACGCGCAACGACGCCGCTGACTGTGCTGCGGACGGCGCGGCGGACTCTGGGGTCGGGGAGGGGGACTGCTGATCGGGCACCTCCAAAGGTTAGGTCGAAGTCTTCTACCGGGCCGCATCGCCTGGTTACAGTGAACAAATGACCCTCCAAGTTCCTCGAGCCAGTCGCCCGCAGCGGCGACTGCCGTCGTTGGAGGAGATTTCCGCGGGTGGAGTGGTGATCGACGTCCGCTCCGGAGCCGCCTGGCTGGCGCTGATTGCCCGCTACAACCGAGCCGGACGCCTGGAATGGTGCCTGCCCAAGGGTCACGTCGAGCCCGGCGAGACGCTGGTCGAGACAGCAGTGCGCGAGGTCGCCGAGGAAACCGGCATTTACGGTCGCGCCCTGGTCACGCTCGGCACCATCGACTACTGGTTCAGCACCCCTCGATTTCGGATCCACAAGCGAGTGCACCACTATCTTCTCGAGGCACTCGACGGCGAGATCACGGTCGAGAACGACCCCGACCAGGAAGCCGTCGACGCGGCCTGGTTCCGGCTGGACGAGGTCGATTCCCGGCTGACCTTCGCCAACGAGCGCCGTATCGCCCACATGGCCTGGCGCCGGCTTGCCGGTTGACCGGCCGATCGACCCGCGATCGGAGACCGTGCACCCCTCCTCGTTCCCGCGACGGGCACGGACGTTGTCCCTGCTCGTCATGTGTCTTGTGGTGCTCGGCGCGCTGTCCGTCCCGCCGACGCTCGCGGCCACGAAACCTGCGACGGCGGCGGCCCAGACCGAGATCCGCATCGGACTCGATCCGACCGCCGTGCCAATCGTCACCGGGGACGACGGTGTCGACGTCGTCGGGTCGATCAGCAACGACTCCGACACCGCGATCGACGACGGCACCGTGCACGTGGCTCTGTCCGGAGCGCTGCTCGACACACCAGGGGCCGTCTCGACATGGGAGGCCGGACGCTCCCAGGCAAAA
This sequence comes from Yimella sp. RIT 621, assembly GCF_004146205.1. Classification (NCBI taxonomy): domain Bacteria; kingdom Bacillati; phylum Actinomycetota; class Actinomycetes; order Micrococcales; family Dermacoccaceae; genus Yimella; species Yimella sp. RIT 621. Next base: position 58,030 of record NZ_SEIP01000012.1, read on the forward strand.
CCCGAGACGGTGGCCAGCGTGTCGGTGGGCGCGATCGCACCGGGCGCCGTCCGTCACTTCCGGGTGAAGGTTGCGGCGGCACGCATCCCGTGGAAGTACCAGTTGGCAGCACTGCCGATGACCCTACGGCTGACCGAGGGCCGCACGGTCACCTCCGCGTCCACCCGTTCCTTCACCCGCACCACCCTGCAGATGCAGCGCGGCGCAGTCGATTCCCCGCTGAACATCGGCTGGGTGATCCCGCTGACCCTGCCCGCCGATCCCGCGCTGTTCGGCCCGAGCGGACCGGATCGTGACCAGGCCTGGGCCCGCGCGATCGGGCCGGGCTCCAGGATCGATCAGCTGATCACCGGGCTGGCCGACCAACCGGTCACCTGGCTCATCGACCCGATCCTGCTCGACCCACCGGCCGCAGCCGACGACAACGTCCCGGCCGGCACCATCGACGACCCGGCCACGTCCACCGACACCTCGGTGGGATCCGACCAGGCCCGGCGTGATGACGCATCCCCCACGCCCTCCGCCACTGCTTCCAGTACGCCGTCCGCCGGCCCGTCGACCACACCGTCCGCCACCTCGTCGCCCACCTCGTCGCCCGCTGTGTCGGCGGACCCGAGCCCGTCCACGAGTGCCTCTGCGACGGCGTCGAGCGGCGAACCGGATCCGAGCGAGTCCACACCGACCTCGGACCCGACCGACCCGCCGCCGGCGGACCCCATCCCGTCCAACACCGTCGAGACCCTCACCGCCGAGCTGCTGACCAAGCTGCGTGGCCTGCCGTCGGACCAGACGATCTGGTGGAGCGGCTACGACGACCCGGACGTGCTGACCTTGCTCCAGCGCGATCCCGCTTTGCTGCAACGGGATCTGCGTCGTCCGCTGCCCCCCGCCCTGCGGGCACTGAGCACGCAGCGCGCTGTGTGGCCCCAGGGTGAGGTCGGCGCCGGCGACGTGCGCCGGATCGCCGGCGCATGGACGTCGGCCGGACAGGCGACCCCGATCGTGGTGCTGCCGCGTCGGGCCGCGGCGGACCCGAGCGCACCGGTCACGGGCAGCGTCCGGAAGGTGGCGGGAACCGGAGGCGTCGTGCTGTACCACGAGGACCTCAGCGCCACAGTGAGCTCGGCCGGCGGCGACCCTGGACTGCGGGCGGCGAAGTTCCTTGCGTCGTCGATCGCGATCTACCAGCAGGCGCCCGGCAGCGACCGGAGCCTTACCGTCGCCGTCCCGAGGCAGGGCACGACGTCCCCGGCGGCGATCAAGGCGACGATCGGGGCGATCCGCAGTTCGGCATGGATCTTCGACCTGGCCGGTGGTGCCATGAACGGCACGGATCCCAAGGCCCGCCCGACCGCACTGCTTCCTGCACCGGCGAGAGGGCCCGCTTACCCACCCGTGGCTGCGAGTGCCCTCAGCCCGGAGTTGATCGACCGCCTGGGGCGTCAGCGCCGGCGAGTCAACACCCTCGGCACCATCCTGGTCGACTCCGGTGATGTGGTCGACGCCCGTCATCGTGCCCTCGATGTCATCGGCTCGACACGGTGGCGCGGCCACCCGGGCGCCCTGCAGATCGTCAGCCGCACCCAGTCCGATTCGCTGCGAGCGATCTCGGGCAAGGTCAGCGTCAACCCCTCGACGGTGAACTTCTTCGCCGATTCAGGACGCCTGGCGATCACGATCGTGAACGATCTCAATCGCGACGTGCACGACGTCGTCCTACGACTCCAACCCCGCAAGTACCTGCTGCGCATCGGCAGTCAGCCCGCGCCGCTGGACCTGCCGGCAAACTCCCGGATCGCCGTCCGCAGCGAGGTAGAGGCGATCTCGCCCGGACGCGTCCAGGTCGACGCCCAATTGACGAACGCCGACGGTGCACCGATAGGCAACGCGAACGAGGTGACCCAACTCGAGATCAACGTGCGCCCGACGTCCACCTGGATCTACTGGGTGCTGGGTATCGTGGGCGGGCTGGTGCTGATCTTCGGCCTGTGGCGCAGCCTGCGCCAGGGCCCGCGACGCACCACGCTCGATCCGACCAGCACCAAGGCGACCCCGCCGGACGCGATCGTCGCGACCGCGCCGAGTCGCATCGGGCAGCTGGACCCCGACGACGAGTCCCCGACCACGAAGGCATCACCACCCGATGAGCGCTGAGGCATCCAGACCGTCCGTTCTGCGTTCGAGCGCGGTGATGGCCGCGGGGACGATGGTCTCCAGAGTTCTGGGTCTGGTCCGCACGATCCTCCTGGCCGGCGTCCTCGGCGCGACCACGCCGGTCGGTAACGCCTTCGCGACCGCGAACACGCTGCCGAACATGATCTACATCCTGCTCGCGGGCGGGGTGCTCAACGCCGTGCTCGTGCCGCAGATGGCGCGGGCGCTCAAGCACGACGACGGCGGCCAGGGTTACACCGACAAGCTGCTCACGTTGGCGATGTCGATCCTGCTCGTGGTGACGATCGTCTTCACGGTCTCAGCCCCGCTGGCGTACTTCGTCATGGACTTCTCGGGCGCCACACCGACGACGCTCGGTATCGCGTTCGCCTACATCTGCATTCCGCAGATCATGTTCTACGGGATCTACACGCTGCTGGGCGAGAACCTCAACGCGCGCGGCCGGTTCGGTGCGTTCATGTGGTCGCCGGTGCTGGCGAACGTCGTCGCGATCGCGGGCCTGGTCTGGTTCTGGTTGGGCACGCACCCGGACGAGGTCGCCGACCCCGAGCGGTGGACCTGGAAGATGATCGCGGTCCTGGCGGGTAGCGCCACGCTCGGCATCGTGGCCCAGGCGCTCGTGCTGATCATCCCGCTGCGCCGTGCCGGGTACACCTTCCGACCCAACTTCCACTTCCGCGGTGTCGGGCTGCGCACGGCCTCGACCATCGCGATCTGGGCGTTCGCCGCGGTCATCGTCCAACAGTTCGGTCTGATCGTCAGCACGAACGTGCTCAACGCCGTGCCGGAGGGGTTCGGCGGAACCCTGGCCCAGCAGACGGCCTTCCTGCTGTTCATGCTGCCGCACTCGATCGTGACGATCAGCCTGGTCACCGCGCTGTACACGCGGTTGTCCCACGCGGCCGCGGAAGGACGCACGACGGCGGTCAAGGACGACCTCGACACCGGGCTGCGACTGTCGTCGCTGGCCAGCATCGCGGTCACCGTCGGCTCGCTGGTGTTGGTGCGTCCGCTCACCGAGGCTGTCTGGGGTCCGGTCGACGGCGGCGCGATCGGCACCATGACCATCGCGATGATGCTGGGTCTGGTGCCGTTCACCGTGTGCGTGCTGGTGCAGCGCGTGTTCTACGCCTACGAGGACGCGAAGACGCCGTTCTGGATGCAGCTCGGCTGCACCGCGGTAGCCGTGGTGCTGACCATGTTCGCGCTCCTACTGCCGAACGCCTGGATGGGCCCGGGCGTCGCGTTCGCGCAATCGGTCAGCTACCTGGTGCAGGCGGTGATGGGCTGGTTCCTGCTGCAGCGCCGCATCGGACACATCCCGATCACCGGGGCCGTACGCACCTACCTGCGTCTGACGGTCGCCGCGATCGTGGCGGCGTTGGTGGCCGCGATCGCCCGTTTCGGTATCGAGTCGGTGCTGGGCGACGGACGCACCGGCAACATGGTCACCGTCCTGGTCGGCGGCGGGCTGTTCCTGCTGGTCTACATGACCCTCGGCCGCCGGTTCGGAGTGAGCGAGATCAACCAGCTGCTCGACCCGGTGCTGTCCCGAATCCCCGGCCGCGCACGACCCGCCTCCACACCCGCCTCCACACCCGCCGCCACACCGGCCGAACCGCAGTCCGGTACGCCCGAGCAGAACGAACAGACAGAACAGCTGCTGGACGAGGCCGCGACCGGTGAAACGGTCGCTGAGGCGGCCATTCCACCGGAACGGCGCTACTTCACCCCTGACGCCGACTCGACGCAGACCGTCCCCGTGGGCGGCCAGGACTACTCGGGTTCGGCCCGTCCGCTCGACCTGCGGATGCCGTTGCCGCGGGTGACTGCCCGCGTCGACCGGCCGAACTCCGACGATCACACTCCGAGCCACACCCGCAACGGCTCTCCGGAGAACCCACGGTCCGCGGCGGACGCGCCGACGAACCTTAGGATGGGCCAGGCTGCGGCAGGGGAGACGCCGACAGGTGCTCACGAGACGGCTGCGACCAACCGGTCCACGAATGAGGGAGAACACGTGCAGGGCATCGAGTCCGGCCAGGAACTGGCCGGCCGCTACCTCGTGCGTCAGGCCTTCGCGTCCACCGATCTGAAGCAGGTCTGGACCGCGACGGACCAGACGCTGAGCCGCGACGTCACGGTCACTGTGTTCGACGCGAACGGCGAACACGCTGCCGCAGCACTCGACTCCGCGCGCCGCGCAGCCGCCGTGGAGGACCGCCACCTGCCGCGAGTTCTCGACGTCGGCACCCAGGACGACATCTCCTACGTCGTGTCCGAAGCGCTCGGTGGTTCGGAATCGATCGCGTCGATGCTCCAGTTCGAGCCGCTGCCGGCCGAGGAGGCACGCCGCATGGTCGGCGAGGCAGCGACCGGTCTGCACGTTGCCGCCGGTCGCGGTCTGCACCACCTCGCGCTCACACCGCACGAGATCGTCCGCGGACGCGACGGTTCGGTCTACGTGCTCGGTACCGCCACCGAGTCCGCGCTCGCCGGTGCGGATGACGTGCCGTCGGCCGACGCGTCCCGCCAGGACACCGTCGGGCTCGTCCAGGTGTTGTACGCGGCCCTGACGGGTAAGTGGCCGGGCGAGGACGAGGTTCGCGGAGTGCCGTCGGCGGCCCGAAACTCCGACGGCGACGTCGCGCCGGCGACCTCGCTACGCCGCAACGTCCCCAAGGACATGAATTCCCTGTGCCTCGCGGTGCTCGGCGACGACGCGGGTCCGCGGACGCCGGGCGAACTCGCCGCACAACTGGCGCCGTGGTCGTCGGAGATCGTGCGCGACGAACCCCAGGAAAAAAGCGTCGCGGCAAAACCCGACAACACCGACGAACTGTCCAAGGCCGGTGCCGGCAAGACCGGCGCCGGCAAGACGGGCGCCGCCGGTGCGGCCGGTGCGGTTGCGCTGGGTGCGAGCGCCGCCACGGGTCGCCCGTCCTCGGTGGCAGGTGGCTCCGACCACAACGGCATCGACGACAGCAGCGACGACACCGCGCACTTCACCCCCGCGCCGACCGACCCGGACGCGACCCACACGTTCGACGCAACGGCGATGGCCGACCGGCGCCGTGAGGACGACGACTACGACCCGTCGTTCAGTGAACTCGACCCGCCGCTGCCGATGCTCAACACCGGCCACGACGACCCCGACCACGACACCAGCAAGCTGGCTCTGGCGATCGTCGCGGCGTTCCTGGTGGCTGCGCTGGTGCTCGGCATCATCGGTATCAGAGGCCTGTTCACCGGTGGTGGGGACGACGCCGACAGTGCCTCACAGCGTCCGGGCGTCACCACGTCCGCGCCGTCCGGATCCGGCACGTCCGGCGCTGCGTCACCCTCGACTCCGTCGACTCCCCGTGGTCAGAAGCTTCCCGTTCAGTCGGTCACCAGCTTCGACCCGCAGGGCGATGGTGACGAGCGCAACGAACTGGCGAGGAACGTCCTCGACGGCAACGTCGACACGGTGTGGATGTCCCAGGTCTACGGCCGCGCCGACTACCAGGGCGGGCGCAAGAAGGGCGCCGGACTGCTGCTCGACCTGGGCAAGCCGACACAGGTCGGATCGGTGAAGATCCACACCGTCAACAACCCGTCGACCATCCAGGTCTTCGTGACCGACCGGAAGGATTCCGTCGAGGGGCTGCAGCCGTTCGGTGAGATGACGGACAAGGTCGGCGAGTACACGGTCACGGGAAAGACCCCGGTGACCGGCCGGTACGTCATCCTTTGGGTGACCAAACTGGCCGCCGGCAACCTTGGTGGTTTCCGGGAGCGCATCGCAGAGGTGGAGGTTCTTTCGTGACGCACCTGGAGGATCTGGCGCAGCGGACGGACCGTGACCTGCTCGCGGCCCACTGTGCCGGTGACGCAGACGCCTTCGGCGAGCTGTTCAAGCGGCACAAGGACCGCATGTGGGCTGTCGCCGTACGCACCTGCCGCGACCCGGAACTGGCGGCGGACGCCGTCCAGGACGGCTTCATCTCCGCCTTCCGGCGGGCCGACTCCTTCCGCGGCGACGCGCAGGTGACCACCTGGCTGCACCGGATCATCGTCAACGCCTGCCTCGACCGGTTGCGCCGGGTGAAGCCGACCTCCGAACTGCCGGAGTACGAGCTCGCCGACCGCCGCGACGAGCACTCCAGCACGGTCGTCCGACTGGACGTCCAGGAAGCTCTGGGCAAGATCCCGGAGGCGCAACGGCTGGCGCTCACGCTCGTCGACATGCAGGGCATGTCGGTCGCCGAGGCTGCCGAGGTGCTCGAGGTCGCCGAGGGCACGATCAAGTCACGCTGTGCGCGCGGACGTGCCGCACTGGCCGAACTGCTGGTCGACAAGCACGGCGAGGGTTACGTCCGCTGACCGGTCTGACCTGCGCAGTAGCCCTCCGGCTCGCCTTCGTGGCCACCAGCAAGCGGTCGCCGGACGGGGTGAAGGTGACCAGGTCCGGCAGTGCCCCGACCGTCACATCGCGCACCTCGGGCAGGTAGGAAACGTCGAAGAAGGCGATCGTGAAGACTTGGTGATCGGCGTTACGGGAACCATTGCCGGCTTGACGCATCGGAGTTGACGGCCCCGGGCGGATCGTCGCGGGCGGGCCGATGACATCGGACGACAAAAAAGTTGAACCCGCACGGAACCGAACCGGAACCTGGGAACGTCGGACCACCTGACAGGCCTGGAGCACACCCTTGTGCTGCAGTCACTCGGACCGGTGAACGCGCCGGGACGACGGACATCACGGAAGGAACGACGTGAGCATGAAGCCACCTCAGGGGCTTGACGCTGCGTTCGAGGACGACCCGCACGGCGTCCGCGAACTGCTGCGCGGCCTGCCTGCTCCCGGCCCGATGCCCGCCGACGTGTCCGACCGTATTCGTGACGCGCTCGCCCAGGAGCGCACTCCTGCCGATGGCGAGTTGCATGGCGTCGACATCGACCACTACGGCGCACCGTCCGATGACGAGCGCGTCCGTGAACTGCTGCGCGAGTTGCCCGACCCCGGCCCCATGCCCGCAGGCGTCACCAACAGCATCCTCGCCGCGTTCGCCGCGCAGCGATCGGGCCACCGGTCGACCGACGACAGCACGGACGAGAACGCCGATCCCAGTGGAATCCGCGACCTGCTGCGTGAACTGCCCGACCCGGGTCCGATGCCGAATGCGGTGTCCAAGCGCATCGAGTTCGCACTGGCCGACGAGCGCGCGACTGCGCACGACGCCGACCCGACCGGAATGCGCGATCTGCTGCGCGAGTTGCCCGACCCCGGGCCCATGCCGAGTTCGGTCGCCGACCGCGTCGAGGCTGCGCTGGCCCATGAAGCCGGCCGACGCGACGAGCGCCCGGACAACGTGACCCCGCTGCGCAGCCGTACCGGTGGTTCCCGGGCGGCGTCCACACCGCCGGCGACTCGACGCACCGGCATGCTGCGGCTGGTCGGTGGCGCGGCTGCGGCCGCTGTCGCGGGTGTGATCGCCTTCGGTGCCTTCCAGTCGATGGACAACGACGCTCCGCCCACCCAGGCTGTGCCCACCAAGTCGGTCGACGGCACCAACGTCGCCGACAAGGTGCACGTCACCAGTTCGGAGAAGAACTACACCGCGGCGTCGTTCCGGACCGACGCGGCCGCGCTCGCCAAGGCGGACGTCGGGCCCGGCCTGGCGCCCGCGGACGCGAACAAGCTGGGGTCGGTGGCGACCAAGGACGGCGCGCTCAGCTGCGCGTCCGCCATCGGCAAGGGAGTGCTGGACGAGTCCTCTCGCATCACCATCGACATCGCCCGGTACGAGAGCAAGCCGGCCCTGGTCGTCGTCGTCACCAAGGACGGAAAGTCGACCGGTTGGGTACTCAACCGCAACTGCGATTCCAACCAGGCGCCGGTCGCCGGTCCCACCCAGGTCTGACCTGCTCGCGGGTGCTCACCCGGTGATCGGTGGGGGAATGATTCCCGCCTACCATCGGTTGAGCACATCGCCGTCTTCAGCCGATCCGACAGGGGCATTTCTTCCGTGAGCAACGACCTGGTGCGCAACCTCATCATCGTCGGATCAGGGCCCGCCGGTTACACCGCCGCGGTCTACGCCGCCCGCGCCAACCTCGAACCCCTCGTCTTCGAGGGTTCGGTGACGGCCGGCGGCGCCCTGATGAACACCACAGAGGTCGAGAACTTCCCGGGATTCCGCGACGGGATCATGGGCCCGGACCTGATGGAACAGATGCGCGCGCAGGCCGAGCGCTTCGGCGCCGAACTCGTGCGTGACGACGTCACCGCCATGGAACTCACCGGTGACATCAAGACCGTCACCGACGGTGAGGGCAACGTCCACAAGGCACACGCGGTGATCCTCGCAATGGGGTCGGCCTACCGAGAGCTCGGGCTCGAGGACGAGAAGCGCCTGTCCGGCCACGGCGTCTCCTGGTGCGCCACCTGCGACGGTGCGTTCTTCCGTGACAAGGACATCGCAGTGGTCGGCGGTGGCGACTCCGCAGTCGAGGAAGCGACCTTCCTGACCCGCTTCGGCAAGTCGGTGACGATGATCCACCGTCGCGACGAACTGCGCGCGTCCAAGATCATGGCCGAGCGAGCTCTGTCCAACGAGAAGATCCGGTTCGCGTGGAACAGCGAGGTCGTCGGCATCACCGGCGACTCCAAGGTCGAGAAGCTCGCCCTGCGCGACACCGTCACCGGCGACACCAGTGAACTCGAGGTGAGCGGCCTGTTCGTCGCCATCGGGCACATCCCGCGTAGCGAGTTGGTCGTCGGACAGGTCGAAACCGACGGCGAGGGCTACGTGTTGGTGCAGGGCCGTTCCACCCATACGAACATCCCCGGCGTCTTCGCGTGCGGCGACCTGGTCGACCACACCTATCGTCAGGCGATCACCGCCGCCGGTTCCGGTTGTGCCGCCTCGCTGGACGCAGAGCGTTACCTCGCCGACACAGTCGGCCACTGATCTTCCCAATTCCATTCATCCACAATTGTTTTCACTGACCAACTGATTGGAGATTCACCCATGGGTGCTATCAAGCAGACCTCGGACGCGACCTTCGACGCGGACGTGCTGAAGAACGACAAGCCGGTTCTCGTCGACTTCTGGGCGCCGTGGTGCGGCCCGTGCCGCCAGGTTGCCCCGATTCTGGAGGAGATCGCCAAGGACCACGACGGTATCCAGATCGTGAAGCTGAACACCGACGAGAACCCGAAGGTGTCGGCGAAGTACGGCATCACCGGCATCCCGACGATGAATGTGTACGTCAACGGTGAGGTCGTGAAGACCCTCGTCGGCGCGCTGCCGAAGCCGAAGCTCGTCAAGGAACTCGGCGACTACCTCGGCTGAACTCGACCAACCGAACACTGGAGGCCGCTGAATCCCCCTGGGGGACAGCGGCCTTCGGCGTTTCTCGGGACGAACTGGACGGACGCTCAGTCGGTCTTGACGCCCAGTGCGTCCAGGATGCGGTGCAGGTCGTCCGCTCCGGCGAACTCGACGGTGAGCTTGCCCCGGGAGCGGCCCGAAGTGATGGTCACCCGCGTGTCCAGCTTGTCCGCAAGTCCCGAAGCGATGTCGTCATACTCCGGCACATCCTTACGCGTCGACGATGCACGCTTGGCCTTCTCCTGCTGGCCACCGAGCGACACGATCTCCTCGGTGCTACGCACAGACAGGCCTTCGGCGACGATGCGCTGGGCCAGACGCTCCATGGCCGCAGCATCCGGCAGCGCGAGCAGTGCCCGGGCGTGTCCGGCGGAGAGCACACCGGCCGCGACTCGTCGGGCGACGAGCGGGGGCAGCTTCAACAAGCGGATGGTGTTCGAGATCTGCGGACGGGAACGGCCGATTCGACTGGCGAGCTCGTCGTGGGTGCAGGAGAAGTCGTCCAACAACTGCTGGTACGCGGCCGCCTCTTCCAACGGATTGAGTTGGCTGCGGTGCAAGTTCTCCAACAGCGCGTCGCGCAGCAGATCGTCGTCGCCGGTGCTGCGAATGATCGCCGGCACCGTCTCCTTACCGGCTGCCTTCGAAGCACGCAGTCGGCGCTCACCCATGATCAGTTCATGGGTGATCGAACCCTCGGGTTCGGCGAGCGGACGCACCACGATCGGCTGGAGCACACCGATCTCACGGATGCTGTGGGTCAGTTCGGCCAGGTCGTCCTCGTCGAACACCTCACGCGGCTGGCGCGGGTTGGGACGAACCGCCGCGACGGGTACCTCGGCAAAACTGGCGCCGGGCACCTGCTGGAGGCCGTCCGATCGTTCTTCAGGAGCCGGTCTCTCGGCGGTTCTTTCTTCGGACGAGTGGTTCGACGCATGGTTTCCCGTGAAACCAGAGCCGTAGAACACGTCACTCGGCCGAGCCGGCGCCGGACTTCCGTCGCTGGTGGGGATGAGGGCTCCGAGCCCTCGACCTAGTCCGCGCTGCCGCTTGTCACTCATGAGGAGCAAGTTTACGCGGCGTCGTCGACGGCGCTCCTCCGGCCCGTTCCACGTGAAACCGGACCACGAGCAAGGGCGCCGCGACAGGAACGCAGCACTTTCGCCGCACGATTGCGCCGGACACCGGCGCGTCCTCGCTGCGTACACGCTATCTGTGCGAACCCTTGCGATGTCTGTCGGAGGGATCAGCTGGGTGTCAGATTCTCAGTTGTCGGCGCTACAGAACTGTCCTGTTTCACGTAAGAACAAGCAGCGGTTGGTCAGGCGGGTGCGACTCCGGCCTGAGCGAGTTCGGTGGCAGCCTCGAGGTAGGACAGGGCGCCGGTCGAAGCGGGGTCGTAGGTGATGACCGTCTGTCCGAAGCTGGGGGCCTCGGAGATACGGACCGAGCGGGGGATGCGCGTCTTGAGCACCTGCTCCGGGAAGTGCTCGCGCACCTCGGCCGCCACCTGGGCGGACAGTCGGGTCCGTGCGTCGTACATCGTCATCAGGATCGTGCTGACCGTCAGCGCCGGATTGAGGTGTTTACGAATCAGCTCGATGTTGTTGAGCAGCTGTGACAGACCCTCCAGCGCGTAGTACTCGCACTGAATCGGAATGAACACCTCGGTCGCCGCCACGAACGCGTTCACCGTCAGCAGACCCAAACTGGGAGGACAGTCGATGAGCACGTAGTCGAATCGCTGCTCGTCGGACATCGACTCCAAGTGACGAGCAATGGCAGTCTTCAGTCTGCTCTCCCGTGCGACCAAGGAGACGAGTTCGATCTCCGCGCCGGCGAGATCGATCGTCGCCGGTGCACACCACAGGTTCGCGACATCGGGGCACGGCTGGATCACGGATGCCAATTCGTCGCCCTCCACGACCACGTCGTAGATGCTCGGCACTTCAGCGTGGTGATCGATACCGAGCGCGGTGGAGGCATTGCCCTGCGGGTCGATGTCGATGACCAGTACCTGCAGACCCTTCTGCGCGAGGCCGGCGGCGATGTTGACCGTGGTCGTTGTCTTGCCGACGCCACCCTTCTGGTTCGCCACCGTCATGATCCGGGTCGATGCGGGACGGGGGACGTCTGTTGCCAGGACCTTCTGCCGCCTGACCGACTGGTCGGCCATCGCGGCGAGGATGGGGGAGTCGGCGGCCTCGTCCGTCACCGGAGTCTCAGGCACCTCGGGGACGGACGTGGAGTCGTCCGATGAGAGGGCCGCGCGGGTCGGCTCGACCGATTCGGACGGATCCTCGGAGGCCTGCTCGTCCGCCAACGGCGTTTCACGTGGAACGTCGTGCGTCGGCGCAGCGGAAGGAACGTGGTGGACGTCGTTGGTGACGACGGGCGCCTGCCACCCGGTCGGTGTCGGTGAAGCGGGAGCAGTCGATCCCTGCCATCCGGTCGGGGTCTGCCTCTGCACCGTCATCTCACTTCCGCCTGTTCTGTCGGTCGGGACCTCGCTTGGCCGACTGCTTGCCCGCCCGGGACTTCCTGGACGGGGCCGGCCGTCGCTCCAGGCGGTGGGGTACTCGAACACTGACGATCGAGGTCGCTGGGTCGACCACCGCAGCTCCGCAGGTCAGCACCTCGACATCCGAGCCTCCCATGGACTCGATCTGCGAGCGTGCCTCGTCGATCTCCTCCTGGGCTGAGCTGCCTTTGAGTGCGAGCATCCGACCACCTGAGCGCAGCAGCGGTAGGGACCACTGGGACAAGGTCTCCAGTCGGGCGACAGCACGGGAGGTCACGACGTCGACTTCCAGGTCGGTGCACTGCTCGGCTCGCGACCGGACGATGGTGACATTGTCCAGGCGCAGATCAGAGCGCACAGCGTCCAGCCAGTTCACGCGGCGCAGCATCGGTTCGACGAGCGTCACCTGCAGATCCGGTCGCGCGATCGCGATGACCAACCCCGGCAACCCGGCACCCGAGCCGACGTCGGCCACGTGAGCGTCGGGCTCGATGAGTTCCTGCACGCCCACACAATTGAGTACGTGCCGCTCCCACAGACGCGGTACCTCGCGTGGACCGATCAGTCCGTGCGATACGCCGGTGTCAGCCAGATGCTCGGCGAACCGCTGCATGAGCGCGAAACGATCGCCGAGGTACGCAGCCGCAGTGGCCGGCGCCTCGGGGAGGGGTTCAACCTCGCGATCGGGTTTCACGTGAATCAGGCGGGGAGCACCACGACGTAGCGACGCGGCTCGGCACCCTCGGACTCCGAGGACAGGCCCTCGGCCAGCACGGCATCGTGCACCACCTTGCGCTCGAAGGCGCTCATCGGATCGAGTGACTGCTTCTCTCCGGAGTCCTTCGCCTTCGCCACCGCATCCTTGGCGAGTGAGACCAGTTCCTCACGCTTCTGTGCGCGGTAGCCCGCGATGTCCAACATCAGCCGGCTGCGGTTGCCGGTCTCGGCCTGGACCGCGAGGCGAGCCAGTTCCTGCAGCGCGTCGAGCACCTTGCCGTCACTGCCGACCAGGCGACGCGGCACGCGTCCCTCCTCGGAGTCGACGATCGAGACCATCGCGCGGTCGCCGTCGACGTCGACGTCGATGTCGCCGTCCAGGTCGGCGATGTCGAGAAGGTTCTCCAGGAAGTCGGCGGCGATCTCGCCCTCACGCTCCAGGATCTCGGCGGGGTTGTCCGTCTGGGTCTTCTGGTCACTCATGGTCAGCTCGCATTCTGCCGGTGATCATCGTTGATCACTCGCTCCAACATCAGGAATGAGGGCGGACGCCGACGCGCCCACCGGGGGTCGATCGGGTCAGCGCTTTCGGCGCTTCTGGTTCTTGCCACGTTTGTTGCTGGCCGGCTGCACACGCTGGCCGCTCTTCTTCGCAGCCGACGATCCGGCGCCGGTCTTGGTCAGCGACACCTTCTCGCCGTCCGGTTCCACCGCATCGTCATCGTCGTCCGGGGAGGAGTTGAGGCCCGGGATCGACAGCTTCTTGATCTCCTTGCCCTTGGCGCGGCGACGCGCCTCGAGGGCCTTCTCGGCGTCCGAACCAGGGGTGGGCATGCGGCGGATCACGTAGAACTGCTGGCCCATCGTCCACAGGTTGGTGACCACCCAGTAGATGAGGACACCGATGGGGAAGTTCACACCGGTGATAGCGAAGAACACCGGCATGATGTACATGATGTATTTCTGCTGCTTGGCCATCGGGTTGTCGAGGGCCGCAGCAGGCATGTTGCGCCGCATCAGCTGGTGCTGGGTGATGAACACCGACACCGACATCAGGATGATCATCACGACCGTGAGGATCTTCACCGACAGCTGGTCCGACCCGAGGAAGGTCGAGCTCAGGGACGCGCCGAACAACGTCGACGTCTCTGCCTGGCTGGCGAGGTCCTTGGTCAGCAGACCGATCGGCTCACGCTTGCCGGCCGCCATCTCGTCCAGGTTGTTCAGCACGCGGAACAACGCGAAGAAGAACGGCGACTGCAGCAGGATCGGCATACAGGAGCTGAACGGGTTGGTGCCCGTGCGCTTGTAGAGCTCCATCGTCTCTTCCGTCATCTTCTGACGGGACTCCGGATCCTTCTTGCCCTTGTACTTCTTCTGGATCTTCTGCAGTTCGGGCTGGATCAGCTGCATCCGGCGCGAGCTCTTGATCTGCTTGACGAACAGCGGAATCAGCAGGATTCGCAGCACGACCACGAGACCGGCGATGGACAGCGCCCAGGTCCAGCCGGACTCCGCCCGCATTCCGATGGCGGTGAACAGGTTGTGGAAGCTCACCATGACGAAGGCGACGAACCATTCGAGCGGGAAGAGCAGAGTGTCGAGCATGATGTCCTTCAGTCAGCGGATGTCATGAAGTATGCGGTACGCCCTTGGCGGGCTTTTCGGGCACGTGATCGACCCCACCGGGGTTCCACGGGTTACAACGACCGAGCCGGCGAATCGTCAACCAGCTGCCCTTGATCGGTCCGAATCGCTGCAGTGCCACCAAGCCGTACTCCGAACAGGTCGGGGTGAACCGGCAGGTCGGCGGCAGCATCGGCGAAATCAGCTTGCGGTAGATCTGTACCAACCCAATGAGTGGTGCGGCGAGGATCTTGTTGAAGTTCATCGCACACCGGCCAGGACTCGCGGCAGCAGGCGGTCGAGTTCAGCGCCGAGTTCGGCGCTCGTCGCCGTCGCGGCACCCGATTGAGCACGGACCACGACCAGTGACCCGGCAGGCAGCCGGTCCAGTCGAGCGTTCATCAGATGGCGCAGCCGACGCTGCGTGCGGTGCCGCACCACCGAGTTACCGACCGCTTTGGACACGACGAAGCCGACACGGCACGGGACCGTGTCGGCAACATCGGTGTTGAGTGGGGTCTCAGGCATCCGCAGGTGCACGACCAGCAGCTTGCTACCGGCGCGTCCGCTGGTCCGTGACCGCAGGACAGCTGCGAAGTCGGCGCTGGAGCGCATCCGGTGCGCGGCCGGCAGCACGATCAGGCGGCCGATACGAGCCGGGCCGGCGAACAGCCGAGGCTGATGTGGCTCAGGCCGACAGCTTCTCGCGGCCCTTGCGGCGGCGCGAGGCGAGGATCGAGCGGCCGGCGCGGGTGCGCATGCGCAGGCGGAAGCCGTGGGTCTTGGACCGGCGGCGGGTGTTCGGCTGGAAGGTGCGCTTGCTCACGTCATTACTCCGTCACATGGGTCGGGCCGGGGCCCGTCGTACTGGCTTGTGGTGTGCCGTTCCGTCGCACACTGACCGCGGTCAGCCACCGCCGAAACTGCGGTGTGGGGACGACACAAAAGGTCAGTCGACAACTTTACGGCCCGCCCGGTGCGCCGGTCAAACCGAGCGAGCGGGACGGGTTGCGCCGGTCCAGAATCAGCGCCGAACGAACCATCGGAGCATCTCGCGACACGTCGACAAAACCGACACGCCGTGAACTTCCCGCGAATCTTCCGGAGCGGGTTGCAGGGTGCCGGTCCGAGTTGTTAGCGTCGGCGCTTCCGGCCCAGGTCACGGTTTACTCACACTCTGTGTATAACTCTGTGGATAATCGTCGTACCATGGCTGCCGGCCGAGATCCGGTCACCGATGTTCCGCCTGTGCAAGCAGCGAAGAAGCCCAGGTTTCGGCACGTCACGAGACACCTGAATCGAAGGGGAGTCCGGCCTTGACCGAACCTGATGTCGACCTGGCCCACGTATGGCACGCCACACTGCTGGGACTGGAAGATTCAGGAATTCCGGCTCGCGATCGCGCCTTTCTTCGCATCGCCCGTCTGGTCGGCATCGTCGGTGAGACCGCGCTGCTGGCGGTTCCGTACGACCACACGAAGGTCTTCGTCGAACAGACGCTGAACGACCCCGTCTGCGAGGCGATGGGGGCCGAACTCGGCCACCCGGTGCGCCTTGCCGTGACCGTCGACACCTCGCTCGCGACCCTCGAGCCCGAGGACGAACCGGACGGCCCGAGCCTGGTCGAGCCGGAGCAGGACGACGAGCACATCGGTCAGACCGAACTCCAGGTCTCCACCTCCACGCCCCGCCAGAACGTCACCGTCAACCAGTTGGACGACGCCCGCCTGAACCCCCGCTACACCTTCGAGACGTTCGTGGTCGGGCACGGCAACCGGTTCGCGTGCGCCGCCGCGCAGGCGGTTGCCGAAACGCCGGCACGGTCGTACAACCCGTTGTTCGTCTACGGGTCCTCCGGTCTGGGCAAGACGCACCTGCTGCACGCGATCGGCAACTACGTCCGCAGCTACTACCCGCAGCTTCGGGTGTTGTACGTGAACTCCGAGGAGTTCACCAACGACTTCATCAACTCGATCCGTGACGAGGCGGGCCGCTCCTTCCAGAAGCGGTACCGCGACAACGTCGACGTCCTGCTGATCGACGACGTGCAGTTCCTGCAGGGCAAGGAGTCGACGCAGGAGGAGTTCTTCCACACCTTCAACGCGTTGCACAACAGCCAGAAGCAGATCGTGCTGTCCAGCGACCAGCCGCCCAAGAAGCTCAACGGGCTGGAGGACCGGCTGCGGTCACGTTTCGAGTGGGGCCTGACCACCGACGTCACCCCGCCCGATCTGGAGACCCGTATCGCCATCCTGCGCCGCAAGGCCGACGCGGAGAAGATGCAGTTGCCGGCCGATGTGCTGACGTTGATCGCCGACAAGGTGGCGACCAACATCCGTGAGCTCGAGGGCGCGCTGATCCGGGTGACCGCGTACGCGTCGGTCTCCAAACAGCCGGTCACGGTCGAGAGCGCCTCGCAGGTGTTGAAGGACCTCATGGTCGGCAACGCCGCCGGTCAGATCACGATGTCGCTCATCATGGACAAGACCGCGGAGTTCTTCGACGTCACGATCGACGACCTGTGCGGCTCCTCCCGCTCGCGCACGCTCGCGAACGCTCGCCAGATCGCGATGTACCTGTGTCGCGAGCTCACCGACGAGACGCTGCCGGCGATCGGCCGGTATTTCGGCGGACGCGACCACACCACCGTGCTCTACGCCGACCGGAAGATCCGTCAGCTGATCGGCACCAAGCCGCACCTGTTCGACCAGATCACCGAGCTGACGTCCCACATCCGTCGCGCCGCGAACGAGCTCGGACGCCGCTGAACCGCAGCCCAGGGCAACACCCGAACCGCGCTCGCATCCGGTCACCGGGGTTCTTTCCCGAGTTGTGCACACAGTTATCCCCAGGTGGGGGTACCCGTGGGTCACCATGGCCATCAGTCGCGGAGTTCTCGGTTCCCACCCGCGTCGGGGCGGCGAAAATCCCGAAACGGTGCGGATCATCGTCCGCAGCGCAGAACAATGAACGGCCGCACAACAGGACGCGTCCGACGTGCCATATCCGAGCAACCACTCACCGCGTCATCAACACCCTGTGGAGAATCGGATCCGCTCAGCCGGCACTCAGCCGCATGGATAGAACTGCGTTGTTCCACACCCGACCTGTGGATAACCAGGTGAAACTGTGGAAATCGGCCCGGGTTATCCACAGAATCGGCAGTCCCGGTGTGGAGCCGAAATCGTCGTCCACAGCCGATGGTGGTTCATCGACGAAGTTTCCACACGACTACCAACACCCCGACAGAGCCGCTGACCTGCACAAACGGGCTTCATCCCCAGGTTTCACAGGTGCTACTACTACGACCAACCTTCTACCAACCATCGATCCGTGCTCCGCGAACTGCGATCGGCTGTGCACAAACGACAGGTCCGGGATGCGATCAGCGCAGATCCGAAGTCATCCCGCAGTGGTGTCCGCACGAGCCGGAAGGGCTAGTCTCGGCCTGCGACGATGTGACTACCATCGGCGCACAGTTTGTGTGGTGCCTGGCTCGGTTCGAGCCATCGACGAGATCGCCCGAACCCGGATACCCGGGCACCCAACCCCGATCGAAGGAATGACGTGAAGCTGCAGGTCGAACGCGACGTCCTGGCCGAAGCCGTTACCTGGGCCGTCCGTGGCCTGTCCCCGCGTCCGCCGGTGCCGGTGCTGTCCGGTGTGCTGCTGGAAGCGACGCAGGACGGCCTGACCCTGTCGGCGTTCGACTACGAGGTGTCCGCGAAGGTCACCGTGGCGGCGTCCGTCGACGAGCCCGGCACCGTGCTCGTGCCCGGCAAGCTGCTCGGCGACATCTCGCGCTCGTTCAAGAACAAGCCGGTCACGCTCACCGCCGACGGCAACAAGGTCGAAGTGGTGTGTGGCACGAGCCGGTTCGCGCTTCCGCAGATGCCGGTCGCCGACTACCCGACGTTGCCGACCTCGCCCGAGCCCTCCGGCACGATCGCCGGTGACGTGTTCACCAGCGCCGTGTCGCAGGTCGCAATCGCGGCCGACCGCTCCGACACGCTGCCGATCCTCACCGGCGTCCGGATGGAGATCGAGGGTGAGAAGGTCACGCTGCTGGCCACCGACCGCTACCGCCTCGCGATGCGCGAGTTCACCTGGCAGCCGGCCGCCACCGACGCCTCGCACGTCGCACTCATCCCGGCCCGCACGCTGCACGACACCGCCCGCGCACTCGGAGCCTCCGGCTCGGTCAACCTCGCGCTCGGCACTGCCGCCGGTGGCGAGGGGCTGGTCGGGTTCGAGGCCGGTCAGCGCCAGACCACCACCCGGCTGCTGGACGGTGAGTACCCGAAGGTCACCTCGATCTTCCCCACCAGCGTCGATACCAGCGCCGTCATCAAGACCAGTGAACTGGCCGAGGCGGTCAAGCGCGTCTCGCTGGTCGCCGAGCGCAACACTCCGGTGCGCCTGCGCTTCAGCGAGGCACAATTGGTCATCGAGGCAGGTCAGGGCGACGACGCCCAGGCCAGCGAGGCCGTCGAGGCCACGCTCACCGGCCCGGACATCGAGATCGCGTTCAACCCGCAGTTCCTGCTCGACGGCCTCGGCGCCGTCGGCACCGACTTCGTCCGCCTGTCGTTCACCCAGCCCAGCCGTCCGGCCGTGATGTCGGGCCAGGCCGAGCAGGACGGCGAGGCCGATGAGAGCTTCCGCTACGTGCTGATGCCGGTCCGCTTCGCCAGCTGACCCAGCCGCACGACGCACCGCACCAAACCGACCACGACG
This sequence comes from Yimella sp. RIT 621, assembly GCF_004146205.1. Taxonomy (NCBI): domain Bacteria; kingdom Bacillati; phylum Actinomycetota; class Actinomycetes; order Micrococcales; family Dermacoccaceae; genus Yimella; species Yimella sp. RIT 621. The sequence goes on from NZ_SEIP01000012.1 coordinate 77,185, forward strand.
TCGACCACAAGCAAGGAGCCAAGAACATGCAGATGGGTCTCATCGGTCTGGGCAAGATGGGCGGCAACATGCGTGACCGCCTCAAGGCCGCCGGTCACGACATCGTCGGGTACGACCGCAACCCCGACATCAGCGACGCCACGGATCTTCGTGACCTCGTCTCCAAGCTGGACGCCCCGCGCGCCGTCTGGGTGATGGTGCCGGCCGGTGACCCGACCCGCGACACGATCAAGTCGCTGGCCGAGCTGTTGGACGAGGGCGACATCATCGTCGACGGCGGCAACTCCAAGTTCACCGACGACCAGGCGAACGCCGACATGCTCAAGGAGCACGGCGTCGAGTTCGTCGACTGCGGCGTCTCCGGTGGTATCTGGGGCAAGGACAACGGCTACGGCCTGATGTGCGGCGGCGCGGAGAAGAACGTCGAGCGCCTCATGCCGATCTTCGACGCGCTGCGCCCCGAGGGTCCCCGCGAGGAAGGTTTCGTGCACGCCGGCGAGGTCGGCGCGGGCCACTACGCGAAGATGGTCCACAACGGCATCGAGTACGGCATGATGCACGCCTACGCCGAAGGCTTCGAACTGCTCGAGGCCAAGGACATCGTCAAGGACGTCGAGGGCTGCTTCCGCGCCTGGAGCCGCGGCACCGTCGTGCGCTCCTGGTTGCTCGACCTCATGGTCAAGGCGCTGGAGGAGACCCCGCACCTCGAGGGCATCAGCGAGTACTCCACCGACTCCGGTGAAGGACGCTGGACGCTGGAGGAGGCCATCAACCTCGCGGTCCCGATGCCCGTCCTGGCTTCTGCACTGTTCGCGCGCTTCACCTCGCGTCAGGAGAACTCCCCGCAGATGCAGGCGATCGCCGCGTTGCGCGGACAGTTCGGCGGTCACGAGGTCATGCAGTTCGGCGACGAGCCGTACCGCAAGGCCGCCAAGGAGGGCCAGGCCGAGGTCAGCCCCGCCGCGGAGAAGAAGGACACGTCCGGCGAGGCGACCCCCGGCGCGAAGAAGTCGGACAACTGAACGACGCCGCTGCGAAGCAGCGCTGTTGATCCTGTGGCTGGTTGAGCCCTACGGATGAGGAACGAATCCGTAGGTGCCGAAACCGGGTTCGCTCGACGGGAGCACTCGCCCGACGCCGGTCGAACAACGCAGACGCATGGGCGACCGATCGAGTACTCGGCGCCCGCTGCTTCGTCGTGATCGTCCAGGCGACCCGCCCGCGATTACTCTGACGCAGTGCATGTACGCCATCTGTCCCTGATCGACTTCCGGTCCTATCCGGAAGCCGAGGTGGCGTTGGCACCCGGCATCACGACATTCGTCGGACTCAACGGCCAGGGCAAGACGAACCTGGTCGAGGCGGTCGGCTACCTGGCGACGCTCGGCTCGCACCGTGTCTCCAACGACGCGCCACTGGTCCGGGCCGGCGCGGAGAAGGCGTACATCCGGGCGGCGGTCGTTCGTGAGACCCACGAGCAGCAACTCGAACTCGAGATCAACCCGGGACGGGCCAACCGGGCCCGTCTGGGTCGGGCGGCGTCCACGCGTCCGCGCGACATCCTGGGAACGATCCGGACGGTGCTGTTCGCGCCGGAGGATCTGGCGTTGGTGAAGGGTGACCCGTCGACCCGCCGTCAGTTCCTGGATGATCTGCTGGTTGCCCGTCAGCCGAAGTGGGCGGGCGCGCGCAGCGATTACGAGAAGATCCTCAAGCAACGCAATGCGCTGCTGAAGGCGGCGCGCACCGGCCAGGACCGCGGCGCACTCGACGCGACCCTCCCGGTCTGGGACGAACACCTCGCCACGGTCGGCGCCAACCTCACGTACGCGCGTCTGCGCCTGCTGCGCGACCTGCGTCCGTTCATCGCGGACGCGTACGACGAGGTCAGCGCCGGGCAGGGCGATGCGCGGTTGACCTACCGCAGTTCGTTGCACGTGAAACTGTCCGATGAACTGGGGTCGGGTGAGGTGCCGCCGGTCGAGGAGATTGCGGCCGGCATGCACGAGACGTTCGGTCAGATGCGTCGTGCCGAGGTCGAGCGTGGAGTCACGCTCGTGGGCCCGCACCGCGACGAGGTGGTGCTCGGTCTGGGAGACCTGCCCGCGAAGGGGTACGCCTCGCACGGCGAGTCCTGGTCGTTCGCGCTCGGTATGCGGCTGGCCGCGTTCCAGTTGTTGCGCACCGATCTCGGCACCGACCCGGTGCTGGTGCTCGACGACGTCTTCGCCGAGTTGGACGCCGGCCGCCGGGCCCGGCTGGCGGCGATGGTCGGCGACGCCGAACAGGTGCTGATCACCGCGGCTGTCGCGGACGACGTCCCGAAAGCCTTGAGCGGCAAGCGGTTCGACGTCGTGAGGGGCAAGGTCTCGGCTGCGGACAGGAGCTCAGAAGGGCAGACCGGGCCGGTCGTCGGGAACGATGAGGATGCCGGCGATGCGATCCCACCCGTCCCAGGCGACGCGTCCGTGCCAGGAGCCTGATTCACACTCCAGGGTCGTCGCGACGACGACGCCCCCTGCGAGTTCGGTACCAGTGTCGGCGGGCGTCCGGACCGCAAGGTCCCGGCAGCGCACCAGCGGGCCGTCGGCTCGTTCAACCGCGGCCCAGGTCGCTTCCATGTCGCGCACCGCGAGGACGGCGGCCGCGACCGGCGTCATCCTTTCGACCAGCGACGCGGCCCGACCGTTCGCCAGGTCGGTGAACACCGCTTCGGTGGCGGCGATGAGTGGTTGCACAGCCCGCACCGGAGCTGCGCCGGTGTGTGGGTCGGGCCGCCCGAAGCGTTTGAAGACCGCCTGGCGCGACATCCCGAGTACCTGCCCGATCGCCTGCCAGGAGGCACCGTCCGCCCGGGCCGCGGCAACCGCCTCGTCCAGTGCGATCCGCGCGTGGTTGAGACGTTGGTCGGCCACCAGGACCCGGTCAAGCGACCGGTCGGCATCTGGCACGGTCAGGAACGGTCCTTCCCGGTGGAAGCCGAGGCGGCCGGCAGGAGGACGCCGGCGATGATGAATCCGACAGCCCAGAAGGAGTTCTCGCCGGTGAGTGCTCCGACGATCGATCCGGCGACCACGCCGAGCAGACCGGCGATCGCGTAGGACCTCGGTTCCACGATGCCGCGCCGCTCCTTGTGGCCATAGCTGCCGGCGAGGAGCATCCCCCACAGCGCGAGCGCCAGGATCGCCCCGATCAGTGGGTAGGCCCACCACATGTCACCGTCGCCGCCGTTGATCACGAACATCGCGATGCCGGTGACCGCTGCGATCGCAGTGCCGACCAGCAGGTTGGGGACGGTGGGATTCGTCGTAACAGTCTTCTCGCCTCGTGCCGTCATGACTTCCACTGTGCGCGTCCACCGTCCAAGTGTCAACCCTTGGTTGACATGGCCCGATCGGGGGACGGTCGTACGCTGGGCAGGTGACCGAGGCGAGCGATGCGCAGCAGGAGGACGTCACCGGCGACGAGCCGGACGACGTCGACTGGCGTGACGCGGCCCGCGAGGCGCTGGCCCGCGCCCGTCGATCGGCACGGGAGAAGGGGTTGCGTCCGGGGCAGCAGCCGGTGCGTCGGCGTCCGTTCGGCGAAGCCGCGCGCACCAAGGACGACGGCCGTGACCCGTCCGCACTGGGTGACCAGATGGAGCGGATGCTGTCCGAGCGCGGGTGGAAGGTCGACGTCGCGGCAGGTTCGGTACTCGCGAAGTGGCCCGAGATCGTCGGCGACGAAGTGGCCGCGCACGCGCAGGCGACCGGGTTCGAGGACGGCGTGCTGACCGTCCGCGCCGACTCCACCGCCTGGCGCACCCAACTCGGTTACATGACCTCGACCATCCTGGGCCGTATCGAGGAGACGATCGGTCCGAACATCGTCACCGAGCTGCGTTTCCTGGGCCCGTCCGCGCCGTCCTGGAGCAAGGGGCCGCGCAAGGTGCACGGCGGACGTGGCCCTCGCGACACATATGGCTGATCGGGCCTTGGTGGGTAGACTCGAAAGGATGTAGCCCCGGGGAACGCCGGCTCCAGCAGTCGGCGAATCGAGGAGAAAGCAGGACCGCGATCGTGACCGACCCGAACGACGCCAACAGCCGACCGGACGACACCTTCGACAAGTTCTTCCGCCCGCGCCGCGACGACAGCTTCGATGACGGCTCGAATGACGGACGCGGCTACGACGACGCCACCGACCCCGGCGTCCCGTCCGCGCCGTACGCCGATCAACGCACTCAGCAGGCTCCGGCGGCGGGCGCACAGTATTACCAGCAGCCTGACCAGGGTTCGGGTTACCTCGAGCAACCGCCCGCTGCGCAGCAGGGACCCGGTCGCAAGGCAGCCTTGTTGCTGCCACTCATGATCCTGCTGGCCTCGCTCGGCGTTCTGTCCTTCGTCGGCTACCTGTTGCTGGTCAACAACGACAAGAGCGACGCGTCCGGAAACCAGAATTCTGCACCTGCCGCCACCAGCAGCACCCCGGAAGGTACGGGCGCCCCGACGACCGACCGGCCGAGTTCACCAAGCACGGACCCGCGTACGAGTTCGCAACCCAGCAGCCCGACGTCCAGCCCCAGCACGCCGATCGCCCTTCCGGCCGGCAGCGACACCGGTTGTGGCGATGCCGCCTTCTCCACCAGCCCCGGGGTCACCTGTGCCTTCGCTTCCGGAGTGGCATCGCAGGCCCGCGCCATCCAGGCCGGCAGTTCGCAACAGATCGGCGCCAGTTCGTCCGCCACCGGCAAGCAGTACGTCTTCGACTGTAACCATCCGGACGGCTCCTTCATCACCTGTGTGGGCACCTCCAAGCCCGACGACGGACGCCGTCCGACGGTCTACGTCGTGCCTGGCTGAGAGCGCCTCCCGGCACCCCAGGTCGAGGTACCGGCGAAAAAGATGCTGGCGACGGCCAAGGAGGAGCGGTGGAAGACCGCGACCAGACAGCCCGACAGCCCGACCGCCCAGATCACCCAGGCGCCGGGCACGGTCGCGGCGCCCAAGCCCAATCACCCCGGGGTCACCCCGGGTCGGGAGTGAGGTCGACCGCCTCGATGCCGGCGACGGCGACGGCCTCGTCACGGTCCGAGGTGTCACCCGAGACGCCGACGGCGCCGAGGACGCGCCCGTCGGCATCGCGGACCAGCACCCCGCCGGGGACGGGCACCAGCGAGCCGCCGATCGCCGACGTGACGGCGGCGATGAAGTAGGGCTGCTGCTCGGCCCGCTCCATCAGCGCCCGCGAGCCCATGCCCAGGGACAGCGCCCCGTGCGCCTTGCCAAGGGCGACCTCGAAGCGCTTGTTTGACGACCCGTCCTCACGCTCGACGGCGACGACGTGGCCGCCCGCGTCGATGACGACGACCGTCATGGGCTTGCAGTCCAGGTCGCGGGCGTACTTGCGACCCTGCGTGATGATCGTCCGGGCGGTCTCGAGGTCGATGTTCATCGGGTGCTCCTGGTGGTGGCCTTGTGGGCGAGACGGTGGCGGTGGAGGATCGGCTCGGTGTATCCGCTGGGCTGGCTGCCGCCCGCGAGCAACAGTTCGCGCGCCGCGAGGAAGGCGGCCCCGTCGAACGCTGGTGCCATCGGCTGGTAGGTCGGGTCGCCCTCGTTCTGAGTGTCGACGACGCGGGCCATTCGCCGCAAGGACTCGTCGACCTCCTCGGTGGTGACGACGCCGTGGAGGAGCCAGTTGGCGACGTGCTGCGAGGAGATGCGGCAGGTGGCGCGATCCTCCATGAGCGGAGTGCCGCTGAGATCGGGGACCTTGGAGCACCCGACGCCGGCGTCGATCCAACGCACGACGTAGCCCAGCGTGCTCTGGACGTTGTTGTCCAGCTCGGCGCGACGCTCTTGCTCCGACCACGACGCCGGGTCGCCCAGCGGGATCGTGAGCAGATCAGTCCTGCTTGCCGGCTCACGGCGGGCGACCCGCTGCTGAACCTCGAAGACGTCGGTCTCGTGGTAGTGGATCGCGTGCAGCGTGGCGGCCGTCGGTGACGGTACCCAGGCGCAGGTGGCGCCGGCGCGCGGGTGCTCGCCCTTCTTGGCGAGCATGTCTGCCATGTTGTCCGGCGCCGCCCACATGCCCTTGCCGATCTGGGCCCGCCCCCGCAGACCGCAGGCGATGCCGACGTCGACGTTGTTCGCCTCGTAGGCGCGGATCCACGCCTCGTTACGCATGTCGTTCTTGCGCACCATCGGCCCGGCGTGCATGGAGGTGTGGATCTCGTCGCCGGTCCGGTCGAGGAATCCGGTATTGATGAAGACCACGCGATCCCGGGCGGCTGCGATGCACGCCTTGAGGTTCAGCGTCGTGCGCCGCTCCTCGTCCATGATCCCGACCTTGATCGTCTGCGGGGGGAGCCCGAGAGTCTGCTCCACCCGAGTGAAGAGCTCGCAGGTGAAGGCGACCTCGTCCGGGCCGTGCATCTTCGGCTTGACGGCGTACATGGAGCCGGTGCGGGAATTGCGCAGCCGGGTGTTGCCGCGCAGGTCGTGGGCGCTGCCGAGAGCCGTGACGAGCGCGTCGAGGATCCCCTCGGGGACCGCGTTGCCGTCCCGGTCCAGCACCGCGTCCGTGGTCATTAGGTGACCGACCTGCCGGATGAACAGCAGGGCGCGGCCGTGCAGGGTGACCGACTCGCCCGACGGGGACACGCAGGAGCGGTCCGGGCTCATCTCTCGGACGAACCTCGCCCCGTCCTTCGCGACCTCGGCCTGCAGCGTGCCCTGCATCAGCCCGAGCCAGTTGCGGTAGCCGACCACCTTGTCGCCGGCGTCGACGGCGGCAACGGAGTCCTCGAGGTCCATGATCGTGGAGACGGCCGCCTCCAGCACCACGTCCTTGACGCCCGCGGCGTCCTGCGAACCGATCGGGTGGTCTCGGTCGATGAGGATCTCGACGTGCAGCCCGTGGTGGACCAGGACCACCGCGTCCACCGTCTCCGGCGCACCGCGGTAGCCGACGAGCTGGCCCGGGGACGCCAGCCGCAGCGTCTGGTCCCCGACCTGGACGACCAGGCCGTCCGGGTCGACGGCGTACCCCGTGGCGTCCGCGTGCGAGCCACCCTCGAGGGGAAAGTGCTCATCGAGCAGCGCGCGGCCGCGGGCGATGACCTCGGCGCCGCGAGCAGGGTTGTACGACGACGACCCGCGCGCCAGCTCGCCCTCGTCGGGGATCACGTCGGTCCCGTACAGGGCGTCGTAGAGCGAGCCCCACCGGGCATTGGCGGCGTTCGCCGCGAACCTGGCGTTCAGGAGTGGGACCACCAGCTGCGGGCCGGCCTGGCCGGTGATCTCGGTGTCGACGCCCGAGGTGGTGACCTGGACGTCGGCGGGCTCGTCGGCCAGGTACCCGATCTCGCGCAGGAAGGAGGTGTACACCTGCGGGTCGGGCACGCCCGGACGCGACCGGTGGAACTCGTCGATCTGCGCCTGCAGCTCGTCGCGGCGCGCGAGGAGAGCGCGGTTGCGAGGGGTGAGGTCGTGGATGAGCGCGTCCGCGCCCGACCAGAATGCCGACGGCTCGACGCCGGAGCCCGGCAGTGCCTCCTCGGTGATGAAGCGGTGCAGCGGCTCCGCGACGCTCAGCCCACCGACTTGTACCCTTCCCTGCATCCCAGCCTCATTCCGTATCGTGGAATCAATGTTCGCACTACGGAAGATATGGTCCTTCGGTCGGCGCTGTCAACGGCCGGGCCGCAGATCGCCCTACAGCCTCGGCGATCGTGGGCCGTGACTCGGCACCGAGCTCGGTGTCGCCGTCGTCGCGGTCAGCGGCTGCTCCGGACCAGGCGGTCAGGACTCCACGGGCTGAAGGGCAGGGCTGCCCTAGGTGCCGGGCGGCATCGGGAGGTCGAGCGACGTGGTGCCGGACACCACGTTGACGACGATGGGCTCGGCGGCGACACCCCACCGCTACACCCTGGATTGTGAAGAGCCGGTTTGCTTCAACGACCACCGATCGAGCACCGATCGCACAGAACTCGCCCAGAGCGTTCTGAACCCCCGGTCGACGTATCGGGAGTTGGAGACGGTCCTGAAAACGGCTTCTGGGTGCCCTGCAGCGCGTCAGAGGGTGTCCTGGGGATGGCGACAAGGTAGACTTTCCAAGGTTTGGGTCAGGTCTATTCGAGGAGCACTGTGACCGACAGTTCGCAGCAGGGCAATGGCAAGCAGGACGATCCGGAGGACCTTCCGCAGAACACGGTCGAAGAGGCTGTCATCCACGTGGGGCCCGACGGCGAAGTCGTCTACGACGCGTCCGCGATCCAGGTGCTCGAGGGGCTGGAGGCTGTCCGCAAACGTCCGGGCATGTACATCGGCTCGACCGGTGCGCGTGGCCTGCACCACCTGGTCTGGGAGATCGTCGACAACGCGGTCGACGAGGCGCTCGCCGGGCACAACGACCGCGTGCTGGTCACCCTGCGTGAGGACGGCGGTGTCGAGGTCACCGACCACGGACGCGGTATCCCCACCGGCATGAACGAGCAGTACGGCATCAGCACCGTCGAGCTCGTGCTCACTCAGTTGCACGCGGGCGGCAAGTTCGGCGGCGGTGGATACAAGGTCTCCGGTGGCCTGCACGGTGTGGGTTCCTCGGTTGTCAACGCGCTGTCGTCCCGGCTCGATGTGCAGGTGCGCCAGAACGGCCGCGTCTTCGAGATGTCGTTCACCAAGGGTGAGCCCGACGCGCCGCTGGCCGACGTCCGCGCGATGGAGAAGGACGAACCGTCCGGCACCACGCTCACCTTTTGGGCGAGCGAGGAGATCTTCGACACCACCGACTACGACTTCGAGACGATTCGTTCCCGCTTCCAGCAGACGGCCTTCCTGAACAAGGGGCTGACGATCTCGCTCACCGACGCCCGGGTGCAGGCCGACGCCGCGGACGACGAGGGTCTGGACGACCTGAAGGAGATCGGCGAGGAGGCGTCCGACGCCCCCGAGGAACAGGCCTCCGCCAAGGACAAGAAGCGCACGGTCACCTACCGCTACGACAACGGTCTGCTCGACTACGTCAAGCACCTCAACAGCTCCAAGCGCAACGAGCCGGTCAACGACGAGATCATCGCGTTCGAGACCGAGGACACCTCGCGCATGCTGTCGGTCGAGATCGCGATGCAGTGGACGACCTCGTTCAGCGAGTCGGTGCACACCTACGCCAACGCGGTGAACACCCACGAGGGCGGCACCCACGAGGAAGGCTTCCGCGCGGCGATGACCAAGCTGGTCAACGACTTCGCCCGCGACCAGAAGCTGCTCAAGGAGAAGGACGACAACCTCACCGGTGACGACATCCGTGAGGGTCTGACCGCGGTCATCTCGGTGAAGCTCGGCGAGCCGCAGTTCGAGGGTCAGACCAAGACCAAGCTCGGCAACTCCGAGGTCAAGGGCTTCGTCCAGGCCGCGGTGCGCGACGAGTTCGGGCATTGGCTGCAGGCGCACCCCAACGACGGCAGGAACATCGTCCGCAAGGCGATCCAGGCGTCCGCCGCCCGGATGGCTGCCCGCAAGGCGCGTGAGGCCACCCGCCGTAAGGGCCTGCTGGAGTCCGGTGGTCTGCCGGGCAAACTCAAGGACTGTCAGAGCAACGACCCCACGATCTCCGAGGTCTACATCGTGGAGGGCGACTCCGCCGGCGGCTCGGCGGTGCAGGGGCGCAACCCCTACAACCAGGCGATCCTGCCTATCCGCGGCAAGATCCTCAACGTCGAGAAGGCCCGCATCGACAAGGTGCTGGCCAACAACGAGGTGCAGGCGTTGATCTCCGGCTTCGGCACCGGAATCGGCGAGGACTTCGACATCAGCAAGGCGCGCTACCACAAGATCGTGCTGATGGCCGATGCCGACGTCGACGGCATGCACATCCGCACCCTGCTGCTGACCCTGCTGTTCCGGTTCATGCGTCCGCTGATCGAGGCCGGCTACGTCTACCTCGCTCAGCCGCCGTTGTACCGCATCAAGTGGAGCAACCACGAGCACCAGTTCGTGTTCTCCGACAAGGAGCGCGACGCTGCGGTGCGCGAGGGCCTGTCGCAGGGCTGGCGGATGCCGAAGGACAACGGGGTGCAGCGCTACAAGGGTCTCGGCGAGATGAACTACCAGGAACTCTGGGAGACCACCATGGACCCCGACCACCGCACCCTGCTGCAGGTCACGCTCGACGACGCCGCCGCGGCCGACGAGATCTTCTCGATCCTGATGGGCGAGGACGTCGAGAGCCGGCGCGGGTTCATCCAGCGCAACGCCAAGGACGTCCGCTTCCTCGACATCTGAGTTCATGCACTCCGGTTTCGCCCCGGACCAGCGAGAACTGACCAACTCCGCAGGTGCCGAAACCAAGGTGACGCGCCACGCAAACCTCAACGCATTTCGCTTCTCTGACATGGGAATTCAATGACTGACAATGACGGCACCGGCAACAACACGATGGACGAGAACGGCGTCGTGACCGGCAACCGGGTCGACCCCGTCGACCTGAACACCGAGATGCAGCGCAGCTACATCGAGTACGCGATGAGCGTGATCGTCAGCCGCGCGCTGCCCGACGTCCGCGACGGCCTGAAGCCGGTGCACCGCCGGATCATCTACGCGATGTACGACGGGGGTTACCGCCCCGACCGCGGTTACAACAAGTGTTCGCGCGTGGTCGGTGACGTGATGGGTCAGTACCACCCGCACGGTGACTCGGCGATCTACGACGCGATGGTGCGCCTGGTCCAGCCGTGGTCGCTTCGCTACCCGCTGATCGACGGCCAGGGCAACTTCGGTTCGCCGGGCAACGACGGTGCGGCCGCCCCGCGATACACCGAGTGCAAGATGGCGCCGCTGGCGATGGAACTGGTGCGCGACATCGACCAGGACACCGTCGATTTCGAGCCCAACTACGACGGCAAGACGCTGCAGCCGACCGTGCTGCCCGCGCGCTTCCCGAACCTGCTGGTCAACGGCTCGGCCGGTATCGCGGTCGGTATGGCCACCCAGATCCCGCCGCACAACCTGCGTGAGGTCGCCGCCGGTGCCCAGTGGTTGCTCGACAACCCCGAGGCCGACCGCGAGGAACTGCTGGAGAAGCTGCTCGAGATCATCCCCGGCCCCGATTTCCCGACCGGCGCGCTGATCCTGGGCAAGAAGGGCATCGAGGACGCCTACCGCACCGGCCGCGGGTCGATCACCATGCGCGCGGTCGTCAACGTCGAGGAGATCCAGGGCCGTCAATGCCTGGTGATCACCGAACTGCCCTACCAGGTCAACCCCGACGCCCTCGCCGAGAAGATCGCGCTGCTGGTCAAGGAAGGCAAGATCGCCGGCATCGCCGACCTGCGCGACGAGACCTCCGGCCGTACCGGTCAGCGCCTGGTCGTCGTCCTCAAGCGCGACGCGGTGGCGAAGGTGGTGCTCAACAACCTCTACAAGCACACCCAGCTGCAGCAGAACTTCGGCGCCAACATGCTCGCCCTGGTCGACGGGGTGCCGCGCACGCTGCCGATCTCGGCGTTCATCCGGCACTGGGTCGACCACCAGATCGACGTCATCGTCCGCCGTACCAAGTGGCGTCTGGCGCGTGCCGAGGAGCGCATCCACATTCTGCGTGGTCTGCTCAAGGCGCTCGACATGCTGGACGAGGTCATCGCCCTCATCCGGCGCTCGGCGTCGGCCGATGCCGCACGCAGTGGCTTGATCGAGTTGCTCGATGTCGACGAGATCCAGGCCAACGCGATCCTGGCGATGCAGTTGCGTCAGCTGGCCGCACTGGAGCGTCAGCGCATCATCGACGAGCACGACGAGTTGCAGACCAAGATCGACGACTACAACGACATCCTGGCCAAGCCGGAGCGCCAGCGGCAGATCGTCAGTGACGAACTTGCCGACATCGTCGGCAAGTACGGCGACGACCGCCGTACCCAGATCGTCCCCTTCGACGGCGACATGTCGATGGAAGATCTGATCCCGGCCGAGGACGTCGTCGTCACCATCACCCGGGGTGGTTACGCCAAGCGGACGAAGGTCAGCGAGTACCGTGCGCAGCGTCGCGGCGGCAAGGGAGTGCGCGGGGCCACCCTGCGCGGCGACGACGTCGTCAGTCACTTCTTCATCACCAGCACGCACAACTGGCTGCTGTTCTTCACCAACAAGGGCCGGGTCTACCGGATCAAGGCGTACGAGTTGCCCGAGGGCAGCCGCGACTCCAAGGGCCAGCACGTGGCGAACATGCTCGCGTTCCAGCCCGACGAGAAGATCGCCGGCGTGATGGCGCTGACCAACTACGAGGCGTCCGACTACCTCGTGCTGGCCACCCGTCGCGGACTGGTCAAGAAGACCCGCCTCACCGAGTACGACTCCCCGCGTTCGGGTGGTCTGATCGCGGTCAACCTGCGAGACGGCGACGAACTCGTCGGCGCGGGCCTGTGCTCGTCCAGGGACGACATCCTGCTGGTCTCGCGCAAGGGTCAGTCGGTCCGCTTCCACGCGACCGACGAGACGATCCGTCCGATGGGACGCTCCACGTCCGGAGTCACGGGCATGAAGTTCCGCGCGGGCGACGAACTGCTGTCGATCTCGGTCGTCGACGAGGGCACCGATCCCGACTTGTTCGTGGTCTTCGTCAACGGTCTCGCCAAGCGCACCGCGGCGTCGGAGTACCCGGTCAAGGGACGCGCGACGCTCGGTGTGAAGGTCGCCAACATCTCCGAGCGCGGCGGTGAACTCGTCGGCGCACTCACCGTCGAGGAGGGCGACGAGGTGCTCGTCGTCATGGAGAAGGGCAAGATCGTCCGCTCGCGCGCGGACGAGGTGCGCCGCACCGGCCGCTCCACGCAGGGGGTGCAGTTCGCGACTCCCGACAAGGGTGATGCGATTGTTGCCGTGGCGCGCAACGCCGAGAGTGACGTTGTCGCCGAGGAAGTTGTAGGTTCGACCGAGTCGCCGGAGGAAGAAGCTCTGGTCGACGGGACGACGCAGGACCTCACGGTCGCACCGGCGGACGAGCCCGCGGACGAGGCCATGAATGACGTGGCCGACGACGCAACACCTGAGACCGACGGAACTGGAGACCAGGAGTGAGCACCCCCACCGGCGGTCGCCGGACCACCCCGGCCGACGCGGCGAAGAGGTTGCCGGCCGGCTCGCGCAGCGAACAGCGCGGCACCGGTCAGCGACGCCCGGTTGCGGCCGGTCAGCGCCCCGCGCAACGGCCGGGTCAGCGTCCTGCTGCAACCGGTCGTCCGGCGCAGCGGCCGGGTCGTGCGACTCCCCGGCGCGTCCGCCTTACGGTCTCGCGGATCGACCCGTTCTCGGTGTTCAAGATCAGCTTCCTGCTGTCGGTCGCGATCGGTATCGCCACCGTCGTGATGGTCGGCGTGCTGTGGACGGTGTTGGCCGGCATGGGTGTCTTCGACAACCTCAACGAGTTGCTGCGCACCCTCGACAGCGAGGGGTCGAACTTCGATTTGATGGACTACATCGGCTTCGGCAAGGTGCTGTCTCTGTCAGTATTGATCGGGGTGATCGACGTCATCTTGATGACGGCGATCGCGACACTGATGGCGTTCTTGTACAACATCTGTGCCTCCCTTGTCGGTGGTTTGCAGCTCACGCTGACGGACGACTAGGCACCGTTTTGGAGCCCTGTGCACGCATGGGGTAACCTCATTCGGCGTTGCCCTAACGGGCAACTCGTCGAATGGCGGACGGGCCTATAGCTCAGTCGGTTAGAGCGCTTCCCTGATAAGGAAGAGGTCACAGGTTCAAGTCCTGTTAGGCCCACCACCGTTCGAACAACTCAAGGAGAGACCCATGAGGAAAGCACTGATGGTCATCGCAACTGCCGGCGCAGCCGCGTTCGCGAGCCAGAAGTACAAGCAGGGCAAGGTCGGCAAGGACATGTGGTCCAAGGCTTCCGACAAGCCCGGCGAGAAGAGCTTCGACGCCACTGGCACCGCCAGCTGACGTCCTGGGTCACGCGGGTTTTCGGACGCGGGTGGCCCACCCTGGGGGTATGGCGCAATTGGTAGCGCACCTGCTTTGCAAGCAGGGGGTTAGGGGTTCGAGTCCCCTTACCTCCACATATTGATTGTTCGAGTCGCTCCGTCAGTTCGCTGGCGGAGCGACTCACTTCGTTCGTCACTCGCCTGCGACCTTGACTGCGCGACGTTTCACACAGTCCGCTTTTCGTGGTGTGCGTGATCGTGTCGGTGGCCCATCGCTCAGTGGTCATGGGAGCCTCATCCTCGCTGAGTCAGATTGCTGGCGGAGCGGCTCACTTCGTTCGTCCGCTCGCCAGCGACCTTGACTCGAGTAACCGTGTCGTCGCCTGAAGCTCTCTGTCCGCGCGACCTTCTTGACTGAGTCAGTCGTTCAACTGCGATCGCAGTGACGGGTTTTCCGCAACCGCTTGACCGGGTGCTGAGACGGCCTCATGCTCCAGGTATGCCTCGCACACTCCTCACGGTCGCAGCAGCCTGCGCGCTTGCGTTCTCCGTCTCCGTTCCGATGACGCACGCGTCAGCCGACGCCCAGACCAACGAGGGTCGGTTCCACAAGACCGCCGCCACCCGGCTGATCGACACCCGCCTGTCCTCCGGTCCGGTCGCCAAGGGCGGATCGCTGCGTGTCCCGGTCGCTGGGACATCGGGTGTTCCGGCGGTCGGTGTGAAGGCTGCCGTCGTCAACATCACCGCCATCGACACCTCGGCCACCGGCTGGATCACCGCGTACGCCACCGGACAGGCAAAGCCGTGGACGTCCGCGGTCAACTTCGAGCGGGGCTGGACCGGAGCGACGACGGCAACCGTCCCGGTCGGTTCGGACGGATCGATCACGCTGTCACTCGGGAACGCGTCCGCGAATGTCGCCGTCGACCTGATCGGTTACTACTCCACTGCGGCCGACACCACCGAGCTCGGTTCACTGGCGCTGATCGCCGACGGGTTCCGCTTGAGCGATACCCGGCAGACCACCGGTCCGGTACCTGGCGGGGCGACGATGGTTCAGACCTTCCGGTGGGACAACCCGATCGCCAAGCCGACCTCCGTGGCGGTGAACCTCACCGCCGTGAAGCCGGAGGCGTACGGCTGGCTCACCGCCTATTCGGGCGCCACCGTTCCCAAGACGTCGTCGGTCAACTTCACCAACGGACGGACGGTGGCCAACTACACGATCGTCCCGGTCACCGACCTGGGCGGGGGCACCTACGGGTTCTCGGTGCACAACGGTTCGGCCGGCGCGACCGACGTGGTGGTCGATCTGCTCGCGGCCTACTACGACAACCCGAACGGCCTGGGCTTCGTGTACAACAACGTGGCTCCGCGCCGCATCATCGACACTCGCGTCGGTATCGGTGCACCGAAGGCTCCGATCGGTCCTGACTCGGTCCTGGTCACTGCGCCGCCGGCCGACCTGTACGGACAGTTCACCCTCGGGTTCACCGGCACGATCACCGGGGTCAAGCCCACCGCCAACACGTACATCACGCAGTACAGCGGGATGAACGCCGACCCCGGCACCAGCAACCTCAACCTCGTTGCCGGGCAGAACCAGTCGAACGGTTTCGGCACGACGTCCCGGATCGACGACCAGAACAAGCGGTACCTCAGCCTCTACAACCAGAGTGGTTCGGTCGACGTGGTCGAAGACGTCACCGGTCGCTTCGACGCCAGCCCCGAGTTGATCGCCAACTGGCCGAACTTGCCCGGTCTGACCCAGCCGGCCAAGGGATTCTCGGCTCCAGCACCGCGCATCGTGCGTTGACCCTTCTGCGAGGGCACGCTGAATGCATCAGGGAACTCCGTGGGCGGAGTTCCCTGATGCATTTCCCGTTCCGTCGTGCTCAGCGCCAGCGCTGCCAGTCCGGCTTGTGGTCCCAGGCGTTGCGGTATTCCTGCGCCCCGGCCAGGCCCGCTGACGCGTGCTCGTCCAACACGACCGTCGCGTGCTGGTGGAACTGCAGCACCGAGCCCGGGCAGCGCGCGGTCACCGGCCCTTCGACGACGCCCGCGACCGCGTCCACCTTGTGCTGACCTTGCGCGACCAGCACGACCTCGCGGGCGTCCATGATCGTGCCGAGGCCCTGCGTGATGCAGTGGGTGGGTACCTGGTCGAGGCGCTCGAAGAAACGCGCGTTGTCGGCCCGGGTGCTGGTCGCGAGGGTCTTGATCCGGGTGCGGGACGACAGCGACGAACCCGGCTCGTTGAACCCGATGTGTCCGTTCGCACCGACCCCGAGGATCTGCACGTCCACGCCGCCGACCGCTGCGATCGCCTGCTCGTACGCGCGGCACGCAGTAGGGACGTCGGACGCATTGCCGTCGGGCAGGTGCACCCGGGCGGGGTCGAGCCCGAGCGGCTGAGTCACGGTGCGGTCGATTACGGATGCGTACGACTCCGGGTGCTCGACCGGCAGCCCGACGTACTCGTCCAGCGCGAACGCGGTCGCCCGCGACAGGTCCAGCGATCCTTCGCGCACCAAGCGGGCGAGGTGGTCGTAGAGCGCCAGCGGCGACGAACCCGTGGCGACTCCGATCACCACCTCGGGCCCGACGTCTCGGCAGACGCGGGCGACCTTGGACGCGGCGAGCGCGCCGACTGCCTCCGCGTCCGGACAGATCACGACCTCCATGCCTCAGGCCTCGACCGTCGCGTAGGTTTTGTCGATCACGCGCAGCAGCGGTGCGTAGTGCGCGACCACGGCTGCCCGGTATCCCTCGAGATCGCCGGCTGCCGCACGGTCGAGCAGTTCGACGTGTGCGTTCGCGGTGTCGTGCATGTCGCGGGAGGTCGGTAGACCGAGTTTGGGGGAGATCGTCGCGTGGATCTCCCACAACGCCCCGACTATCTGGGCGAACAGGTCATTGTTCTGCAGCCCGGCGAGACCCTCGTGAAAGGCGCGGTCGGCGTCGGCGAAGCTCTTGCCCTGCTGAACGCGTTCGCGCATCTGTGCGGTCAGCGCACGGAGTTCCGAACTGTCCTGTCCGGCAAGGCTTTCCACCACGTGGTCGGCCATTGCGAGGTCGAGTGTGGTGCGCAGTTCGACCACTTCGCGCAGCGTCCGGTAGTCATCGCCGGACGACATCACTCCGCGAAACACCATTCCTTCGACCAGCGGGCGCAGCGAGACCTCGCCGACGAATGTCCCGCGGCCGTGTTTGACGGCGAGGATGTCGAGCGCGACGAGCGTGCGCACCGCTTCCCGGACGCTGGAGCGGGAGATTCCGAGCAACTCGACGAGTTCGTTCTCGGTCGGCATCGGCTCACCCGGCCGCAGGCCGCGCTCCAGAATCAGCTCTTTGATGGCCGTCGTCGCGGTGACCGGTTCGGAACGTCGCATGCGTCGATCGTCCTTCGTCAGGCGGGCGCGATGGCGAGATGCTCGCGACCCGGGGGTTGGCAAATGAATGTGACCTGGCTTACTGTACCGGATATCAGACATCCGACATCAGACAAATCTTGGAGCACATACATGGCCACCTCGCCTTCCGCGGCCCACACGCGCCGCAGCTTCCTCGGACTGGTCGGCGCCATGGGTGCCGCAGCCGCGTTGACCGGGTCTCTCGCCGCGTGCGGCACGAAGCCCTCGGAGCGTTCGACCCAGGCAGACTCCTCGGCGAAGGAAACCGGCACGATCACCGCAGGTATCTCCTACGAGCTCGGCACCAACGGGTTCGACCCGATGACCACGACCGCTGCTCTCACCGTCGCCGCCAACTGGCACACCATGGAGGGCCTCACCGAGATCAGCCCGGTGGGCAAGCGCGAGGTCTTCGCGGCGCTCGGCAGCGCCCTGCCGAAGAAGGTGGACGACAAGACCTACGAGGTCACCCTGCGCGACGGTGCGAAGTTCCACGACGGCAGCGACGTCACCACCGACGACGTCGTCTACAGCTTCGAGCGCGTGCTCGACCCGAAGAACGAGTCGCTCTACGCGACCTTCATCGCGTTCGTCGACAAGGTCAGCAAGAAGGACGCCAAGACCGTCACGATCAAACTGAAGTACCCGTTCACGCTCGTCGCCGAGCGCATCGCGGTCGTCAAGATCGTGCCGAAGGCAGCCGTCAGCAAGGACGCGAAGGCGTTCGACGCCAAGCCGATCGGCACCGGTCCGTACAAGATGACCGACAACTCCTCTACCTCCAAGCAGATCGTCTTCGAACGCTTCGACGGTTACACCGGTCAGCACCCGGCCAAGGCCGCCAAGATGGTCTGGAAGATCATGCCGGACGATTCGACGCGTCAGAACGCGCTGTCCTCCAAGTCGATCCAGGCGATGGACCTCGTCCCCGACCTGTCGGTGAAGACGTTGCAGAAGAGTGCCTCCGTCGAGTCGGTGCAGGGCTTCTCGCTGCTGTTCGCGATGTTCAACTGCGGTTCCAAGCCGTTCGACGACGTCCGCAACCGCCAGGGCATCCTGTACGCGATCGACATGAAGAAGGTCGTCGACACCGCCTACCTCGGCAACGCGACACCGGCCACCTCGTTCGTCCAGGAGAGCCACCCGGCCTACAAGAAGGCCAAGGTCGTGTACACGCACAACCAGGCCAAGGCGAAGGAGATCTTCGGTCAGACCGGCTTGAATAAGGTGCGCCTGCTGTGCAGCGACCACGCCTGGGTGAAGAAGGCGACGCCGATCATCAAGCAGTCGCTGGAGGCAGCGGGTCTGCAGGTCGAGTTCAGCCAGAAGAAGTCCTCGGACGTCTACAACACCATCGACGGGAAGCCGGACGCGTACGACATCGTCATCGCGCCAGGTGACCCCTCGGTGTTCGGCGCGGACGCCGACCTGCTGATGCGCTGGTGGTACGCCGCCGACACCTGGGCCGACCAGCGCATGCACTGGAAGGGTCAGGACTCCTACAAGAAGGTGCAGACCCTGCTGGACGACGCGGCCAAGCTCGACGGCGACGCACAGAAGAAGAAGTGGGGCGAACTCTTCGACCTCATCTCCGAGACCGTGCCGCTGTACCCGCTGTTCCACCGCAAGGCGACCACGGCCTGGGACAAGGACTCGCTGCCCGGCTTCGCGCCGATCTCGCTGACCGGCCTGTCCTTCGTGGACGTCGGCTCGTCGAAGTGACCACGCCGGTGTCCGGCGCCTGCATCAGGTGCCGGACACCGTCCCCAAGGAGCTTTCTGTGACCACCCTTCTGCGCCTGATCGGACGCCGCCTGCTGGTCTTCCCGATCATGGTGATCGGCGTGACGCTGCTGGTCTTCGTCGTCATGTCGTTCTCGCCGGCCGACCCGGCCCGCCTGGCCCTCGGTGAGTCCGCCTCGCCCGAGGCGTTGGAGAACTACCGCGAGGCGAACGGGTTGAACGACCCGTTGTTCCAGCGCTACTTCGAGTTCCTCGGCGGACTGCTGCACGGCGACCTCGGCACGAGCGCCGGCAACGTGCCGGTGACCGAGTTCATCAAGTCCGCCTTCCCGATCACGCTGCAGCTGACTTTCCTGGGCCTGGCCATCGCGGTCGTCCTCGCGCTGGTGTTCGGCGTGATCGCGGCACTGTTCCGTGACCGCTGGCCCGACCAGGTGATCCGGGTGCTGTCGATCGCAGGTCTGGCCACGCCGTCCTTCTGGTTGGCGATCATGCTCATCCAGTGGCTGTCCACGGTGCCCGGTGGTGCCGGGCTCTACCCGGCGGTGGTCTCGGAATGGGTGCCGTTCTCGACCGATCCGGGCATCTGGTTCAACAACATCACGCTTCCCGCCGTGGCGCTCGCGGTGCCGGTCGCCGGATCACTGATCCGCGTCGTCCGCACCTCGATGGTGGAGGAACTCGACAAGGATTACGTGCGCACCGCGATCGGTGCCGGCATTCCCAAGCGAGTCGTCGTCTCACGCAACGTGCTGCGCAACGCCCTTGTCACACCGATCACCGTGCTCGGTCTGCGCGTCGGTTACCTGATGGGTGGCGCGGTCATCATCGAGATCATCTTCAACATCCAGGCGATGGGTCAGCTGATCCTCGACGGAGTCACGCGCAACGACGTGTTCCTCGTGCAGGGCGTGACCCTCACCGTCGCCATCGCGTTCATCGTCGTGAACATCCTCGTGGACGTGCTCTACGTCCTGGTCAACCCCCGCATCAGGAGCATCTGACATGCGCCGCGAACTCACCGAACGCCTGTCCCGCCCGGGACTGCGCCTGGGCGACCTACGCCCGAGCTCCAAGATCGGACTCGGCATCGTCGGGATGGTGCTCCTGCTGGCGATCTTCGCCCCGCTGATCACTCGGTTCGGACCGCTGGAGAGCAACACCCCAGCGATCGGCCCCGGCGGCGAACACTGGTTCGGTACGGACGCCATCGGTCGCGACATCTTCGCCCGCGTCGCCTACGGTGCACGCGCCTCGTTGATCATCGGGCTGGCCGCGACGGCGGTCGCGCTGGCCGCCGCCGCCGTCCTCGGATCCATCGCCGCGACGTCCGGCAAGTGGGTCTCGGAGATCCTCATGCGGGTGCTCGACATCATCATGAGCTTCCCCGGCATCGCACTCGCCGCTGTGTTCGTCGCGGTCTGGGGTTCCTCGACGCCGGTCCTGATCCTTGCGATCGCTTTCCTCTACACCCCGCAGCTGACCCGGGTCGTCCGGGCGAACATCCTCGCCCAGTTCGGCGAGGACTACGTGGCCGCCTCGCGGGTCATGGGTTCGGCCACCCCGCGAATCCTGATCAAGCACGTTGCGCGCAACTGCCTTGCGCCGATCCTGGTGTTCGCGACCGTCCTGGTCGCCGACGCGATCGTCTTCGAGGCGTCGCTGTCGTTCATCAACGCGGGGGTCAAACCGCCGGAACCGTCCTGGGGCAATGTGCTCGCCGACGGCAAGCAACTGCTGCTCACCGGCGGTTGGTGGGCGACCTTCTTCCCCGGCTTGATGATCTTGATCACCGTGCTGGCGCTCAACGTCCTGTCCGAAGGCATGACGGACGCGATGGTGTCGCCGAAGACGCGCAAGGTGAAGTTGCGAGATGAGGTGCAGGGCGCGGGCGCGCCGGCCCCGGCGCTCGCGTCCGCCGTCACCGCGACGGTTGCACTGGAGGATCGGCTGGCACAGCTGAACGCGGTGGAGTCCGCGCGCACCGACCGACTGGTCACAACCGGTGACGCCGAGCCAGTCCTCGAGGTCAAGAACCTGTGCATCCGTTTCCCGGAGCAGCACGGTGACATCGATGTGGTCGACAACGTGTCCTTCTCGGTGCGGCCTGGGGAGACGATGGGCCTGGTCGGAGAGTCCGGCTGCGGCAAGTCGATCACCTCGATGGCGATCATGGGCCTGCTGCCCAAGAATGCGCAGCTGTCCGGCGAGATCCTCTACCAGGGCCGCGATCTGCTCACGCTGGACCCCAAGCAGCACAACGCTCTACGCGGACACGAGATCGCGATGATCTACCAGGATGCGCTGAGCTCCCTCAACCCGTCGATGCTGATCAGTGCCCAGTTGAAGCAGCTGACCAAGCGCGGCGGCAAGCGCAGTGCCCGCGAACTGCTCGAACTCGTCGGCCTCGACCCCGAGCGCACGCTGAAGAGTTACCCGCACGAGTTGTCTGGGGGCCAGCGGCAGCGCGTCCTGATCGCGATGGCGCTCACCCGCAACCCCAAGTTGGTGATCGCCGACGAGCCGACCACGGCGCTCGACGTGACCGTGCAGCAACAGGTCGTCTCCCTGCTCAACCGGCTTCGTGAGGAACTCGGCTTCGCGATGGTGTTCGTCTCGCATGACCTCGCGCTGGTGGCGCAGATGGCCCACCGCATCACCGTGATGTACGCCGGGCAGGTCGTCGAGTCCGGCACGACGCGTGAGTTGCTGACCGATCCGCGCCATGAGTACACCCGTGGGCTGCTCGGTGCCGTGCTGTCCATCGAGTCCGGCACCGGACGGCTGCACCAAGTGCCCGGCGTCGTCCCGTCGCCGAGGGAATTCGTGCCCGGTGACCGATTCGCGCCGCGATCCTCCACCCCGGACGTCGGTGTGGACGAACGTCCGCCGATGCAGACCGTGCCCGGTACCGACCACCAGTGGGCCGGCTTCGATGCGGAGGTTGCTCGATGAGTACCCAGGCTCTGACCGATGACCGGAACGACAGCACCCCGGTGATGCAACTGCGCGGCGTTCACGTCGTGCACAAGACCCGGACCGGCGGCCTGTTCCGCCCGGGCACCGTACGCGCCGTCGACGGGGTCGACTTCGAGGTGCACCGTGGGGAGACGGTCGGTGTCGTCGGTGAATCGGGAAGTGGCAAGTCCACCCTCGCCCGGGTGTTGGTCGGGTTGCAGAAGCCGACCGACGGAGAGGTGCTGTTCGAAGGCGAACCGCTGCGCTACGACGCGTCCACTCGTCGCCGGCTCGGACGCACGGTGTCGGTGGTCTTCCAGGACCCTGCGACGGCTCTCAACCCGCGCATGCCGGTGCGCGATCAGTTGCTCGACCCCCTGAACGTGCACCGCATCGGCCGTCCGGCCGAGCGGGAGAAGCGGGTCCGTGAGCTGCTGGACCTGGTCGGACTGCCCGCGTCCGCGCTGGATGTGATGCCCCGGCAGATCTCCGGCGGCCAGCGACAGCGCGTCGCGATCGCGCGGGCGCTCGCGCTCGAACCCGCGATCATCGTCGCCGACGAACCCACCTCCGCTCTGGACGTGTCGGTGCGCGCCCAGGTGCTGAACCTGCTCACCGACCTCAAAGAAGCACTCGGCCTGGGACTGGTGTTCATCAGCCACGACATCTCGACCGTGCGTTACGTGTCCGACCGGATCGCGGTGATGAACCGCGGCTCGATCGTGGAGACCGGATCGGCCGAGCAGGTCTTCTTCTCACCGAAGCAGGACTACACCCGCGAACTCCTGCGTGCCACACCCACGCTGCTGAAACCCGCTGCGACACAAGCAGCTTCGACTTCAACCCAAGGGGACTCATGAATCTGCTCCACGGCATCGTGCCGCCGCTGCTCACACCGATGCACGCGGACGGAAGGGTCGACCACGACAGCCTCGATCGGCTCGTCGACCACCTGATCGACGCGGGTGTGCACGGCATCTTCGCGCTCGGCTCGTCCGGCCAGGTCGCGTACTTGACCGACGCGGAGCGTGACCTCGTGCTGTCGCGCGTCGTTCAGCGGGTTGCCGGACGCGTTCCTGTCGTCGCCGGGGTGCCTGACTTCACTGCTCGTCGCATGGCCGAACATGCCCGCCGCGCAAGCGAACTCGGTATTGACGCCGTCGTCGCCACCGCTCCGCTGTACGCGCTTCAGGACGCCGGCGAGATCGCCGAAAGTTTCCGCATGCTGGCGGCAGCATCCGACGCGCCTGTCATCGCCTACGACGTCCCGGTTCGCGTGCACACCAAACTCGGTGGCGATCTGCTGGTTCAGCTCGGCCGCGAAGGTGTGATCAACGGCGTCAAGGATTCCTCCGGTGACGACATCGGCTTCCGACGCCTGGTCGCTGCCAATCGCGCGGCGGGTTGCCCGCTCGACCTGCTCACCGGTCATGAGGTCATGGTCGACGGCATGTTGTTGCTCGGCGCAGACGGAGCCGTGCCGGGCCTGGCCAATGTCGACCCGGCCGCGTACGTCCGTCTGTGGGACGCCGCCGTCGCCGGTGACTGGGTCGCTGCGAGCAAGGAGCAGGAGCGGATCAACCGGCTGTTCGACATCGCGTTCACCCCTGCAGGTTGGGGCGGCGATGCCGGTGGCATCGGCGCGTTCAAGGCCGCAGTCGCACGCCTCGGCATCATCGAGTCCGGCACCATGCCCGCCCCGCTGCGACCGCTGGGTGCGGACGCGATCGGTGCGATCGACGGCATCCTCGCCGAGGTCGGACTGCTGGACCACGCCACCGCCTGATGACAGGTCAGCATCCCGTGCTTGTCGGCATCGACCTCGGCGGCACCAAAACCGTTGCAGCCGTAGTCACTTCTTCGGGTGTCGAGGAATCTGTATCGACTCCGACGCCCGCGCCGGACGGACCGGACGCGGTGTTGGACACCGTGGCCGAACTGGTGCGACGGGTAGCGGGTGAGCGCCCCGTGGCCGCAGTCGGGGTGGGCTCGGCCGGGGTCGTGGACTCGTCCCGGGGATTGATCGTCTCCTCCACGGACGCCTTCACCGGGTGGGCGGGGACGAACGTGGCCGGCGGTCTGTCGGACCGGCTCGGTTCAGTACCGGTGGTGGTGCTCAACGACGTCGACGCCCATGCGATGGGCGAGGCGAGCGAGGGGGCCGCGCGGGGGCACGAGAGCTTTCTGATGGTCACGGTCGGCACCGGTGTCGGAGGGTCGCTCGTGTTCGACGGTAAACCGCGTCGCGGACGGCACCACGTCGCAGGTGAGATCGCGCACGCACCGACCCCCGGCGCGGAAGGTCTGCGCTGTACCTGTGGCCGAACCGGTCACCTCGAGGCGGTCGCGGCCGGGCCGGCGATCGTGCGCAGGTACCGGTCGCTCGGCGGGTCGGCCGACGACGCCTTGGCTGTTTTCGCTGCAGCCTCCGCGGGGGATGCACTCGCCGGTCGCGTGGTCCGGGACGCCGCATCCGCCCTCGGACGCGCGGTGGCGGCGGTCGTGACGGTCGTCGATCCCGACGTCGTCCTAGTGGGTGGCGGCGTGGCACAGGCAGGTTCGCTGTGGTGGGCGCCGTTCGAGGAGTCACTGCGCAGTGAACTGATCGACGTACTTTCCGAACTGCCGGTCCTGCCCGCAACGCTCGGCCCGCAGGCAGCCATCATCGGTGCCGCACGTCGGGCCGCTTTGGAGATGCGATGAACGCCGTCCTGGAATCTCTGCGCAGCGGACTCGTCGTCTCGTGTCAGGCCTACCCCGGCGAACCGATGCTCGACCCGCGGACGATGACTCAGGTGGCCCGATCTGCGCAGATCGGCGGCGCCGTCGGCATCCGGGCGAAGGGTCTGGCCGATCTGCGCAGCATGCGTCCGGTGCTCGACGTGCCGCTCATCGGTCTCGTCAAGGTCGGCGACGAAGGCGTCTACATCACGCCGACCCTGCAGGATGCACGCGAGGTCGCCGACACCGGTTGCGAGATGGTGGCCGTCGACGGCACCCGGCGGCCGCGGCCGGACGGACTGACCCTCGCGGAAGTCGTTGCCGGACTGTCGCACTCGCACCCGGATCTGCTTGTCATGGCCGACTGTGGGAGCGCCGACGACGCTCGGGCAGCACAGGACGCCGGCGTCCACCTGCTCGGCACGACGCTCGCCGGCTACACCGGCGAGCGCCCCAAGACCGACGGCCCGGACTGGGAGCTGGTCGAACAGATCGCCTCTTTCGCCGACGTTCCCCTCGCCGTCGAAGGACGCATCCACACCCCTGCTCAAGCCGCTCGAGCCATCGATGCGGGAGCCCACACCGTCGTGGTCGGCACCGCCATCACACACCCGGCCAGCATCACCCGCTGGTTCGCCGAGTCCCTACGTTCGTAGGGCCCGGGTCACGCGTCGTCGACGTGTGTTCCGGGCGGGAGACGCCGTCGCCCGCACACCCCCTGAAGAAGGAGACCGCCCGTGCACCGTCCGTCCCGAACACTCGCCATGGTGGCCGCGTTGTCGATCACCGGTCTGGTGGCAATCCCGGCCGCATCAGCCACTCCGACCGATCCGCCCGGCACGTTCACGGAGCAGAACCTCGCCGCCGATCGCACGTCGGCGGAGCTCTTCTACCGCATTCCGGCGCTCGCGCACCTTGGCGACGGCGTCGTCCTCGCGTCCTGGGACGCTCGACCCGGCAGCGCTACGGACGCGCCCAACCCGAACTCGATCATCCAGCGACGCAGCACGGACAACGGTCGCACGTGGGGCCCGGTCACCACGATCGCGCAGGGATTCGCCGGCTCCGCGACCGAGGGCAAATACGGTTACAGCGACCCGAGCTATGTGGTCGACCGACAGACCGGCACCGTGTTCGCGTTCTTCGTCCATTCCAAGGACCAGGGCTTCGGTGGTAGTCGCTACGGCTCGGACGACGCCGACCGGAACGTGATCAGCTCGGTGGTTTCCTCTTCCTCCGACGGCGGGCTCACCTGGAGCGCACCCCGCTCGATCACGGCGGTGGTCAAGCCCGGGTCGGCGACCAACCCGCAGCCGGGGGATGTCCGGACCAACTTCGCGGCCTCCGGGGAAGGCATCCAACTGCGGTACGGCGCTCACGCGGGACGGTTGGTCCAGCAGTACTCCGGCATGGTCCGGCAGACCGACGGCAGCGAGGCCTTCCAGGCGTACAGCGTCTACTCCGACGACCACGGCGCCACCTGGAAGCGTGGCGCGTTCGTCGGAACCGGCATGGACGAGAACAAGGTCGTCGAACTGTCGGACGGGACCGTGCTGCTCAACTCCCGTGACAGTGGCGGTTCCAAGTGGCGCAAGGTCGCCCGCTCCACGGACGGCGGTACCACCTGGGGGCCGGTGACCCTCGATCGCAACCTGCCCGACCCCACGAACAACGCCTCCATCACGCGCCTGTTTCCGCAGGCCGCGCAAGGCAGCCCGGCCGCCAAGAAGTTGCTGTTCACCAACTCGAACAGTCAGACGGCGCGTGAGAACGTCTCGGCCCGGGTGTCGTGCGACGACGGACACACCTGGCCCGGACTGCGGCAGATCAAGCCCGGCTTCGGCGCGTACTCCACCGCAACGCGCCTGGCCGAAGGCAAGATCGGGGTCTTCTACGAGGCGTCGTACACCAACGACATGCGCTTCGCACAGTTCGACGACGCCTGGCTCAACTACGTCTGTGCACCACTCACCGTGGCGCAGTCCACGCAGCTCACGCCGGGTTCGCCCACGAAGATTTCAGTGACAGTGACGAACCAGGAACAGGCTCCCTTGAGCGGTTCGGTCGACGTCCAGGTGCCCAGCGGCTGGACATCGCAACCCGCGGCTATCACCGACCTGGCACCTGGCGCAAGCACGACCCTCGAAGTGACCGTGACCGCCCCGTCCGCAGCCTCCGGGGCGCACGCGATGCAGACCGTCTTCACCATGGCGGACGGGCGACAGTCCCAGACCACGCTGCGGGCCACCCTCCCGGGGGTCATGGGCGCAACGATCACCGGGGCTCGTGCGGATGTCGGCCGAAACCTCGCGACGAATCCCTACCGGACGGACGAGCAGGTGCCGTACTCGTTCCGGGTCACGAACAACTCGGCGTTCACGGTCACGGTGACTCCTACGGCCGGTCCGTTCGTTCCTTTCCTGCCACCAGGTCCTGGAAACTGCCGTTGGGGAAATCTGCCCGCCGGCGGCTCCTACAACTGCACCACACCCAGTCACACCGTGACAGCGGACGAACTCGCCCAGGGTTTCTTCACCGCCGACACGATCTGGCAACTCACCGCATCCGGTCAGTCGCCCCGCACCGTCGAGGTCAAGGGCGGCGAGGTGGATCTGGTGCAGCGGCGGCCGGCCCTGACCGTCACTTCCGCGGCAGCGTGGCAGGACACGGACGGTGATCGCTACGCGTCCGCCGGGGACGTCGTGGAGGTCACCGACACGATCCGTAACACCGGAAACGTGACCCTGACCGAGGCGGGTGGTTCGGATGAGCTCGCGGCCGGGAAGCAGACGACACGGACCCGTCGGTACACCCTGATCGACGATGACGTTCGGGCCGGAGAGGTTGTCGTCGGTGCGGCACCCGTGACGGCACGCAACGGTTCCCGATTGGTCGAGGCACCCGGTGCCCCGGTGCGGATGTCGTTGTCGGTCAAGCCTGGTCGACCATCGATGTCCCCTGCGGACCCGGGCAAGCAGCGCGGTGAATCACCGGTGCACCTGGGCGTGGGGCGTGGTCAGGCCCGCGGATCGACGATCAATATCTCGGGTACGCCGTACGGCCAGTGGTACTACGTCAGCACCGAGCGCGGGCACTCGGGCGACTGGTACTTTCCGACGCTCGACGGGCGTCTCAAGGTCACCCTGCCGAGCGATCAGCCCTTCGGTGCCGACCGGATCGTCGTGCAGGATCCAGCCGGTACTGTCATCGGATTCGCGCCCATCGTGGTGACGCCCCGAGGATGACCCACCGCCCCGAACGCCGAGCTTGCAGCCTGGTCGCGAGCTCGGCGTCCGAGGTGTCGGCCGGATAGGTTGGTGCGGTGCCTGAAGGACATGTGACCCACCGGATCTCCGGGATCCTGAACGACCGGTTCGCCGGTCACCCGGTGCGCTCGACCTCGCCCCAGGGACGCTTCGACGGTGCCGCCGATCTCGACGGACGCGTCTTCGAGCGGGCCGAGGCCTTCGGCAAACACATGTTCGTCGGGTTCGAACACGTCGAGGAGAAGGTCAACATCCACCTCGGCCTGCTCGGCAAGTTCTTCTTCGCTTCGCAAGTTGATCCGCCCGAGACCGGGGCCATCAGGTGGCGGCTGTCCACTGACCACGAACCGTTCACAATGGACCTGCGCGGTCCCAACGTCTGTCAGTTGCGTTCTCCGGCAGAGGTTTCCAAGATCACGGATGCTCTCGGCCCCGATCCGCTTCGGCTCGACGCCGACCCGGAGAAGGCCTGGGCCCGCATTCACCGATCGTCGTCGCCGATCGCAGTGCTCTGCATGGATCAGAAGATCTTCGCCGGCGTCGGCAACATCTACCGGGCCGAGGCGCTCTACCGGCACGGCATCGACCCCTTCATGGCCGGCAAGTTCCTGCGCCGCGCGGAGTTCGACGCGATCTGGGACGATTTCGTGGCGCTGATGCCGCTCGGTGTCCGCGACGGACGCATCGACACCGTCTACCCGGAGCACACGCCGGAGGCGATGGGTCGCCCCCCTCGGGTCGACAAGCACGGTGGCGAGGTCTACGTCTACCGCCGCGAAGGTCTGCCCTGCCTGGTCTGTGGGACGCCGGTGTCGCGCAAGGAGGTCGGCGCCCGCAACCTGTTCTGGTGTCGCATCTGCCAGCCACGTTCGCGTCGCCGCACCGTCCGCCCCGCCTGAGCCCGCGAACCTACTACTTTTCACCGAGCCCACGAGGTCTGCCTCGTCGGTTCGCGCAGAAGTAGGAGGTTTGCGGCGTTCAGTCTGCGGGATGCTCGTCCGCCATACGGGATGATCGGCGTACGCTTTTCGCATGTCCGCGCCGTCCGTGACCCGCTCCGACGTCGAGGTTGCGCGCGAGCGTCTCGACGAGGTCGTCGTCCGCACGCCGTTGCAGTACTGCGAACGCTGGTCGACTGCGCTCGGCGCCACCGTGCTGCTCAAGCGTGAAGACCAGCAGCCCGTCCGCTCGTACAAGATCCGTGGCGCGCTCAACGTGATCAGCCAACTCAGCGAGACCGAGCGTGCCGCCGGTGTCGTCGCTGCCAGCGCCGGCAACCACGCGCAAGGTGTGGCCCTCGCCTGCGCCGATCTCGGCGTCCACGCCCGCATCTACCTGCCGACCAACACCCCTCGCCAGAAGCGCGACCGCGTCGCCGCGTTCGGCAAGGGTTTCGTCGAACTCGTCGTCGGCGGGGAGTCGTACGACGATGCTGCGGCCGCTGCCAAGCTGGACGCCGAGCGCACCGGTGCGACCCTCGTCCCCGCGTTCGACAACCCGCAGGTCGTCGCCGGTCAGGGCACCGTGATCGCCGAGGTCGTCGACGAGCTCAAGGGCGCGCCGGACGTCGTCCTCGTCCCCGTCGGTGGCGGCGGTCTGCTGGCCGGAACTATTGCCGCACTGGGTGATTCACCGACCAGGATCATCGGGGTCGAGCCCGCAGGAGCCGCCAGTCTGGTCGCCGCGCTGGCAGCCGGGGCGCCCGTCACGTTGGATGAGTTGGATGCGTTCGCCGACGGCACCGCCGTCCGTCGTATCGGCGATGTTACGTTCCCGATCATCGCGGCCGCGTCGCCCGAGGTCGTCACGGTCGACGAGGGTGCCCTGTGCGTGGAGATGCTCGCGCTCTACCAGACCGAGGGGATCATCGCCGAGCCGTCAGGTGCGCTTGCTTCGGCCGCTCTGGCGCAGCTGGAGGTCGAACCCGGCCAGACCGTCGTTGTCGTCGTCTCCGGTGGCAACAACGACGTCTCCCGCTATGCCGACGTGGTCGAACGCGCGCTGGTGTACGAAGGCCGCAAGCACTACTTCATGGTCGAGTTCTCCCAGGAACCCGGAGCGCTGCGCCGGTTCCTGGACGACGTCCTCGGCCCGGACGACGACATCTCGCTCTTCGAGTACGTCAAGCGCAACAACCGCGAGTTCGGACCGGCGCTCGTCGGCATCGAGCTCGGTTCGGCCGAGGACTACGAACCGTTGCTGAAGCGCATGGATGCTTCCCCGCTGCGCATCGAGCACCTCCCACCCGACAGCCCCCTGTTCGGCTTCGTTCTCTGAGCCCAGCACATCTCGCGATGGCTCCGGCGCCGGCGCGGGTGGACCGTCGCCGCTGGTTGAGCCGCGAGGATGAGCTTGCGATTCCTCGCGTGCCGAAACCAAGGTGACCGTTCACGAGCACCCAGCCCACCCGTGCAGTTCTACTCGTAGAAGTACTGCGCCGATCCGGGGTAGATCCAGCTCAGACCCTCACGCAAGCGGTCGCGCCAGTCCTCCCACGAGTGACCGTCGCGTGCTTCGGAGTAGCGCACGTCCATCCCGGTGCCGCGGAACACGTCGACCATCGACCGGTTCGGCACGATCAGCGGCTCGTAGATGCCGCAGGACTGATACATCCGGTCGACGACGCGGCGCGGTTTGGCACGGTACCGGTTCATGAACCGCACCACCGGGTCGAACGCAGGCCCGCCGCCGTGCTCGTTGCCGATGTCGGTGAACACGAACGAACCCGACTGCACCAGAAGGGAACCGAAGAAGTCGGGGTAGCGGTACGCGGTCGACAGACTGGCAATGCCGCCGAACGAGGCACCCATCAGGCAGCGTCCGGCCGGCGTGCCGAGCAACGGCAGTTCACTCTCCAGTCGGGGGATGAGCTCGGAGTGCAGGAAGCGCGCGTGTTGCGCACTGTTGGCGTACTCGCGCGTCCGATCGCCGGGGTTGGTGAACGCCACGATCGTCTCGGCCATGTCGCGGCGGTGGATCAAGTTGTCGAGCACGTTCTTCATCGCGGCAAACTCCAGGAAGTCGTCGCCGTCATGCACGACCAGCAGGGGGTAACGGTGCGTGGTGCTGAATCGCGCGGGCAGGTAGACGCGGCAATGGGATTCGCGACGCAGCGCACCGCTGGCCTGGCTCAGTTCGAGCAGCTCTCCCGGACGTGAGTCGGGATCGAACCGAGCCCACTCCGGCTCGGTGTAACCGGTCGCCTGGCACACCGACGACGAGCCCACCGGACTGTGCGCGAGTTTGGGATTCAGCGGGTCGTTGAACCGTTCGTAGTGCTCTGCGCGACGTACCTCTATCTGATACTCCACCCGAGACCCGGCCGGCAACTCCATGATCGTGAACCACAGGCTGGTGTTGCCCAGGCGCTTCATCGGCACGCGGTCGGGCTGCCCGACGATGCGGTGGCACACCCACACCTCGTCCACGCCGTCGTCTTCGCCGCCACGGAAGAGGAAGGTGCACTTCGGTCCCTCGACGATCGGCACCTGGTGACGCTGCAGGAACCGGTCGATCCGGCTCTCGTCCAACGGCTTTCGCTCACGCAGTCGGTTGATTGCCAGCTTGCGCATCGTCACCTCCCACAACCTGCATCGGACGCATGATGCCGGCATCGTCGATCACCGGGGTGTCGGCCGGGAGGGTGCCGTCCGAACCGATCACGACGCGCGCGCCGGGGTCGAGCGGGATGCACGTGTTGGGCACGAACCGGCGGGCCAGCAGCCCCAGGTTCTGCTTGTCGTTCGTCCGCAACCGCTGCTTCGCCGACGGGAACACCGTCACCTCGGGCAGCAGACCGAGGCCGTGGTCGAAGACCTCCGAGCAGCCAGGTCCGCGCACCGCGTGCTCGTCGAAGAGCACGACCCGTGAGGTGAGTGCCATCGCGCCGGCCGACCACGCGATGATCGGAAGCCTGTGTAAGCCAACGGCATTCACGTTGAACAGGTGCAGCGCGTCCAGTAGTTCGACGATGTGTCCGCCGGTGATCACGACGGCCGCGGCGTCCGACATCAACTCGGCGACCTCGGCGCGGTGTTCGGCGACTGACGGCCGCTCGTGCGGCGGGAAGTCGCTGTAGAAGCGTCCCTGGATCTCCGCGACGCGGCGGATGTGCTGCTTGTCCATGCCGCGCAACACGTTGACCGCGTCCTCGACGGCGAGTTCACGCAGCGCTGCCGAACCGGAGGTCCGGTGTCGTAGTTCGTCCAGGAACTGCACGATGTGCGAGAGCCCGAGCTGGTAGTTCTCCTGCAGTTCGAGCAGTTGCGAGCGCCGGGCACGGTGCGCGGCGGCGTACTCCGGGTCGGACCCGAACACCTGCTGCATCCGGTGCCACAGGTGCAGGTTCCGCGACCGTCCGCCCAGGTGCCGGTCGAGCTCGGAGTCGTCCTTCTCCCGCTCCTGCCACCCGGCGGTCACGGTCGCGAACGGACCGCCCAGGCCGAGCGAGGACACGAGCTTGTCCAGGGATGGCCGCCGCTGCGGCCCCAACAGAACGACGGTCATCGCGCAGCACACCCCGAGAATCCGCGTGAGTTGGTGCCCTTCGCCATGCCCGGCGAAGGGCACGAACTCACGCCGATTTCAGCGGTCACTGAGCGCGCACCTGGACGATGCGTCCGATGTCGTCGAGCACATCGCGTAACGTGTCGAAGTCCCTGTGCCGCAGGCGCATCCACGCGTTGGCCATGTAGCCGGCTTCGATCGGCTGGGTGCCCTGGCCGATCGGCAGGTGCTCGTCGATGAGCAGCGATCCGTACTTGCTGCGCACCTCGTCCAGACCGTCGATGTGGGTGATCACGCCGTCCCGGTCGGGGCGCAGGGCGATGATGCCGGACGCGTACTGCCGGCTCGGCACGTGCCACACGCGTCCGTGCACGATGGCATCGGCCCAGGCGCGGAAGATGTCGATGTCGTTGCCCGCCGAGTACAGATCCCAGCAACCGACGCCCGGGGGACGCGCGCCGATCTCGCTGAACCGCAAGCCTTTCGGGCTGACGAAGTACTCCATGTGGGTCGCGGACGTCTCGATGCCGAGGGCGGCGTTGACCCGCTCGCCGAGGTCGCGCAGGTCGGCGTAGAGACCACCCTCGTCGACCCTGTTCGTCGAGATGTACTGCGGGCTGATCCAGCGGGTGCGCATCGCCTCGAGCACGCCGGGGTAGTAGTGGCAGGCGAAGTCGAGCTTGATCTCGCCGCCGACGCTGACGGTGTCGTAGAACCCCTCGTGCCCCTCGATGAACTCCTCGACCGCGACCGACGGCATGTCACCGAGCGCGTCGAGCACCGCCGCGAGCTCGGTGTCGTTGCTGACCTTGTGCGTGCCCGCCGCGCCTGCCCCATCCCGCGGTTTGATGATGATCGGGTAGCCGTTCTCGGCGGCGAACGTCCGGACCTCGTCGGCGCTGGATGCACCGGTCGACGCAGCCGTCGGCACCCCCGCCTTGCGCAACGCGTCCTTCATCGCCGGCTTGTCGCGGCACAGGTAGGTGGTGTGGACGCTGGTGCCCGGGATGCCGTGACGTTCCCGGACGACCGCGGCCGGCAGCGTGTGGGACTCGATCGTCGCCTCGAGCGCGTCGACCCAGGCCAGGCTCTGGAAATGTGAGACCCCGGCTGACAACTGGTCGACGTCGGTGACCGAACCGACCTGGTAGTAGTGGTCGATCCAGCCCTGCAGCTCTTCGTCGAGCCACTCCCAGGGCGTCTCGCCGACGGCGAAGACGGTCGCTCCGACAGCCTTGAGGGCGCGCGGGAACTCGCGCTGGTTGCGCGGGAAGTTGGGTTCGACGAAGACGACGTTCACGCGTCCGAGCCTAGCCAGCTACCGTGCGGTCGGGCCGGTGCGGGCACGACGAAGCCCCCGGGCGAACCGGGGGCTTCGATCGGTGGGGCCGGTGCCGGCTCGCTACCGACAGTGCCTACGTCAGTGACGGGAGATGCCGTCGGTCTCGGACGAGACCGGGTTCACCTTGTCGGTGTCGGCAGCAGCGGCCTGGGTGGCGCGCACCGTGGCCTGCGCCTGGCGACGCTCCTGCTTCTTCTTGTTGTTGTCGTAGATCAGGAATCCGCCGGCGGCCACGCCCGCGAGACCCAGCACGATCAGGACGGTGCCCTTCTTCTTGCGCTTCTTCGCAGCGGCCGGGACGACCTTGTCGACGACGTCCTGCGCCTGCGGCGGGAGGGCGAGGTAGGCCTGGGTGGCCTGGTCGCCTGCGCGGTGGCCGGCCTGCTGCGCGGTGGCGGCAGCGGTCGCGATCGCGGTCTGGATGCGCGGCATCCACTCGTCCGAGAACAGCGAGTGCGCCTGATCACGGGTCAGCCCCGCGAACTCCTGGAGCTTCTCGCCCTTGTTGTCGGCGTGAGCGGCGTCCAGCGCAGCAGCCTTGGCGGCCTCGAACTTGGGCGCAGCAGCCTTCTTGGCGTCCTTGATCTTCGGCGCAGCAGCCTTGCGCGCGTCCTTGTAGGTGGACGCGGCCGTGGCGGCAGCGGTCGCAGCGAGCGGCGCTGCGGCTTCCTTGGCGCTGTGCAGTTTGGGCGCAGCGGCGTCGCGGGCGGCCTCGACGCGCGGGGCGACAGCCTCCTTCGCGGCTTCGACCTTCGGTGAGTTCGCGGCGGCCTCGTTGGCCTTGTCGAGCGCAGCGGTCAGGGCAAGGGACGCGGCGGACTTGAAGTCACGGACGCCGTCCTTGGCCTTGTCGGCCGCCTTGTCGGCGGGCGAGGGGTTGATCCTCAACACGTGTGTCTCCTTTTCCCATGAGGGTCGGGCCCTCGGTCTTCCCATGAGGGTCGGGCCCTCGGACTGTTTTCCACCCTAACGAGCCGAGCGGGCCGATAGGTCGGCGCCGGTTGACGAAGTACGTCACATCGGCGGCTGTCTCGTCGGCGGAACCGCCGCGGTGCGCCCGGCGTTCGACAGAGAACGGGTGTTCGGCCCACCCACCCCCGGCAGGCCGAAGGTGAGTGACATGACCGCAGGAACCCTGGACGTCTTCCTGGTGATCATGCTGTCCTGCTACGCCTTCGTCGGCTGGCAGCGCGGCGGCATCACCGGCATTCTCGGGCTCGTCGGCCTCATCCTCGGCGGGATGATCGGCTTCCTGCTGGCTCCGCATATCGTCTCTCTGGCGACGCTCACACCCACGCACCAGGCGCTCACCAGCGCCTTGATAATCATCGTCGCGGCGCTCGTCGGCCAGGTCTCGGTGGCGACGATCGGCGAAAGACTGCGCTCGCGGCAGCGCGTCCGTGCAGTGCGCGTCGCTGATTCGATCGCGGGTGCGATGGTCGCCGTCGTCTCGGTGGCGGTCGGCGTCTGGTTGGTCGCCGGCGCTGCCCGCACCCTGGTCCCCGAGCGTGCCTCGAATGCCATCGCCGATTCACAGGTGCTCTCCGGTCTGGACGCAGCGATGCCCTCCGGCGCCGATCGGTGGTCGGCGTCCCTGCGCAACGAACTCGACCGCTCCGGGTTCCCCAGGGTGTTCGAGCAAGCCGTCGAACCCGACGTCCCGGACGCCCCGGCAGACCCCGGTGTCGCCCGCACCGACGCGGTCGAGCGCGCGTCCCGGTCGATCGTGAAGATCGCCACGGCGCCCACCGAATGCGGCGGGCAGTACGGCGGGTCAGGGTGGGTCCAAGCACCCGGACGCGTGGTCACGAACGCACACGTGGTGGCCGGCTCCGGGCCGGTCACCGTCCAGGTGCGCGGCGAAGGCGAGCGGTTGCGGGGGACCGTCGTGATGTTCGACCCGCGGGCCGACCTGGCGGTGCTGGACGTGCCCGATCTGAAGGCGCCGGCCCTGCCGATGACGTCCACGCCGCTGCGCCCGAACACCGACGCGGTCATCGCCGGCTATCCCGGCGGCGGCCCCTACCGGGTGATCTCGGCGAAGGTGAGCACGCCGCTGCAGGCCCGCGGCCACGACATCTACGGTCAGCCCGGCGTCGACCGGTCGGTGTACGCCGTCAACGCGCCCGTCCGTCCGGGCAACAGCGGCGGACCGATGCTCACCGCCGACGGACGCGTGGCCGGCACCGTGTTCGCTCGTGCGAAGAGCACCGGCGACACCGGGTACGTCCTCACCAACCAGATGCTCACCTCGCGCCTGGGGTCGGTGGGTTCGTCCTCCGTTCCGACCGGCGCATGCGCGATTCGATGAGTGCGCGGCGGCGAGCGGGGGCACCGAAGATCACCCGCAGGCGACCGAACACGACGATCGCTCAGAACCTAGACTCGACCGCATGAATGCAACGCTGCACACCAACCACGGCGACATCAACGTCACGCTCTTCGAGAACGACGCGCCGAACACGGTCAAGAACTTCGTCGGCCTCGCCCAGGGCTCGCTCGACTACAACGACGACGCGGGTCGCAAGAACCCTGAGCCGTTCTACGACGGACTCACCTTCCACCGCATCATCCCCGGCTTCATGATCCAGGGCGGCTGCCCGCTGGGCTCCGGCGTCGGTGGCCCCGGTTACACCTTCGACGACGAGATCTCGCCCGACCGCAACTTCAACTCGCCCTACATCCTCGCGATGGCCAACGCGGGCAAGCGCGGCGGCAAGGGCACCAACGGGTCGCAGTTCTTCATCACCGTCGCCCCCACCACCTGGCTGCAGGGCAAGCACACGATCTTCGGTGAGGTCGCCGACCAGGAAGGCCGCGACGTCGTCGACAAGATCGCCGCCGTCCGCACCGGCGCCCAGGACCGTCCGGTCGAGGACGTCGTCATCGAGAAGGTCACCGTCAACTGACGGGCCGCATGACACAACAAGGCACCACACAGCCCACCTGCCCCCGTCATCCGGGGCAGGTGGC
The DNA here is from genome assembly GCF_004146205.1 of Yimella sp. RIT 621. Taxonomy (NCBI): domain Bacteria; kingdom Bacillati; phylum Actinomycetota; class Actinomycetes; order Micrococcales; family Dermacoccaceae; genus Yimella; species Yimella sp. RIT 621. Next base: position 114,033 of record NZ_SEIP01000012.1, read on the forward strand.
TTACGTGCGCTGTCAGCGCTGCGAACGTCCGACCTGCGCCGAGTGCCAACGCCCGGCACAGGTCGGCGTCCAGTGCGTCGACTGCGTCAAGCAGGTCGCGAAGGCGAACCCGCGCGCGGTCAGCCGTCCCACCGACGGCAAGCCCATCGTCAGTTACGCGCTGATCGGACTCTGCTCGCTGATCTGGCTCGGACAGTTGGTGTCCGAGCGGGTCACCGACGAGATGTTCTTCGCGCCGGTGCTCGGTGCGTCCGAACCGTGGCGCTTCATCACCGCAGCGTTCGTGCACGCCTCGCCGTCGCCGATGCACCTGCTGTTCAACATGTACGCGCTCTGGCTCACCGGGCAGTACCTCGAACCCATCCTGGGACGCGCCCGCTTCCTGGCGCTGTTCCTGATCTCAGCGTTCGGCGGGTCGGTCGGCTTCGAGGTGCTCGCCGCCCTCGACATCCCGCGTGCGGACGCGTGGTTCCAGGGCACCGTCGGCGCGTCCGGTGGAGTGTTCGGACTCTTCCTCGGCGTCGTCGTGCTCAATCTCCGGCTCAAGCGCGACATCACGCCGATGCTGATCGTCCTCGGCCTCAACGCCGTGTTGTCGTTCCTGGTCTCCGGCATCGCCTGGCAGGCCCACCTGGGCGGCGCGATCACCGGCGCCGCCTGCGCCGCAGTGCTGAACCTGCGCGACCGCAAGCTGCACTGGCCCGGCCTCGCCGCGATCGTCGTGGCGCTCGCCGCCCTCGCCTGGCTGGCCACCAAGTGGGTCCCGGCCGCCTGGGTCAACCCCATCGTCTGACCACCATCTCGCGAACCTACTGCGCACACCCAGTGGGCTCGACCGAGAAGGAGTAGGTTCGCGGGCTCGGAAGCCGGCTACTTCTTGGTGGTCTTCGCGTAGCGCAACTCGGTGGTGCCCTCGAAGGGCGGGAACGTTTTGTTCGAGCCGTTCTCCACCTCGTACTTCACCCCGACGCGGTCGACGAAGTCGCGGTAGTTCGCGACGTCCGGGTCGTCCTTGAGCGCCTTGCGCAGCTGCGCCTGGTCGCCCATCGCGGTGATCTTGAACGGCGGCGAGTAGACGCGTCCCTGCAGGATCAAGGTATTGCCGACGCAGCGGACGGCCGAGGTGCTGATCACCCGCTGGTCCATCAGCATCATCGCCTTCGCGCCGCCACGCCACAGCGCGTTGACGACCGCCTGGACGTCCTGCTGGTGCACGACCATCCAGTTCAGGTTGGAGCCCTCGGGCAAGGTGGCCGGGTCACGCTTGGAGTCGTCGAGCGTGACGGTGACGGTGTCGCCGGTGATCGCGGTGAAACCGGCCCGCGGAGCCAGGGAGTCGGCCTGCTTGGCCAGGTTGGATGCCGTCGCGCCTGCGCCCGAGCGCTTGCTCAGCGCATCGACCTCACCCTGCAACCGTTTTGCGGTGGCGGCCTGCCCGGCGACCCGCTGGTTCGCCGCGAGCACCACCTGGCTGAGGTCGCGCTGACCAGGCCGCAGATCACGTCCCTCGCTGGTCGATGCGCTCACTCCGAACAGCAACCCCGCGCTCAGGGTCACTGCGGTGACCACGAGCGTCCAGGGCGAGCGGCGAGTCATCGATGAACCTTCGGGACCGGGTGACTTAGGCTTCTAGCCTAACCGCCGCACCGACCGGGAGAAGATGTGAGCAAGTCCAAGAAGCCGTCCGAGGAACCTGCGAAGGACTCCGTGACCGAAGAGGTCATCGAGCTCGACGTGGTCGAGGGTGCCGACCGCACCGACGAGGACGCGAAGGACGGCACGCTCGGCGTCGCCAGCAAGACCAAGGCGGAGCGGGACGCGGAGAAGGCCGAGGCCCGACGGGAGTCCGAGCGGGAGGCGCTGCGCCGACGCACCACGCCGCAGCCGGTCAAGCTCGACGGCGGCAAGAACCCCAAGTGGTGGGTGCCGACGATGCTCAGCCTGATGGGTGCCGGTCTGCTGTGGCTGGTCGTGTACTACCTGTCGACCACCATGGAGCCGAACGCCAAGGGCGAGCGCCCCACGTACCCGATCCCCGCGCTGGAGAACTGGAACATGGCGGTCGGTTTCGTGTTGATCATGGCCGGTTTCATCATGACCACGAGATGGAAGTAGTTGCTTCCACGGACTGAGCCCCACCCATCGATGCCTCCGGACGACTCCGGGGGCATCGATGTTTTGTCGGACATGAGTTCGAAGTTACATCAATGTAGTTATCCCCAGCTGTGAGCAATACTGTGGATAAGTGGGCATGGTTATCCACACATGGTGCAAATGTTGTGGAAAGTGTCGTCTGTGACGACAGTGGCGCGCGGCGGCTCAGTGGACGAGCGGGGCCAGCCCGGTCGAACGCTCGACGGCGTCCGACATGCCGCACTCGGCGAGCCAGTTGGCCAGCATCCGGTGACCACCCTCGGTGAGCACGGACTCGGGGTGGAACTGCACCCCGTGCAGCGGCAGATCGCGGTGCTTGACCGCCATCACAATCCCGTTCTCGGTGCGGCCGGTGACGAGGAGTTCGTCCGGCACGGTGTCGGACTCGATCGCCAGCGAGTGGTAGCGCGTCGCGGTGAACGGCGAGGGCAGACCCGCCAGCACACCGGTGCCGTCGTGGACGATGCGTGAGGTTTTGCCGTGCAGCAGTTCAGGGGCGCGGCTGACCACGCCGCCGTAGACCACACCCAGCGCCTGGTGACCCAGGCACACTCCGAACATCGGCTGGGCCCGGTCGGCGCAGGCACGGATCATGTCCATCGACACCCCGGCGGCCTCCGGCGTCCCCGGTCCGGGCGAGACCAGCACCCCGTCGAACTCCGCCGCCTCGTCGGTGGTCACGGCGTCGTTGCGGCGCACATCGCACTGCGCACCCAACTGTTCGAGGTACCCGACGATCGTGAAGACGAAGCTGTCGTAGTTGTCGACGACGAGGATGCGGGTCATGCCCCGAATTTTAGATCGGAAGCGGTCACCGGTTGGGCGGGGTTTGCGGGGTGGACGGCGTCGAGGGCTTGGGCGGGGTCGACGTCGGTGACGGCGGCGCCGTCGAGGTGGGTGACGGCGACGACGTTGGGCTGGACGTCGACGAAGGCGTGGACGTCGGGCTCGAGGTCGGCGAGGACGTGGAGCTGGTCGTCGTCGTCGGCGGCGGCGGCGGCGGGTTGACGGTCACCGTCGAAGAGCGGGTGTAGACCGAGATCGCGATCCGGGAGTTCACCGCGACCTTCTTGCCGGCGTCCGGCACGTCCTGCACCTTGTCCCACAGGTCCGAGTTGGAGGTCGGCACGGAGGTCGGCGGATCGGCCGGTTGCAGGTGCGCCTTCGCCAGTGCCTGCTGGGCGGCGAAGAAGTTCATGCCCTCCAGGTTGCTCGGCACGGTGACCTTGCCGCTGCTGAGCTTCAGCGTGATCGTCTGGGTCGGCGGCGCTGCGCTGTTCTCGATGGGGTCGGTGGACGTCACCTGTCCCTCGGCGTACTCGGTGTCGTCGACCCGGGTCGGATCAACGGCCACCTTGTCGAAACCGTTGTCGCCCAGGATCTTTCTCGCCTCCTGCTCGGTCTTCCCGACCACGGACGGCACAGTGCGCACGTTGGGACCACCGGACAGGTCGACGGTGACCGTCGATCCGGATTCGGCCGGCTCACCACCGTTCGGACGCTGCGCGACCACGGTGTCGAGGGTCGCGTCGCTGGTCACCTTTCGGAAACTGGGGACGAAGCCGGCGTTGCGGAGCGTCTGGTCGGCTGCCTGCTCGGTGAACCCGCGCACCGATGGCACCGAGGCGAGCTTGGTCTCGTCCTGACCGTTCATCACCAGGTAGCCGACGCCGAGGATGGCCAGCAGCGCGGCGATGACGGCTGCGGTCCACAGACCGACGTGATTCGGGCGCCGACCGCGGTCGGCGATCTCGCGGGTGCTGTCGCGGCGCGGTTGCTCCACCGGAGCGGGCGCCTTCGCGGCGGCGGCGGCGGCGCCACCGGCAGCCGCAAGGCTTGCGGTGGCCGCCGCCGAGACCGGCGTGTTCGTCCGGGCGTTCTGCAGATCGGCCCGGAAGTCGCCGGCGGTCTGGTAGCGACCTTCGCGCGGCTTCTCCAGCGAATGCATCGCGACGGCGTCCATCGGCTTGGGCACCGTCGGCTCGTAGGACGACGGGGGCGCCGGACGGTCGCTGATGTGCTGGTAGACCAGGCTGACCGGCTCACCGACGAACGGTGTTCTGCCGCAGAGCAGTTCATACAAGACGCAGCCCGCTGAGTACAGGTCGGAGCGTTCATCGACCTGGTCCCCCTTGGCCTGCTCGGGGGAGAGGTAGCGCGCGGTCCCGACGACGGCCTGAGCGGACGTCATGGTGGCGCCGACATCGGCCAGGGCGCGGGCGATGCCGAAGTCCATCACCTTCACCTGGCCACCGCGGGTCAGCATCACGTTGGCCGGTTTGATGTCGCGGTGCACTATTCCGCGGCTGTGCGAGTACTCCAGGGCCGACAGGATGCCCTGCGTGATGCGGGCGGCCTCGTCCGGGGACAGGTGACCCTCGGCGTTGAGCACGTCGCGCAGCGTGTCACCGTCCACGTACTCCATCACGATGTACGGCACGTCGATCTCGGCGCCACCGGTCTCGGTGTAGGTCTCCTCGCCGGAGTCGTACACGGCGACGATCGCGTGATGATTCAGTCCGGCTGCCGACTTCGCCTCGCGCCGGAAACGGGTCAGGAAGGTGCTGTCGCGAGCCAGGTCGGAACGCAGCATCTTGATCGCGACCGGACGCCCGAGGCGCGTGTCGTGACCCAGGTGCACTTCGGCCATGCCGCCGCGTCCGATGAGTTCACCGACCTCGTAGCGGCCGCCGAGCAGGCGGGGAGCTTGCGTCATCGCTAGTTGATGTTCCCTTGGTCGCTGGGGGTCTCGCTGTTGCCGTCGTCGTTGTTGTCGCTCTGCTGTTGCTGCTGTGTCTCGGTGGGGTTCTTCGGCGGAGTGACCTTGCCGCCCTGGTTGAGCACCACGACGAGGACGACGATGAGCAGCAGCAGCGCCACCACACCGCCGAGGATCTTCATGAACAGGCTCTTGGAGATGCCGAGCCCGGCGAAGTCGTCGTTGTTGTTGTTCGTGACGGTCGACGACCCGCCGCTGGACGGCTGCAGCCGCTTGTCCTTACGCGTCGCCGGGGACGACGCCGCGAACCTCGCGGTGTTGTTCGGACCCGACGTGCTTGCCTGCGGCCCGGACGTCGGCGCGTTGGGACCGCTCGGATCGCCCTTGAACCCGGCTGCTGCCGGGTGACCGGACGGCGGAGCCGACGGCCCGGTGGGTGCCGGGTGGTGCGAGACCTCCTGGCGTCCGGGAAGCGGGCCGCCGATGTTGCCGTGCTGTGGTCCGGAGCCGCCCGAGTGCGGACCGGACGCCGGGCCCGGGTGGGGAGAGTTCTGAGGTGAGTGCGGGCCGGACGATCCGGCTGGGCCGCCCGGGGTCTGCTTGGGTGCCCGCTTGTTCGGGTCGAAGCCCATCCGGGTGGAGTCGACCACGGCCTGACGCAGGGCGCGGGAGAACTCCGCGGCCGAATCCGGGCGCAGCGCCGGGTTCTTCTCCAGCGTCGCGAGGATGATCGCGCGCACCGGCGGCGGCACTTCCGGCGGCATCTGCGGCGGCGTCTGGTTGACGTGTGCGAGCGCCAGGGTGACGGGGCTGTCGGACTCGAACGGACGGCGTCCGGTGACCATCTCGTAGGCAATGATGCCGAGTGCGTACACGTCGACCAGGCCGGTGACCTCGTGGCCGAGCGCGGCCTCGGGGGCGAGGTATTGCGCGGTGCCCATCACCTCGCCGGTCTTGGTCATCGCGGCCGACCCGATCGCGCGGGCGATACCGAAGTCGGTGAGCTTCACGATGCCGTCGGCGGTGACCAGCATGTTCGCCGGTTTCACATCACGGTGAATCAACCCGCTGCGGTGCGCGGCCTGCAGCGCGGACGCTGCCTGCGCCAGCAGCCCGGCGGTGTCGGCGGCCGAGATCGGTGCGTTCTCGGCGATGATCTTGGACAGCGGCATGCCCGGGACGTACTCCATCACCAGGTAGGCGGTGCCGTCGTCCTCGCCGTAGTCGTACACCTGCGCCACGTTGCCGTGGGTCAGTGCCGCCGACAGTCGGGCCTCGTTGCGGAACCGCTCGGTGAAGCCGATCTCGTCGGTCAGCCCGTCCTTGAGCAGCTTGAGCGCGACCGTGCGCCCGAGCACCTGGTCGGTGGCTTTCCACACCTCACCCATGCCGCCCGCGGCGATGCGGTCGGTGAGCTCGTACCGTCCCCCCAGTACGTCTCCGGTTCGGTTCATTACTTGACCACCGCTTCCATCACTGCCTTCGCGATCGGTGCTGCGACCGATCCTCCGGATGCTTCCTGTCCTGCTGTTCCGCCGTCTTCGACGACGACCGCCACGACCACCTTCGGGTCGTTCGCCGGGGCGAACCCGGTGAACCACACATCGGCGTTGACGCCCGGAGCGGTCTCGGCCGTTCCGGTCTTGCCTGCAACTTCCACATTCGGGATCTGCGCTCGCCGACCGGTTCCGGTGTCGACAACCTTTTTCATCATGTCCTTCAACTGGGTCGCGACGTCGCTTCCGACCGCGTCGGAGAAGACCGACGGGTCGGTCGACTGCACGACGTCGAGGTTCTTGTCGCGCACGGTCTGCACCAGGTAAGGACGCATGACCTTGCCACCGTTGGCGATCCCGGCCGAGACCATCGCCATCTGCAGCGGGGTGGCGCGCACGTCGAACTGTCCGATCGAGGACTGCGCCAACTGCGCCTGTTGCAGGTTGCCGGGGAAGGTGGAGGGCGTGACGTTCATCGGGATCGTCAGCTGCTGGCCGAACCCGAACTTCGTCGCCTGCTGACGCACCTTGTCCTGCCCGAGGTCCATGCCCAGACCGGCGAACGCCGTGTTGCAGCTGATCTCGATCGCGTGCTCGAGCGTCGTCCTGTCGTTCGGACCGCACGCGCGTCCGGTGACGTTCGGCAGCGGCCGGACGACGCCGGGCAGCTTGATCGCGGCCGGTGCGTCGAGCTCGGAATCCGGCTTGTACTTGCCCGATTCCAGGGCAGCGGCGGCGGTGACGAGCTTGAACGTGGAGCCGGGCGGGTAGAGGTTGCCGCCGATGACCCGGTTGATCATCGGCTGGTTCTTCGCCGTGGTCAGCTGCTTCCAGTTGTCCTGAACCGCGTTCAGGTCGTGCGTCGACAACAGGTTCGGGTCGTACGTCGGGCTGGTGACCATAGCCAGGATCGCCCCGGTCTTGGGGTCCATCGCGACGACGGCACCGCGCTGGTTGCCCAGTGCATTGCGGGCGGCCTGCTGCACCTTGGCCCGGATCGTCAGGTCGACGCTGGCGCCCTGCGGCTCCTTGCCGGTGAGGATCTCGGGCAACTGCCGGTAGAACAACTTGTCCGAGCTGCCCGACAGCAGGTCGTTGTACCCGCGCTCGACGCCGCTCGTGCCGTAGGTGAAGGAGAAATAGCCGGTGGCGGCGGCGTACGTCGATCCCTGCGGGTAACTGCGCTGCCACTTGAAGTCGTTGTCGACCGGCTTGCTGACCGCGACCGCGTTGCCGTCGACCAGGATCGAGCCGCGTTCCTTGGCGTACGACTTCAGCAACGCACGCCGGTTGCCGGGCTTCTCGTTGTAGCTCTTCGCCTGGACGAACTGGATCATCGTGCTCGCGACGAGCAGCGCCGCGAACATCGCCATCACCACGAACGACAGCCGCCGGATCGGAGTATTCATCGAATCCTCACCGCCTGCGTCATTTCGTCCGAGACGTCCTTCGACTCGAACATCGGACGTCGTGCCTGGTCACTGATCCGCAGCAACAGTGCCACGAGCATCCAGTTGGCCAGCAACGACGACCCGCCGGCTGCGAGGAACGGTGTGGTCTGTCCGGTGAGCGGAATGACGCGGGTGACCCCGCCGATGACCACGAAGCACTGCAACGCGATCGAGAACGCGAGGCCGGACGCGAGCAGCTTGCCGAAGCCGTCGCGGGCGGCGAGCGCGGTGCGCAGTCCGCGTTCGACGAACAGCCCGTAGAGCATGAGGATCGCCATGACCCCGATGAGGCCGAGTTCCTCGCCGAAGCTGGCGAAGATGAAGTCGGAGTTCGCGAAGTAGGTGATCTCCGGGTGGCCTTTGCCCAGGCCGGTACCGGTGAGACCGCCGCTGGCCATACCCATCAGGCCCTTGGCGTTCTGGTCGGACAGGCCCTCGGTGAACGGGTCGAGCCACAGTTGCACGCGCACCTGGAAGTGGGCGAACAGTTGGTAGGCGACGAAGCAGCCGAGCAGGAACATCCCCAGACCGATGATGATCCACGAGCGGCGCTCGGTGGCGATGTAGAGCATCGCGACGAAGAGCCCGAAGAACAGCAGCGAGGTACCGAGGTCGGACTCGAACACCAGCACCGCCAGCGAGGCGAGCCAGGCGACGATGATCGGGCCCAGGTCGCGGGCGCGCGGCAACGGGAAGCCGAGGACGCGCTTGCCGACCAGCGACAACGCGTCCCGGGTCTGCACCAGGTAGGAGGCGAAGAACACGACCGCGCACAGCTTGGCGATCTCACCGGGCTGGAAACTGAACGGTCCCAGCCCGATCCAGATGCGGTTGCCGTTGATGTTGCGTCCGATGACGGGCAGCAGCGGCATCATCAGCAGGACGATGCCGGCCAGGCCGAAGGTGAAGGTGTAGCGCCGCAGCCGGCGGTGGTCGCTGATCACGAACAGCAGCGCGATCGCCGCACCGATGGCGACCGCGCTCCAGACCAGCTGACGAAGCGCCGATCCCTCGAGCAGTCCGTTGGTCTTGGAGGAGTTGAGGTCGAGCCGGTGGATCATCACCAGGCCGAGACCGTTGAGCAGGGTCGCGATCGGCAGCAACGTCGGGTCGGCGTACGCCGCCTTCCACCGCAGCACGAGGTGGAAAACGATTGCGATCACTGCGAATCCGGCACCGATCGGCAGCAGATCGACGGGCAGGCTGCCCTCCATCGCCAGCCCCACATTGGCGTACGCCAACAGCACCACCGCGATCGCAAAGATCAGCAGCACCAGTTCGGTGCCGCGGCGGGTGCGGGGATTCTGGCCGGTGACGGTCACGACGCGCAGTTGCTCCCGGACGTGTCGGCCTTGCAGCGCTCGAGCTGCTTCTGCAGGTCGGCGACGACGCGCTGGGCGTCGGCCTTGTCCTTGGCGGTCATCGTGTTGTTGACCTTGTCGCGGTAGAAGCTCGGCAGGTCCTTGACCTGGAGGTTCGTCGTCGACTCGATGCTCGACAGGCGCACCGGACCGAGGTCCTGCGGCACGCCCTTGAAGATCGCGACCTTCCCGCTGTTTGCTCCCACGTAGTACTGACTCTGCGTCCAGTTGTAACCGAGCAGCGCGCCGGCGACGGCCATCGCGATCAGCACCGCGCCGAGACCGAACCAGCGCAGCTTGCCGCCCTCGTTCGGCTTCTCCTCGGCCAACTGCGGCAGGCCGTGGGTTTCACCACCGTCGTCGTAGTCGTCGCCCGGGTGGACCGGCTGCGGGGGCGCGGGCTCCCGCGCGGTCTCCCGCTGCAGCGCTGCCGCCTTCTCGGCCGGGGTGCGGGGTTCCTGCGGTTGTTCCTGTGTCTCGTCGTCCTCGTGACCGATCGACCGGTCGGCGGCTGCGCCGACGATCTGCGGGGTGCTGGAGATCGGCTCCTTGCCGTCGACGACCTCGGCCACGACGACCGTCACGTTGTCGCGGGTGGACGCCTTCAGCGCGATCTCGATCAGCCGGTCGGCGATGTCGCCGGGCGAACCCGGCGAGGTCATGATGCCCTCGATCGTCGAACGCGCCACGTAGTCCGACAACCCGTCGGAGCAGATCAGCAACCGGTCGCCACGCTGCGCCTCGCGCATGGAGATGTCCGGGTCGTCGTCCTCGCGTCCGGTCAGCACCCGGGTGACCATCGAGCGCTGCGGGTGGTGCTCGGCCTCTTCGGGGGTGATACGGCCCTCGTCCAGCAACGCCTGCACGAACGAGTGGTCCTTGGTCAGCTGGGTGAACACGCCGTCGCGGACGAGGTAGGCGCGGCTGTCGCCGATGTTGGCCATGGCCAGCTTCGTGCCGGAGCGGATGAACGCGATGAGCGTGGTGCCCATGCCCTCGGTGTTGAGGTCGGTGTCCATCATCTGCCGCAACCGGTCGTTGGCCCGGCGCACGGCCTGGCGCAACTGGTGGGCGGCCTCGTCCGCGCCCCACGACTCGCCGTCGAGAGTCATCAGTTCGGCGACGACGGTCGCGCTCGCGGTGTCGCCGGCGGCGTGTCCGCCCATGCCGTCGGCGAGGACGAGCAGGTCGGGGGAGGCGAACGCGGAGTCCTCGTTGCGGGTCTTGGACCCCAGGCCCAGATTCGACCGGGCAGCGAAGCGCAAGGCGATGGGCATGTCTTACTTCCTGACTTCGAGCACCGTGGTGCCGATCCGGATGTGGGATCCCTCATGCAACGGCACGTGTTCGCCGATGCGCTGCGGGCCGACGAAAGTACCGTTGGTGGAGCCGAGGTCGTCGACGAACCACTGGTCGCCTTCGGGGTATACGCGCGCGTGCCGGCCGCTGGCGAACTCGTCCGACAGCACCAGGCTGCACTCGGGGTTGCGACCGATGAGCACGCCGTTCTCGGTCAGCGGCACGGTGATGCCGCGCATGTGCCCGTCGACCACGGCCAGGTGGGTGGGGCCGCGCCGCTTGGGGGCGCGTCCGGCCGCCGGTGCGGCGACGGGACGCGAGGCGCCGCGGGTGACCGTGCGGGCGCCGTACAGGTCACCGCGCAGGACGCCGACGATGCTGAACACGAAGGCCCACAACAACGCCAGCAGTCCCAATCGGATTGCGGTGATGGTCAATTCGCTCATCGACGTTTGCCCTGCCGGAAGATGATCGACGTGCGGCCGACCGTGATGCGGTCGCCCTCGTCGAGGTGGACGCTGGTGACCCGTTCGCCGTTGAGGAACGTGCCGTTCGTGGAGCCCAGGTCGGACAAGCTCGCTACCAGGTGCGGACCGTCGTTCGTGACCCGAACTTCGCTGTGCCGCCGCGAGACTCCGCTGTCGTCGAGCACGATGTCGACGTCGTCGTCGCGGCCGATGATGGTGATCGCGCCCATCAGCGGGTAGCGGTCGCCGTCGATGTCGAGGTAGGGACGCTGCCGGTAGCTGCGCGGCGCGGCCGGACTGGGGGTCCACGGCGCCGGACGCTCGGGCTGCTCCTCGTAGTACTCCGCGGGCTGTTCGTACTGGTCCTGGTGATCCGACTGGTTGCGTCGGACGAAGGCGTGGCCGAACTCGTCCTCTTCTTCTTCCCAGCCGTGGGCGTCCTGGGCCCTGTCGTTGGAGTCCACGTCCCGGTCGTCGGCGTCCTCGTCCGACCGGCCGGTGTAGGTGTCGTGCGCCCCACCCGCGTGGTGGGTGACGGCTGCGCTGCGATCGTCGAACTCGGGATCGTGCTTGCGGCGCCGCATACCCGGAAGGGCGAACCCGCCGGCCGGCTTACGACTCGGCTCCGGCTCGGGAGCGTCGGTCGGCGCCTCGTGCAGGGGCTCCGGATCGGGTTGCTGCACCGCCTGGCGAGCGATCGAGGGACGCACCTTGAACACGCCCGTCTCGAGCGCGTCGTTCTCGGTGAAGTTGACCGTGAGCGGCCCGCCCGGGGTGTACCGCTGCGTCTCGGCGTGCTCGGCGGCGCTCGCCTTCAACTCATCGACCAGCGCGGCCTGGTAGGCGGTGAGGTGTTCGTGGTCGGTGCTGCTGAGCTCGATGTCGAACATGTTCGGCACGATCGGACGCTTGTTCTTGCCGGCGCTGGTGGCGCGGTCGTCCATGGCCCGGCGCATCGCGCTCGCGAGCTCGACCGGCTGGACCTCGGCGCGGAACGCCTTGGCGAACGCACTGTTCACCCCGGACTCGAGGCGCTTCTCGAGCTTGTCGAACAAGCCCATGTGGTCGCCCTCCTTGTCGCGTCGATCCCGGCCTGTGATGCGTGTGACTGCTGTGATCCACGAGTCGAGCCCACGCGGCAGTCACGTCATCGTAACGAGGGCACCAACGATTGGCGGGTTCCCATCAGTTTCCGTGTTGCCCGCGGCTTCGACACTGCCCGCAGGCGCCGACACCAGGGCGAGGACGAACGACCAGCCATCACACGAGCGTCGTGTCGAAAAGATCGAGACCATTCGGACGGTGGTCGAGTAGGTGCGGAGCGTTGGCGGAGTGCCACATGCGCTTGTCCTGAGCCGTCGTGTCGAAGGGATCGAGACCATTCGGACGGTGGTCGAGTAGGTGCGGAGCCTTGGCGGAGTGCCACATGCGCTTGTCCTGAGCCGTCGTGTCGAAGGGATCGAGACCATTCGGACGGTGGTCGAGTAGGTGCGGAGCGTTAGCGGAGTGCCGCGATCGAGACCATGGTGACGGGCGAACGAACACCCAGCCA
>NZ_SEIP01000013.1:0-95965 GCF_004146205.1 Yimella sp. RIT 621
GGGAAGCCACCCAGCGCCTGCCAGGTCGCCGGACCGACGACACCATCGACGTACAAGTTCTTCTGCGTCTGGAAAACACGCACCGCACGCAGTGTGGCCGGACCGAAGTCACCGTCCACCACGATGTTCAACCGCTGCTGGACGACCTTCACCAACGCACCGGACGAGCCGTAACTCAGGCTCACGACACCGTCGGTCCGCGGCGGGGTGGTGGGCGTCCCCGGCGTAGGCGGTTGCGGGGTGGTCGGCGGAGCCGGCGGCTCCGCAGTGACGGAGGTGGGGAAGCCACCCAGTGCCTGCCAGGTGACCGGACCGACGACACCATCGACATACAGGTTCTTCTGCGTCTGGAAAGCACGCACCGCACGCAGTGTGGCCGGACCGAAGTCGCCGTCCACCACGATGTTCAACCGCTGCTGGACGACCTTCACCAACGCACCGGACGAGCCGTAGCGCAGGCTCACCACATTCGTCGGCGCCGTAGGAGCCGTCTTGACCGGCGTCGCGGCGATCGGCGTCGCGGCCGGTCGCGCTGCCTGAACCGGCGCAGCGGCTTGCGCCGGGGCTGTCATCGTGCCGACAGCCGTCGCGGGGACGGCGAGGGCCGTTCCACCGAGAACGAGGGACTTGCGGGCGGCAACCTTGCCCAGGAGACCCGGGCGCTGCTTCTGGTGCCGAGGCGTGGTGATCGTCATCGGGCCCTCTCGATACGTAGTCCGTCGTACGTGTCTTCGGTCAGCCGCTCGCTCCTGATCGGTCAGGGTGACGACGTCCCGGTAGACCGGGGACGGGCTGCCGGAAGGACTATGCCCGCTCTGGGAGTTCTGGGGTAGTCGTGAGTGATGTAAAGCGGCGTGTCAGTTCTTGCACATGGGATTCATGTGACGTATGTGGCAACAGCGACAACCCGGAAGACGGTGGTTGAACGTGCACATTTTCGCGCCATCATTGACATCTGGCGCCGCACGCATACCAGGGGCGCCGAACGGACGAATCGAACGACACGCCGAAACACGGGTTTCTTGTAATTATCTCGCATCTTGAGATATCGGACGTCACGGCGACGTCGACCGTCGACGAAGTAGCATGTGCGCAGCAATTTCCGCCGGCCCTGCGTGCGTCCCGATCACGGCCAACTCGGTTGTCGCACAGCCGACTTGGCCACCACGCCTGAGCGCACAAACGCGCCGATGTCGAACGACGTCCCGGCACACGATTCGGTTGGTCAAGCGTGCATCACGACTTCCCGACACAGCGCGAGGGCTGGCCTTCGTCGCCCGAAAACGCAGCTTGCCCCGCACCGATCAGGTGCGGGGCAAGCTGAGATGTCGAGCAGGGGCTGACGATCAGTAGCGACCGTAGTTCTTGTAGCCCCAGATCTTCTTGGTGACGATGGAGGTACCGGGCATACGCGCGGACACCTCGTAGCCGTTGCCGGCGTAGATCGACACGTGGTACGCCGGGAAACCGGAGAAGACTAGGTCGCCGGGCACCGGGCTGTAGACGCGGCGTGCGCCGGCCTGCTGGGCACTGGCGGTACGCGGAATGCTCTTGCCGGCCTTGCGATGGACGTACTGCGTGAAGCCGGAGCAGTCGAAGCCGTTCGGCGTGGTGCCGCCCCAGACGTAGGGAACACCGTGGTACTGCTGCGCGATGCGAACGATGGACGACCCGCTGGTGCTCGTGCGCGGTGCGCTACGCGAGACGTACCCGCCGCCGGGCACTCCACCGAGGGCGCGCCAGGTGGAGTCACCGACATAACCGTTGGCATAGATACCGGCTCGGCGCTGAACCGACTTGACCGCCCAGAGGGTCTGCGGACCGTACGAACGGTCCTTCGCGATGGCGTAGCCCTTGCGCTGCAGGCGGTACTGGAGCAGTTCGACCCAGTAGCCACGTGCGCCGTAGCTGACGTTGTAGGCACCGGCGGCCTTGATCGGAGCGGCCTTGGCCGACGATGCGACCGCGGCGGGAGCCGGAGCTGCGCTGGCGGACTCGGACAGAGCGACCGGAACCACGGTTACGGTGGCGGCTGCAACAGCCAGACCGCGGCGGCTCACGATGGAGGAGACGACGCTCTGCTCCTGCTTGAGATGGCGAGGCTTGTAGGAACCCATTGCGGGGAAGACCCTTCGGCACTTGACGACGTGTTGACAAAGCTGCGCGGTCGACCGGAAGTGGTCGGCCGCGGTACTGCTGAGCGCTTCTGCTTCCCCCAAGTCAGCGTGGCGCCCGCACTACTGTGCACCAAACTCGGTTCGGTTCCGAACCGGAGGCAAAATTTTCGTCAAGGCTGCACACAGGGCTCCGCAGGGGCCCTCGACGAGGAGTCGCTCAACGGCCAACCACCCGGCCGTGACCATTCCGTGATTATCCGCGCTATTGCAGGCATGTCGGGACTTCGGCTTAACCGCCCGACAGGGACCCTCCACACCCCTCTCGCGCGTCCACATCGTGGGATCTTTGTGTCCCAATATTCGAGATGGCACCCAGCCCGGTGGGCCGGTAGCGTGTCCCACATGCGCGATTCCGCTGCACAGGCGCCACCCATTTCACTTCAGTACCGTCGACCTCGGGCCGGCAGCGGCCTGTGAACCGCGACTCATCCGCGATGGACGTCGCCCCGGTCGATCCACGCGACGTCCTCCGTCTTGCCGTACCGGCTTTCCTCACGCTCATTGCCGAACCGTTGTTCCTACTCACCGACAGTGCGATCGTGGGTCACCTCGGCACCGTGCCGTTGGCTGCTCTCGGAGTTGCGTCCGCCGTCCTGCTCACTGCCGCCGGCGTATTCGTCTTCCTGGCCTACGCGACGACCTCGGTGGTGGCTCGTCGTATCGGTTCCGGGCGACGGACGGCAGCCCTCGAGGCCGGGGTGGACGGTATGTGGTTGGCGATTCTGCTCGGCGTCCCCACCGCTGCCGGGGTTGCGGTCTTCGCCGAGCCGTTGTGCCGGGTCATGGGAGCGGACGGCGCCGTCCTCGATCCGGCAGTCACCTACCTGCGGATCGCCGCACTCGGCATCCCGTCCCTGCTTGTCGTGTCGGCCGCCACCGGAGTCCTGCGGGGCTTCCAGGACACCCGCACTCCCCTGGTCATCGCCACCGCGGGCTTCACCGCCAACGCGATCCTCAACTATCTTCTGGTGTATCCGCTCGACCTCGGTATCGCCGGGTCGGCGATCGGCACGGTGATCGCGCAGAGCGGCGCCGCGGCGGCCTTCGCGTTCCTGGTGTTGCGCCGGGCAGGTGCGGCGGGTGCCCGTCTCGCCTTCCACCCCGGGGACGTCCTGGCGGCGGCCCGTGTCGGCGCCCCGCTGCTGGTCCGCACCATCGCCCTGCGTGCGGCGTTCCTGCTCACCACCTGGGTGGCAGCCGCCCTCGGAGTGATCCCGCTGGCTGCTCACCAGGTCGCGATGAACGTGTTCAGCCTCCTCGCCTTCGCCCTCGACGCCCTGGCCATCGCCGCGCAGGCACTCATCGGTACCGGCCTGGGCGCCGGGGACGCTCCCTACGCGCGGCGCGCCACGTCCTTGATGACCCGCTGGGGCTGGCTCGGCGGACTCGGGTTGGGCGTGATCACCGCCGCGTCCGCTTGGATCCTTCCCCCGCTGTTCACCTCCGACCCGCAAGTGCGCTCGACTCTCACGGTCGCGCTCCTGGTGCTGGCGGTCACGCAGCCGATCTCCGGAGCAGTGTTCGTGCTCGACGGCGTCCTGATGGGCGCCGGAGACAACAGGGCTCTCGCATGGCTGTCGATCGCCACCCTGGCCGCGTACGTGCCCGTGCTGCTGCTCGCGCGCGAGCTGGGCACTTCGAAGTCACCGCAGGTCGGCATCGCCCTGCTCTGGGGAGCGCTGGCCTGGTTCATGGCGGCGCGCTGGTTCGCGTTACGGCAACGCGCGCGTTCGGACGCGTGGCTGGTGGTCGGTGCGCGCTGAAACCGGGACAGAAAGGACTGCGACCCCGCTCGTGACGAGCGGGGCCGCAGCCGTGACTGCCGGGTCGAGCCTTACTTGGCGGCGACCACGTTCAGCTTGAGGGTGGCAGCGACCTCGGGGTGCAGGCGCACCTCGACCTCGTGCTCACCGAGCGAACGGATCGGCTGCTTGACCTGGATGGTGCGACGGTCGACGTTGCCAGCACCGGCGTCCTTGACCGCGTCGGCGATTTCGGCGGTGGTGACTGCACCGAACAGGCGGCCGGACTGACCGGAGCGTGCCTGCAGGTTGACCTTCGCGTTCTCCAGCGAGCCCTTGAGCGCCTTGGCGTCGTCGAGCGACTTCACAGCGCGGACCTCGCGGGCCTTGGTGATCGACTCGACCTGCTTCTGGCCGCCCTTGGTCCACGGGGTGGCCAGGCTGCGGGGAAGCAGGTAGTTGCGGGCGTAGCCGTCCTTGACGTCGACGACGTCACCGGCGGAACCGAGGCCGTGGACCTCGTGGGTCAGGATGATCTTCATGTCTGTGTCCTTTCCTACGCCGGGGCTCAGCGAGCCGACGACGAGTACGGCAACAGGGCCATCTCGCGCGCGTTCTTGACGGCGTTGGCGATCAGGCGCTGTTCCTGCACGGACACACCGGTCACGCGGCGGGCGCGGATCTTGCCGCGGTCGCTGATGAACTTGCGCAGCGTTGCGACGTCCTTGTAGTCGATCTTCTCGACCTTCGCCGCCTTCAGCGGGTTGGCCTTCTTCTTGGGCTTACGCACAACGGGCTTGGCCATCGTGGTGCTCTCCTTCTACTTCAGGGAGCCCGAGCGAACTCGGGATGGTGATGTTGATGAGTGGTGCGGGGTTCTCGCCCGCACCGGTTGAGTCAGGACTCGATCAGCGGTGGATCAGAATGGCGGTTCGTCGTAGCCGGGGCCGGCGTTCCATCCGCCGCCCTGCTGGCCACCACCGGAGTTGCCCCCGGAATTTCCCCCGGAGTTGCCCCCGCCGTAGTTGTTCGAACCACCGGTGGCCCACGGGTCCTCCTGCGGCGCACCGCCGCCGAAGTTGCCGCCCTGGCCGGAGCCGCCCTGCTGTCCGCCACCGAAGTTGCCGCCGCCACCGCGCTGGGTCTTGTTGACCTTTGCGGTTGCGTAGCGCAGCGAGGGGCCGACTTCGTCGACGTCCATCTCGACCACGGTGCGCTTCTCGCCTTCCTTGGTCTCGAACGAACGCGACCTCAGGCGACCCGACACGATCACGCGCGAGCCGCGGTTGAGCGACTCGGCGACGTTCTCGGCGGCGTCACGCCACACCGAGCAGCGCATGAACAGCGTTTCGCCGTCCTTCCACTCGTTGGTCTGACGGTCGAACTGCCGCGGCGTGGACGCCACGGTGAAGTTCGCGACAGCGGCTCCGGACGGCGTGAACCGCAGTTCCGGATCCTGAGTGAGGTTGCCGATGATGGTGATGACGGTGTCGCCGGCGGCCATGGTGTTGTCCTAACTCGTGACGAAGAGGAATCAGGCGTCGGCGCGCAGCAGCTTGGTGCGCAGGATGGACTCGTTGAGACCCAGCTGGCGGTCAAGCTCCTTGGCGGTTGCCGACTCCGCGGTCATGTTGACCACGGCGTAGATACCCTCGGACTTCTTCTTGATGTCGTAAGCCAGGCGACGGCGGCCCCACAGGTCGATGTTGTCGACGGTGCCACCATCCTTGGTCACGACTGCGAGCATCTTGTCCAGCGAGGGCTGGACCGTGCGCTCGTCAAGCTCGGGGTCGAGGATGATCATGAGTTCGTACTGACGCATGCGTAAACCCACCTCCTTCGGTCTTGAGCGGCCACGTCGATCTGACGTGACAGGAGGTTTACTGCGTGTCCTGCGTCCCGGTAGCGGCGCCGACGGCGTCGTCCACGGTGAGCAGAACGTCGGTCAGTCTAGAGGCGGTCGCTGACAATCAGCGAATCGCGGCCGTCGCCTGTGGAGAAGCCGGTCCCTTCGTCCGCGGCTGTGGACGACTGCCGTGTCGTCCATTCCTCGTGCCGCGCGGCACCGTCCGGGTCATGGAAGTCCTGAAGTTCCTCGGCCGTCTCCCAACTGATCCAGGTGATCGCGCCCCAGGCGATCAACCGGATGAGAGCGAACACCAGGTACAGGGCTGCCGGGACGCCCTTGTCGACGTCGGAACGTGAGGCGATGTAGAGCATCGTCAACACGAAGTACGCGACCTCGACCCCGGCCCACAGCAAGTGTTCACGCCAACGGACGGCGGTGAGCGCGAGCAAGGGAAGGATCCACAGCGCCTGCTGCACCGGGAAGGTCTTGCCGGTGGCCATCACGATGACCAGCATCGTGAGCGCAAGGGGAGGCAGTGGCGTCAGGTGCCTGGGACGACGCACCAGGTACACGCCCACCAGCAGCGCCAGCACCCAGCCGGCGACCGCCAGCCAGGTCGCGGTGGACGCAGCGACCGGAACCTTCAGCAGGGTCAGCACGAACCACGGTGAGCCGTAGCCGGGTGCTGCCGCGTTCCAGGTGCGGTACACGGTGAAGGGATCGCCTCCGGCGAGATGAGCGACCCCGAAACAGGCGACGACCACGGCCGTACCTGCGGCGAGCAGACGGGTCAGGTCGGCCGTGCGCCGGTCGCGCAGGGCGACCAGCACAATGGCCGCCACGATGATCAACGGATACGTGCGCGCCATGACCGCCGCCCCGAGCAGCACGCCGGCGGCCAGCGAATTGTCCCGGAGCCAGAGGACCAGGCCGATGGTCGCGAGCGCGACACCGAACGCGTCGAAGGAGACGAGCGAGGCGGTGATCAGCACCGGGCTGAGCGCCAGGTGAGCGGCGAGCCAGGGGGTGTCACGCAGGGCGCCGGCCAGCGCGATGACTGCGGCCGCCACCGACAACGCGATCACGACTGCCCCGAACGCGAAGTAGTACTGCTGGACCGCGAGCGTCGAGCCGTCCGGCGTGATCTGTCGGATCACCCAGTGCAGGACAGCGGTCAGCACCGGCTGGTTGTCCCCTGCCGACCCCTTGGCCCACGGCCCACCTTCGGTGGTGAGCCCGACGGCCAGGTCGGAGTAACAGGTCCGCCACAAGGAGTCGGGCGCTCCCCAACCGTTGCTGATGCAATACGTCTTGCTCAACGCGCCGAGCGCGACCATCACAGACGCGAGCGCACTGAGCACCGTCACCGAGTAGGAGATGCCCCGTCGACCGACTGCGGCGTAGCGCCCGACGGGTCCGCCGATCACCTGACTGCTCCAACCGGCGACCCCCTCCCCGCGACTGGGGACGGTGAGGCGCAGGTCGTCGTTCGCGGGCCCGGTCACGCTGCGCAGGATACGACGGTCACGACGGACGAAGCGATCAGGGAGCCGGGACCGATGCCGGTGCGGCCGCCGGGGCTGCCGGTGCGGTGGGTTGGGCGGCCGGTGCGGTCGGCTGCGGCACCGTCGTGGTCGCCGGTGGACGCGTAGTGCTGGTCGGGACCGACGGCTGCGTCGTGCTCGGCGGCGCGGACGTCGTCGTCGGTGCCGTGGTGGTGGACGTGCTGCTCGACGTCGTGGTCGAGGGCGGCGACGAACTCGGCGTCGAGGTCGGGCTCGAGGTCGGCGACGACGTGGTCGTCGTGGTCGTCGTGGTCGTCGCGGGCGGCGCCGGCCTCGATGACGTCGCCGTCGGACGGCGGGTCGTCGCGGGCGGCGGCACGTACTTGGTGGCAGGCTGCTTGCCCTTCACGTTGCCGGGCTCCGGCAGCTTGGCAACCGGTTGCCCCTTCAGTGCCGCGTTCATGTATTCGGCCCAGATCGTCGCGGGCACGGCACCGCCGTAGAACTCGGCTCCGGCGGCTTCTCGCAAGGAATCGGTACCGTCGCCGGCGTACATACCGACCGACGTGGTGAGCTGGTTCGGGGTGAAGCCGGAGTACCAGGCGGCCTTGAACTCGTCGGTCGTGCCGGTCTTACCTCCCGAGGGACGCGTGAATCCGGCACCCTGCAGCGACGGGTAACCGGTGCCTCCTGCCTCGTTGACACCGGCCATCGCGTTGACGACGTCAGCGGCGACGTCCTTGTCGATGGTCTGTTCGGTCTTCGGCTCGGCCGCGTAGGAGTAGTCACCGGTGACGCTGGCGACCTTGCTGATGAAGTACGGGGTCGCGCGCTTCCCCTCGCTGCTGATCGTGCTGTAGGCGCGAGCCATGTCGATGACGCGCGTCGAGGCGGTACCGAGGATGTTCGTGGTGTCGTCGGCCAGACCGGGGCTGGTCTGCGGAATGCCGGCCTTGATCGCCGCGGCACGGGTCTTGGCCGGACCCATCTCCATGTTGAGGCGAAGGAATGCCGTGTTGACCGACTTCTTCATCATGAACGACAGATCCACCGAACCGTAGGACACACCGAGGTTGTTCTGCAGCGGCTTGTCGAGACCGGGCAGCTTGACCGGGCTGTTGCCGTCGAAGCGGCTGTTCAGGCTGTAGCCGTTCTCCAATGCACCGACCAGGCCGAAGGCCTTGTAGCTCGATCCTCCCTGCGGAGCGGCTTGGGTCGCGGAGTTGTAGTTGTTCTTGCGGTAGTCCTTGCCGCCGTACATCGCGACCACGGAGCCGTCCGGCTTCTGCGAGACCAGTCCGGCACGCAGCGGGATCGACGAGACCGCGGGGACGTTGTCCTCGACGGCCCGGACGGCAGCGTCCTGCGCGTTCTTGTCGATCGTCGTCGTGATCCGCAGACCACCGCGGTCGATGTCCTCGTCGCTGAGCTTCAGCGTGCTCTTCAACTCGTTGCGCACCGAGGCGGTGATGTAGCCGGTCGGCCCGCTGCCGTACGTCGGCGCCTTGCGCGGCTGCACCGCCGGGAAGCGGATCTGGTCCTTGGCCTGCTGAGTCATCCAGCCCATGTCCACCATGCCGTTGAGGACGTAGTCCATGCGTCCACGGACGGCGGTCTTCGCGCGCTCGCCGTTGGCCGGGTCGTAGATGCCCGGGGCGTTGATCACCGAGGCGAGGAATGCACCTTCGGCCGGGGTCAGCTTGGAGACGTCCTTGTCGAAGTAGACCTTCGAGGCCGACTGGATGCCGTAGGAGTTACGCCCGAAGAAGATGTTGTTCAGGTAGTTCTTGAGGATCTCGTCCTTGGTGTACTTGCGGTCGATCTTGATCGAGATCATGACCTCTTTCAGCTTGCGGCTGACGGTCCTGTCCTGAGTCAGGAAGTAGTTCTTGACGTACTGCTGAGTGATCGTCGAACCACCCTGCTGCTGACCGCCGCGCAGGTTCGTCCAGAACGCACGCACGATGCCGGTCGCACTGACCCCGTTGTTGGTGTAGAACTTGCGGTCCTCGGCGGCCAGGAACGCCCGCTGGACGTGCAGCGGCACCTTGGCGAGTTCGACGTCCTCGCGGTTGACCGAGCTGAACCGGTCAAGCTCGGTCTTCCCGTCGTTGTAGTAGACGATCGAGACCTGCTTGGCGGCGTCGGCGTTCGGTTGAGGGATTTCGGTGCGCATGTAGACGAACACGAGGGCGGCGAAGCCGAGCAGGCCGAGAATGACGAAACCGAGCATCGTGCGCAGCGCAACCTTGAGCCACAGCGGCTGGTTCCTGCGTCCGGAGCGCCTTGCCTCGCCACGTCGACCGCCGACGGCACGGCGACTGCTGCGCTGTGCGGGGCGGGATTCTTGCGAGTCATCGGTGTCTGCCACCGAACGAGCGTAACGCCAGATTCGGACAACCCCGGTCCGTGCGTTATCAGGTGACTCGGTCGCGAGTGTTCGCGGGTGACCGTCGACACGCCGATGTATCGACTCGATACATCGGATGAGCTATCGTCGTGCAGACAAAGTAGTTCCATGTCAGCTCCCACGAACATTGCACGTGTTTGTTTCTCGAAAGGTGGTCCCATGTCTCGCCGTGGCGCCACCCTCGAGTTGGCTGTCCTCGGGCTGCTGCACGAACAGCCGATGCACGGGTACGAACTGCGAAAGCGCCTGGGCGGAATCCTCGGAGCGTTCCGGGTGGTGTCGTTCGGATCCCTGTATCCGTGCCTGAAGTCACTGGTGTCCCGCGGATGGATCACCGAGCACACCGATTCGGCGGCCTCCAAGCGTGCCCGGATCAGCTACGAACTCACCGCCGAGGGCAAGGAGCAGTTCCAGACACTCATGGAACAAGCCGGCCCGGCGACGTGGGAGGACTACAGTTTCGATGTCCACTTCGCCTTCTTCAGTCGAGCCGACCGCGAGGTGCGACTGCGCATCCTCGAGGGCCGGCGCACCCGGCTCGAGGAGCGACTCGACACCGCACGCGAGCAGGCCAGGATCCGGCGCGAACGCAGCGACCGCTACACCGCCGAGCTGCACCGACATGGTCTGGAGTCGACCGAGCGCGAGGTGCGCTGGCTGACCGAACTGATCGAAACCGAGCGCAATTCATCACCCGACCCCTCCGGGTCACCGCACAAGCCCTGACAACAAGGAGATTCACTCATGGGTTCCATTCGCGTCGCCATCGTCGGCGTCGGTAACTGCGCCAGCTCGTTGGTGCAGGGTGTCGAGTACTACAAGGACGCGGACGCCACCGCGACCGTCCCCGGTTTGATGCACGTGAAGTTCGGCGAATACCACGTCAACGACGTGGAGTTCGTCGCTGCGTTCGACGTCGACGACAAGAAGGTCGGCAAGGACCTCGCCGAGGCGATCAACTCCTCGGAGAACAACACGATCAAGATCTGTGACGTCCCGACCTCCGGCGTCGAGGTGCAGCGCGGCCACACCCTCGACGGCCTGGGCAAGTACTACCGCCTGACCATCGACGAGTCCGCCGCCAAGCCGGTCGACGTGGTCAAGGCGCTCAAGGACGCCGAGGTCGATGTCCTCGTGTCTTACCTGCCGGTGGGTTCGGAAGAGGCCGACAAGTTCTACGCCCAGTGCGCGATCGACGCCGGCGTCGCCTTCGTCAACGCGCTCCCGGTCTTCATCGCCTCCGATCCGGAGTGGGCGGCGAAGTTCGAGGCTGCAGGCGTGCCGATCATCGGCGACGACATCAAGAGCCAGGTCGGCGCGACCATCACCCACCGCGTGATGGCCAAGCTGTTCGAGGACCGCGGCGTCGCGCTCGACCGCACCTACCAACTCAATGTCGGCGGCAACATGGACTTCAAGAACATGCTCGAGCGCGAGCGCCTTGAGTCCAAGAAGGTCTCCAAGACCCAGGCCGTCACCTCCAACCTGCACGGGTCCCTCGCCGGCGTCGGTGCCGACGACCGCAACGTGCACATCGGTCCCTCGGACTACGTCGCCTGGCTGGACGACCGCAAGTGGGCGTACGTGCGCCTGGAGGGTCGCGCCTTCGGTGACGTGCCGCTGAACCTGGAGTACAAGCTCGAGGTCTGGGACTCCCCCAACTCGGCCGGCATCATCATCGACGCCATCCGTGCGGCGAAGATCGCCAAGGACCGCGGCATCGGCGGCGCTCTGTTGTCGGCGTCGTCGTACCTGATGAAGAGCCCGCCCGAGCAGCGCGAGGACACCGAGGGCCGCACCAAGCTCGAGGCATTCATCAAGGGCACAGAAGAACGCTGACGAAGGAAGCGTGCTTCGTGGGTGCCCGCAGGTTGAGTAAGCCCTGCGGCTGAGGGACGAAGCCGCAACGGGCGCATCGAAACCCGGGCACAGAAGAACGCTGACGAAGGAAGCGTGCTTCGTGGGTGCCCGCAGGTTGAGTAAGTCCTGCGGCTGAGGGACGAAGCCGCGACGGGCGCATCGAAACCCGGGCACAGAAGAACGGTAGTTCGACGTGTCGAAAGGCCCCGGTCGCTCACGCGACCGGGGCCTTTCTTCTTTCAGCCGGAACCGACTCGGGTGTGAGACCCGTCACCTCTTCCGTGGGTGCGCAACCCGGCGCTCCACAGGAGGGGGTAAGTCATGAGGAACATGAAGATCACCGGTTCTTTGGCGGTTGCGGGGGCGATCGCGATCGGTGGGATCGGGCTGGCGAACGCCGGAGGTGCTTCGGCACACAGCGCGTCGGACGTCATCCGTCAGGGGTGCGGTTCGGGCTATTCCGTCGTGAAGGACGGACACCGAGGCATCTACAAGAACGGCAAGAAGTGGGGGGACGTCTACCTCACCTACAACGCATCCAACGGGATGAACTGTGTCGTCACCCGCAAGGTGGCCTGGCACGGCACGTACACCCCGACGCTCGCGCGTCTCGACGTGGCGAACGACGGTCGCGGCTACGTGCAGGACTGGAAGAAGTACAAGTACTTCGCAGCCACGAAGGCGTACGGCAAGGGCAAGTGCGTCGCCTACTGGGGCGACGTCCGTCCGGGCTGGGACGCCAGGCCGCACGCGTCCGCCGGCCGCTGGACCTGGGGTAACTGCGGCTGACACCCAGCACATGAGGAAGGCCCCGGCGTGATGCCGGGGCCTTCTTCATGCGTGCTCACAACTGCAGTTCGGACGTCTTCTGCTGGGCGAACTTCTGGCTGACGAAGGCGTGGCTGGCCAGGATCTGCTCGGCTCCGAGTTCCTCGGCCCGCTCCATCACCGCGTGGACGCCGTCGGACAACAGGTCGAGTTGCTCGTTGAGAAGGTCCTGACCGGTGCGTCCGTCGCGCAGCGGGCTGGTGTCGGCCCGTGCGGGCGACAACGCGAGGTAGGCCCCGATCGCCTCGACCGCGAAGTCGTGCTGGATCTGCTCGACCTCGAAGCGCAGCTTGTCGCCGGCCGGGCCGCGCTCGTCGATGTAGGCGAGCGCCTCGAAACATTGCAGGTTGAGCGCCTTGGCGCGTTTGGCACTGTCGGACGGCAACCGCGGGTGCTGCGAGAGCACGGTGAGGTTCTGCGGCTGCGGCATCGGCTGGGCGCCCATGTGGGAGAACGCCTGCGGCACCGGCTGCGTGACCGGCCAGGCCAGCGGTGGGGGCCAGCTGTTGGCGACGGCCTTGCCCTTCGGCTTGGTGGATTTCGAGCCGTTCATCAGCGAGATCGCCGTCGCGACCACGAGCGGGATGAAGACCCACCCCGCCCCGAAGACACCGAAGGCGGCGGCCGTTGCCAGCACCCGCAGACCGTGGTTGCTGTGCTTCTTCAGGATGTTGCCGCCGGCGAACGCGAAGCAGGCCGCGAGTGTGATTCCTGCCGCCGGGTGCACCACCCAGCCCGCACCGAGGACGGTCAGCATCAGCATCAGTACGGCGAGGATGATCGCGCGCCGGTTGCCGTCGTGGCCCTTCTGCCAGACCACGCCCGCGTACATCGCGAGCAGCAGACCGGCGATCGGGTGGACGATCCACATGACAGCTCCCTTCGACGCGGGCTCACCTGTCGTTTCAGAGTACGTCGCGTGGACGGGGTTGGACAGGTGCCGACAACTACTGTCGGGTCAACGCCCGGACGGCCTGTCGGGTTTCCCCGAACCTCAGCAGGTCCTCGGTGAAGGCGTTGAGGTCCTTGGTAGTGCTGACGAGCGCCCCGGCAGCACCGAACCCCGACGGGTCGAAACTGTTCAGCGGGTAGGTCTGTTGCCGGCGAACGCGGTACCGACCAGGAACGGACCCTTCGTGCCGGCGGTCGTCGGGTAGCTGGTCTGATTCACCCCGGCCGGCTTGAACACACGGCGCTCGAGCAGTTGGGGGAGCTTCTGTGGCTCCGGCTGATCTGGCGACATTGACGTTTTCGGATCGGCCGCGCCGACGGACCCGGCGGCATAGGCTCACCACAGTCATCTGGTCACCTGTTTGGTCACATTCGGAACGAGGAACACCGTGCGCACCGACACCTTCCTGCTCGACACCGCCGACGAGACGCCGGTCTTCGTCCACTGCTGGTCGCCGGAGGGCACTCCGCGCGCCGCCGTCCAGCTCGCGCACGGGATGGCCGAGCACGGCGCCCGTTACGAGCGGTTCGCCCAGGCACTGACCGACGCCGGGTATGTGGTCTACGCCGGTGACCACCGCGGCCACGGCAAGACGGTCCGCGACCCGAACGACGTCGGTTACTTCAAGGACGAGGACGGTTTCGACGCCGTCGTCGACGACATGTCCGTGCTCACCCAGCGGATCAAGGCCGACCACCCGGGCCTGCCGGTGTTCCTGTTCGGCCACTCGATGGGATCGTTCCTCTCGCGGATGTACGTCACGAAGTACGGATCCGAACTCGCCGGCCTGGTGCTCTCGGGCACCGGTGGATCGGCCGGCCCGCTCGGCAAGGTGGGCCGCGGAATCGCCGGCGCACAGGCGAAGCTGAAGGGTCGCCGGCACCCGTCCGGCCTGATGAACAAACTCACCTTCGGCCAGTACAACGCCGCCTTCAAACCGGCACGCACCGACTTCGACTGGCTCTCGCGCGACGAGGCCGAGGTCGACAGGTACATCGCCGATCCCAAGTGCGGCGAGCTGTTCACGGTCGGGTTCTACGCCGACCTGCTGCACGGACTGGAGCGGGTCAACGACGACAAGGTCGTTTCGGCGACCCCGGACGATCTGCCGATTCTGCTGGTGTCCGGCAGCAACGATCCGGTCGGCGGCAAGGAGGCCAAGGGCGTGCGCGAGGTGGCGGCACAGTTGCGCAAGACGGGCGTCCGCGAGGTCACGACGACGATCTATCCCGAGGCTCGTCACGAACTGCTCAATGAGACCAACCGTGACGAGGTGACCGCCGACCTGCTCGCCTGGTTCGACGCACATCTTCCCCAGCAGGGGACCAGCGCATGATGGACGCGACCACGCTGCGCAGCAACACGGTGTCGGACGTCGTCCGCCGAAGTGCCGCGCGATTCGGCGACCGGGAGGCCGTGCGCTTCGGCGACCGCACTTGGAGCTACCGCGAGTTGGACGACGCGGTCACCCGGGTCGCGCACCACCTGGCCGGTCTTGGACTCGAACCGAAAGCGCGCATCGCAACCCTCGGCAAGAACTCCGACGCCTACCTGATCGCGTTCCTGGCCTGCGCACGCGCCGGGTTCATCCATGTGCCGCTCAACTACAACCTGCTCGGCCGCGAGCTCGACCACCTGATCAACAACAGCGCAAGCACGCTCGTCCTGGTCGATCCCGCGTTCGCCGCCCGCCTCGACGACATCGAGCACCCGCCGTCCGCCGTCATTGCGCTCCGCGACGCCGGCGACTCCATTCTCGCTGTGGCACAGGGTGATTCAACCCCCGATTTCGAGGAGCGCGGCCGGGACACCGACACCGTCCAGTTGCTCTACACCTCCGGCACGACATCGGCTCCGAAGGGCGCGATCATGTCGCACCGGGCGCTGGTCAGCGAGTACGTGTCGTGCATCCACGCGCTCGACCTGCATCCGGACGACAACCCGTTGCACGTGATGCCGCTGTACCACTCGGCGCAGATGCACGTGTTCGTGCTGCCGGGGCTGATGATCGGTCAGACGAACACGATCCTCGAAGTGCCCGAAGCAGCGGACGTCCTGAACCGGCTGGCGAACGACGGTCACCGTTCGTTCTTCGCAGCACCGACACTGTGGGTGGGCATGGCGAATCACCCTGATTTCGAACGACTTTCGTTCGGCGGGCTGACCAAGGCCTACTACGGGGCGTCGATCATGCCGGTGCCGGTGCTCAAGAAGTGGCAGGCGAAGGCGCCGACTGTCGGTTTCTACAACTGCTTCGGTCAGAGCGAGGTCGCACCACTGACGACGGTGCTGCGACCGGAGGAGCACGAGGCGCGTCCGGACAGCGCGGGCAAGCCGGTGCTGTTCGTCGAGGCACGGGTCGTCGACGCGTCCGGCGACGACGTCCCGACCGGCGAATCCGGTGAGATCGTCTACCGCTCACCGCAGTTGTGCGACGGCTACTGGAACAATTTCAAGGCCACCGAAGAAGCGTTCGCCGATGGCTGGTTCCACTCCGGCGACTTGGTGCGCCAGGACGAGGAAGGCTACATCTTCGTCGTCGACCGCATCAAGGACGTCATCAACACCGGTGGTGTGCTCGTCGCGTCCCGCGAGGTCGAGGACGCTCTTTACACCCACCCCGGCGTCGCCGAGGTCGCGGTCGTCGGGGTGCCCGACGAGAAGTGGGTGGAGAAGATCGTGGCGTTCGTCGTGCGCCGGCCCGAAGCGTCCGACCTGGACGTCGAGACGCTCACCGAGCACGCGCGCACGCAGGTGGCGTCCTTCAAGGTGCCCAAGCAGATCGAGTTCATCGACGATCTGCCGCGCAACGCGTCCGGCAAGATCCTCAAGCGCGAACTTCGCGGCTGACGAACGAGCCCGCCCCACCGCGACGGGGGTTCGCGGTGGGGCGGGGGCTTGCTTTGCGGTCAGGCCGCGGGCGGATCAGGCCTGACGAATCGCGGAAATTTCGAACTCCAAGGTGACCTTGTCGGAGACCAGGACGCCGCCGGTCTCGAGGGCTGCGTTCCAGGTCAGACCGTACTCCGCGCGGTTGACGACGGTCTTGCCCTCGAAGCCGACACGCTGGTTGCCGAACGGGTCGGTGGCCCCACCCTCGTACTCGAACTCGATGGTAATCGACTTGGTGAGGTCCTTGATGGTCAGGTCGCCGGTGACGACGAGGTCATCGCCCTTGGCCTGGACGTCGGTGCTCTTGAAGGTGATCGTCGGGTACTTCTCGACGTCGAAGAAGTCGGCGCTCTTCAGGTGCCCGTCACGGTCGGCGTTGCGGGTGTCGACCGATGCGGTGTCGATCGTGACGTCGATGGACGCATCCTGCAGGTTCTCACCGGTGACGGCCTTGCCGTCGACCTCGTTGAACGAGCCGCGGACCTTGGTGACCATCGCGTGGCGGACCACGAAGCCGATGCGGGTGTGCGACGGGTCGATAACGTAGGTGCCGTTCAGCGTGTCGATACCGGACATATGTAGTGCTCCTTGTTGAACGCGGTGCGGCCGAGCCGGCGCCGCAGCTGTTGTTGACGTGTCACCAACAATAGAGGTGTTATTCTTGACATGTCAACTACGCCGAGGGGAGCCCGGAAATGAGCGGGAACGAGACACCCGAGCCGCGTTGGCTCGACGACCGACAGCAGCAGGTCTGGCGCCAATGGCTGCTCGCACATCGCGAGTTGAACGCGCTGATCTCGCGGCAGTTGCAGGCCGACGGCGGACTCTCACTACCCGACTTCGAGGTGTTGGTCGCACTGAGCGAGGCACCTGACCGCCGGTTGCGCGCCACCGTGCTGGCCGACGGGATGTTCTGGGAGCGCAGCCGACTGTCGCATCAGGTCAAGCGGATGGAAGCACGTGGACTGGTCAGCCGTATCGACTGTGAGCAGGACCGCCGCGGTGCCTGGATCGGGATCACGGCCGAGGGTCAAGCCGCGCTCGACAAGGTCGCACCCGGCCACGTCGAGACGGTACGCCGTCACCTGTTCGATCGCCTGGATGAGGCATCGCTGGAGGCCCTGGGCCGCGCGACCAGCACGGTCCTGGACGGCATCGACGGGCCTGAGGTCACCTACCCGAACACGAAGGTTTCCTGATCCGAGAAGGTTTTCTCCTTCTCGGAACGGTGATCGAACCTTCTCAACGGTAGAGAACCTTCTGCGTCCGACCGACGACCGTCCCCCTGGTTTGACAGGATCGACTCATGCTCAAGGGCCACCTCTTCCTGCTGCACGCCGACCTGGCCGATGTCGCGTACGACGCGATCGTTCTTCCCACTGACTCCACCTTCTCGGTGCGTGAGGAATGGAAGAAGCTCGGCGTCGACACCAGCAAGCCCACACGCTTCGACGAACAGCACTTCGGCAGGACCGGTCGCACCTGGTGGGTCGACGTCACCGACGGCGGACGCTCGGACGCTGACGCGCTCGTCGAGCACCTCGCCGCTTGTCTGGACGATGTCGCCGCGACACTGAACACCCGCCTGGCGCGGGTCGCCGTCCCGGTGCTCGGTGTCGGCGGCGGCGGGCTCGACGACGAATCCGGCTCTGTCCAGGGCCGATTGCTCGACGTACTGGTGAAAGCGGCCGAGCATCACGTGCTCGACATACTGCTCACGACCATCGACGAGCGTCGATTCCAGGCACTTCAGGACGCCCGACTCGGGGATCCGACGCGATGGTTCCCGGGGTTCGCACAGTCCGGGCGTCCGGACGAGCCCACGCTCTCCCTGGCGCAGACCCTCGGCACCCGCGCCCGCAAGGGTGAACTGTCGCTCTTCCTCGGCGCAGGCGTGAGCGTCGGTGCCGGACTTCCGGATTGGCGAACCCTCGTTGCCCGGATCGTGGCAGCCGCGAAGTTGCCGGACACGATCACGCCCCAGTCGTTCGGCGAACTGTCGCTGCTGGATCAGGCCGAGTTGCTGCAGCGGCGCGACCCGAAGTTCGCCTCGGCGGTCGTCGATCAGGTCAAGACGGTCAAGCGTCCCGGGCTGTCGCATCTGCTGCTCGCCGCGCTACGGGTTCAGCAGTCGGCCACCACCAACTACGACGATCTCTACGAACGTGCGGTGAGTTCCGCCGACCACCGCATACGCCTGGCGGTGCTGCCGTACGAACGGCGCACCGACGGACGGCCCTGGCTGCTGAAGATGCACGGCGATGTGCAGCATCCGGACGACATCGTGCTCACCCGCTCACAGTTCGCGGCGTACGACGCACGGCATCGGCCGGCCGGCGCACTGTTCCAGTCGATGTTGTTGACCTCGCACCTACTGGTCATCGGAGCATCGCTGACCGACGACAACGTCCTGCGACTGGTGCACCAGGTGCGCGACTACCTGCGGCCGACAGCCGGCACCGCGAACTTCGGCACCGTACTGAGTCTTCATCCCGACCCGGCGCGGTCGGCGCTCTGGCAGGACGAACTCGACTGGATCAGCGTCGACCGGGAGGGTGACGACCCCGGGCGGGTGCTCGAGATCTTCCTGGACGCCGTCGCCATGCATGCCTGGTCGGCATCGACCAGCGTCCTGGACGAACGCTTCGACAATCAGTTGACCATCGACGAGCGCGACCTTGCGCAACGAGTGCGCGAGATTGCCAGCGAGGTCGAGAGACAGACCGGCCACGCCTGGCAGGGACTCAAAGGCGCCCTGCGACTCTGATCGCTCAGAGTGCGTCGATCGCTTCCCCGATCACGTCGAGGCCTTCGTCCAGTTCTTCGTCGCTGATGATCAACGGCGGGAGCAGGCGGATGACGTTGCCGAAAGTGCCGCAGGTCAACGTCAGCACGCCCTGCGAATTGGCTTGAGCAGCAACCTTCTTGGCTGCATCCGCATTCGGGGTGATGCCGTCGTCGGTGACGAACTCGATCGCGAGCATCGCTCCACGACCGCGCGCCTCACCGACGTACGGGGACGACTGCACGAAGCTTTCCAGCCGCGGCATCGCCACCGCTTCGATCTGTTTCGCACGACCGACCAGGTCATCGCTCTCGATGACCTCGATCGCCGCGAGCGCAGCAGCACAGGCCACCGGGTTGCCGGCGTACGTACCGCCGATGCCACCGACCGGCGCCGCGTTCATGATCTCGGCCCGCCCGGTGACCGCGGAGATCGGCATTCCACCACCGAGCGCCTTGGCGGTGGTGATGAGGTCGGGCTCGATGTCCTCGAACTCGGAAGCGAAAAGCGTTCCGGTACGGGCGAATCCGGTCTGAATCTCGTCGGCGATGAACACGATGCCGTGCTCACGCGCGAAGTCCTGCACACCCTTGAGGAAGCCGGGCTCGGGAGCGATGAAACCGCCCTCCCCCGCGATCGGCTCGGCCACGATGCAGGCGACGTTACCGGCACCGATCTGGGTCAGCACCATTTCCTTCAGCATCGCCAGCGCCTCGGACGCAGCGTTCTCGCGCCCGTTCGGCCAGCGGAAGCCGTACGCGGTCGGCGTCCGGTACACCTCGGTCGCGAACGGACCGAATCCCTGCTTGTAGGGCACGTTCTTCGCGGTCATCGACATCGTCATGTGCGTGCGCCCGTGGTACGCGTGATCGAGGACGACGACTGCCGGGCGACCGGTGTAGGCGCGGGCGATCTTCACGGCGTTCTCGATCGCCTCCGCACCACTGGTGAACAGCGCGCTGCGCTTGTCGAAGTCGCCCGGCGTCAACTCGTTCAGCTTCGCGCAGACGTCGACGAAGCCTTGGTACTCGGTCACCATGAAGCAGGTGTGGATCGCCGACTTCGCTTGTGCAGCAACGGCTTCAGCGACCTTCGGGTTCGCCGCACCGACACTGGTCACTGCGATACCGGACGCGAAGTCGATCAGCTTGTTGTCGTCGACGTCGACCAGCATCGAACCCTCGACATGGTCGATGAAGATCGGCGAGGTGACACCGAATCCGCTGGAGACGGCCTTCTCGCGAGCAGCGTGCAGTTCACGGGACTTCGGACCCGGGATCTGCGTGCGCAACTGACGGATCGACGCGACGGTCGCTGACTGTGACTCGGACATTGTGACGGCTCCCGAACGTGGTGACATTTCGAAGTCGAACTCTTGAGCCCGACCTGGCCAACGGTATGCCCTCGTCCGCGACTTGTCTCCCGGGACTGTCGGACCGTGCTCCTACAGTGGTGCCATGACCTCGACGACTCCCCCCGAACCGCTTCCGGTCGAGGTGAGTCGCCGCTTTCCACACAATTACGCGGTGCTCGACGTCGAGACCACCGGACTCGACCCGCGCCACCACCGCGTCCTGCAGGTCGCGGTCACCCAACTCGATGCATCCGGGTCGATCGAGCGACGCTGGAGCACGTTGGTCGATCCAGGCGTCGACCCGGGTCCCGTCGACCTCCACGGCATCACTTCCGAGCGCCTGGCCGGAGCGCCCACGTTCGCCCAGATCGCGCCGACCGTCGCCGACCTCGTCCGTGATCGTGTCGTCGTGGCGCACAACGCACGTTTCGACTGGGCCTTTCTCGCCGCCGAGGCCAAACGCGTCGGCTCGACGTTGCCCACTCGCGAGCGCCTGTGCACGATCGAGCTGACCCGCGCGCTGAAGACTCCTGCGGCCACGTTCTCCCTCGAATCCCTGTGCACTTACTGGGACGTCCCACAGGCCAGACCGCACGACGCCGAGGACGACGTCCGGGTGCTCGTCGAGGTGCTGCGCCACGCACTCACCGACGCCCACATCCAGCGCATCGCGCTTCCGATTCGTGATCCGTACGCCCGGATTCCGTTGCGTCGCAAGCTTCGTCGTCGTTACCGTCGTCTTCGGTGGAAGCTGCGCCGCCGCTGGAACAACATCCGCGCTCACGCACACGGTGTGCCGCATAACCCTCAGGCATAACTCCTCGGTGCCGGTAAAGCGCACCCCTGCTCATCGGTAAGGAAACGGTCAGCGCGAGGACGTCTCCGATCAAGGTTTCGTCTTGCCTTGGTCAAGCTTTGTCAAAGCCACTGTCCTACTAACGGACGCAGGGAGCACTCTCAGCGAACGGCGCGTCACCCCGCACGCCGTTCCCTTTCCCGCTCCGTAGGAGGAGTACATGAAGCGCACAGCGCTCGGCCTCGTGGCCCTCGGTTCCGTTGCCGCCCTCACGTTCGGCACACCTGCCGACGCGGCGCACGTCGCCGCCCCCAAGGCCGCTGCCCCCGCGGCCGCCATGTCGGTCACCCCGGCCACCTACGCCGGTCAGATGGCGGCGGCCGGCAAGGCCGCCGGCGACACCGCGAAGTCCCTCGGCCTCGGCGCCAAGGAGAAGCTGGTCGTCAAGTCGGTCATCACCGACCCGGACGGCTCCACGCACACCCGCTACGACCGCACCTACGCCGGGATGAAGGTCATCGGCGGCGACCTCATCGTCAAGCGTGACGCGGGCGGCAAGATCGTCGACACCATCTGGAACGTCGAGGCGAAGGTCTCGCTGCCGTCCGGTACCGCGAAGGTCACCGACGCCGGCGCCCGCCAGACAGCGGTCGGCCACAGCGCCAAGCGCACCAAGGACGGCGCGCCGAAGCAGGTCAAGGCGACGAAGTCCGAGCAGGCCGTCATCCTTCACGCCGACGGCACCGCGAGCCTCGTCCGCGCCGTCACCACCGAAGGCGTCGCGCACAACCAGACCCCGAGCCGCCAGGTCGTGATGGTCGACGCGTCGACCGGCGCCGTGATCTCCTCGAGCGAGAAGATCCACGCCGGCACCGGTCGCGGCGTGTTCGTCGGCAGCGTGAGCCTGTCGACCACGTACTCGGGTGGCGCCTACCAGTTGCGCAACTCGACCACCGGCAATTACACGACCGACATGAACAACGGCACCTCCGGCACCGGCACCCAGTTCACCGACTCCGACGATGCCTGGGGCACCGGTTCCACCAGCAGCCGTCAGTCGGCGGCCGTCGATGCACAGTTCGGCGCCGACACCACGTTCGCCTACTTCAAGAACGTGCTCGGCCGTAACGGCATCTGGAACAACGGTACCGGCGCTCGTAGCCGCGTCCATTACGGCAACAGCTACGTCAACGCCTTCTGGGACGGTACCCAGATGACCTACGGCGACGGCCGCAACAACGCTGCCCCGCTGACCGAACTCGATGTCGCCTCGCACGAGATGACCCACGGCGTCACCGAGAACACCGCGAACCTCGACTACGGCAACCCGGGCGCCGGCCGCTACGTGGAGTCGGGTGGCCTCAACGAGGCGACCTCGGACATCTTCGGCGTCGCCGTCGAGTTCCACGCGGCTCTCCCCGCCGACAATCCCGACTACTACATGGGTGAGCTGATCAACCTCAACGGCAACGGCACGCCGCTGCGTTACATGGACAAGCCGAGCAAGGACGGCGTCAGCCTGGACTGCTACTCCTCCAGCACGATCACCGTCGACCCGCACTACTCCTCCGGCCCGCTGAATCACTGGTTCTACATGGCTGCCGAAGGGTCGGGTTCGAAGACGATCAACGGGGTCTCCTACAACTCCCCGACTTGTGGTGGCGCACCGGCGGTCACGGGCGCAGGACGGACCAATATCGAGAAGGTCTGGTACCGCACCCTGTCCACCAAGCTCACCACGAGCTCGAACTACCGGGCAGCTCGTGAAGGTGCGATCAAGTCGGCGATCGAGCTGTACGGCTCGAGCAGCGCGGTCTGCACCGCGGTCGAGAAGGCGTTCAACGCGATCACCGTTCCCAAGGGCACGGCGGCCTGCTCCGGCACCACCGACCCCGGCCCGACCGACCCGACGCCGGCCGGCAGCGAGCGTGTCACCAACGGTGGCTTCGAATCCGGTAGCACCGGTTGGACCGGCACCAGCGGACCGATCACGAACAACACCGGCCGCACCGCGCACAGCGGCAGCTGGAAGATGTGGCTCGGCGGAAACGGTACGACCTCCTCGGAGTACGAGCAGCAGACGGTGACCATCCCGTCGACGTCCACCTCGGCCACCCTCACCTATTGGGTGTCCGTGGACTCGTCCGAGACCACCTCGTACACCGCGTACGACAAGGCATCGGTGACGGTGACCCCGTCCGGCGGCACGGCCCGCACGGTTGCTTCGTACTCGAACCTGACCAAGGGTGCGTGGAAGCAGGTCACGGTCGACCTGTCCGCCTACAAGGGCCAGTCGGTCACGTTGAAGTTCTCGGCCACCGAGGACTCCTCCGCCCAGACGAGCTTCGTCTTCGACGACGTCTCGATCAAGGCTTGATCGAACGCGTCTGCTGAACGTGAAGTGGCCGGGTCCGCGGGGGGACCCGGCCACTTCGCCATTCTCTTTGCCTGTCAGACCAATTCCCGATCCGGCACGTGCTGCAACCTGCTCGGCCACCGGATCTTCGCTCCGATGTCCAGGTTCAGCGCAGTGACCAGCACCCCCCGGACGATGACGGTCTTTCCCCTCGGTCTGCGTTGACGAACCTAACCCTCCTCCCCAGGGGTGGGCAGCACATTCCCGTCCACGGGCGGGTTCGAGGTCGGGCCAACCCGACACGGCGGACGGCCCGCCTCGTTAGGGTCGGGTCATGAGCCGGTCCTATTGCGCCCTGTACGTCGATGCCGGATACCTGTTGGCGGCCACCGCCACCTGCGTCTCGGGGAGTTCGTTGCGTGCCGGTGTGGTCGTGGACCATCAGCGTTTGATCGAGCAGCTCATCGCGCAGGCGGAACGGCTGAGCGGACTGCCGTTGCTGCGCGTCAACTGGTACGACTCCGGCGGTCAGCGTGGTGGCAACCCGGACGAACTGCAGGAACGCATCGGCATGCTGCCGCGCGTGAAACTGCGCTTGGGACGCCTGTCGTACGGCGGCGAGCAGAAGGGTGTCGACCTGCGCATCGGGCTCGACCTCGCCACCCACAGCCGCAACCGGATCGTCGACATCATCTATCTGCTCAGCGGCGACGACGATCTCACCGAAGCAGTGGAGGAAGCTCAGCACCTCGGCGCCCAGGTGATCGTGTTGGCCGTGCCGGACAAGGACGGGAACCCCAACGGTGTCTCCAAGCACCTGTGGCGCGAGGCCGACGACGTCCAGCTCGTCGATCCGTCGATCATCGACGACACCGTGTTCGTGCGCACCACGCCGGCTCCCGCCCCCGAGCAGCCTTCGGCCAGCGAAACCGCTGAACCGCAAGTAGATTCGGCGCCTACTCCCACGAGTATCGGCGCTCGCCCGAGCCCGAAACAGATGCCCGCCAGGCGGGTCGACCGACCGGCGCCCATCCCGGTACCGATTGACTTCGACCGGGTCGACCCGGCGATGTTGGTCACCGCCGACGAGGAGGCCGCGATCACCGCGGTCAGCAAGGCCGTCGTGTCGTCGTGGATGCGTTCGGCGTCGCCGAGCGCACGCGCTCACCTGCTGGAGCGCAAGCCGTCGATACCGCCGGAACTCGACCGGGCGCTGCTGGTCGACCTGTCCGGTCGCCTCGGTGTCTACGAGATCAGCGAGCCCACCCGTTTTCGGCTTCGTACCCGATTCTGGGACGTCGCCGAGGAATTCGCCGAGTAGCGGGAGCAAACGAAAAGTGGCCGCAGGAGCGGCCACTTTCGTTGATTACGGGTGTAGGTCACTCGGCGTCGTCGAAGTCCTTGGCGACGCGGCGGTGGGCTTCCCAAATCTCCTGCGGCAAACGCTCGAACGCCTTGAGGTGCTCCTCGCGGTAGCCCATCTCCTCGCGCCAGCGCGGCACGTCGATCGACAGGATCCTGTCGAGGTCGGCCTGCGGCATCTCCAGGCCTTCGAGGTTGAGTTCCTCCTGCTTGGGGATGATGCCGGCCGGCGTCTTGACGCCGTCGACCTCGCCGTTCTTCAGCGCCATCAGCCACAGCAGCGGACGCAGGTTCTCGCGGTAGCCGGGCCACAGGTAGTGACCGTCCTCCTGGCTGCGCTGGAACCAGTTCACGTGCGCGAAGATCGGCTTGTCCTTGACGGCGCCGATGATGTCGAGCCAGTGCTGGGCGTAATCGCCCTCGCCGTACGACATGAACGGGCGCATCGACATCGGGTCGTAACGCAGCACGCCCTCCTTGCCGTCGGCCGCAGCGGTCGCCTCGGCGCCGAGCGTCAGACCGTCGTACACACCTTCGGCGAGGTCGTCGATCGCGCGGATCAGCGGCTCACGGTCCCGGGTGCGGCCACCGAAGATGATGCCGTCGATCGGCACACCCTTGGGGTCCTCGAAGTCCTGCGCGACGTTCGGCACATTGGCCAGCGTCGTGGTGAAGCGGCTGTTCGGGTGCGCCCACGGGGCGCTCTTCTCATCGTCGCTGCGCTCGGAGATGAGGCGACCGCGCCAGTCACGCCAGCCCTCGACGTCCGAGGGGGTGTTCGGGGTCTTGCCCTCCCACCACACCTCGTGGGTCTTCTCGTTGTAGGCGACGTTGGTGAAGATCGTGCCGGTGCCGGGTGCCACGGACGCGAGCGCCGTCGGGTTGGTCTTCTCGTTGGTGTCCTTGGCGACACCGAACGCACCGAACTCGGGGTTCATGCCGTAGAGCTTGCCGTCGTCGCCGACCCACAGCCAGGCGATGTCGTCGCCGTAGAAGGAGACTTCGTACCGGTCGCCCAGGGCGTCCGGTGGGAGCATCATGGCCAGGTTGGTCTTGCCCGAGGCACTCGGGAAGCCACCACAGATGTGGTACTCCTTGCCGGTCTCCTTGTCCTTGATGCCGATCAGCATGAACTGCTCGGACAGGAACTCCTTGGAGGCCCATCCGTCGTACGCCGCCTGGCGCAGACCGTGGGCGATCTTGCCCAGCAAGGCGTTGCCGCCGTAGCTGGAACCGAAGTGCAGGATGGTGCGCTCGTCGGCGACGGTGACGAAGTAACGCTGGTCGTCGTCGGTGCCCTGGCCGAGGTTCTCCAGGTCGCCGGTGACGTGCACGGCGCGCACGAAGTGGTCGGGCTCGGCGAGCTTGTTGATGTAGTCGGCGCCGACGCGGGCCATGCGGATCATGTGCAGGACGACGGTGCGCGAGTCGGTGAGTTCGACGCCGGCGGCGTACTTCTCCAGCGGAGCGCCGGGGGGCGACATCAGGTAGGGGACGACGTACATCGTCTTGCCCTTCGAGGCGCCGGTCATGCGCTCGACCTGGACCTGCTTCATCTCCTGCGCCGGGCGCCAGTTGTTGTAGACACCCTTGTCGCTCTCACGGTTCGTAGCGACGATGGTGCGCTCCTCCGAGCGCGCGGTGTCCTTCTCGTAGCTGCGCGAGTAGTACAGGCCCTCCCCGGCCGGCTCGAGCTCGCCCGCGTCCAGGCATTCCTGGATCAGTCGCGCGTCATCCTCGGCGCCGACCACTTCGACGCGGTCCGCGCCGGTGATCTTCGCCCAGTGTTCGACGTACTCGCGAACATGTGGATTCGTCAGGCCACCGGCTTCGAGCGCCGCCGCCACATCAACCATCGGTTCACTTCCCTCTCAACGGGTGCGAGGCATGACGTCGCGTTCGGACGTCATTGTCCTAGCTACTACTCAGAATAGTACTTCTTCTGGGGTTGGCCGTGCTGGGGTCAAATCTGCCATGGCCGACAGCGGCGGTGTGACGCGGGTCCTATTTATTTACCCGTCGGTAACATCTTGGCTCGCGCAGGACAAAGCCCGATCTTTGTCAGCAGTTGCTGTCACTCAGGTGGTCGACCTGAGTTCGACCTCACCCAATACACCGTCGCTGCGCAGGTCACCCAGTCGATCGACCAACCGCTCGCGCAACGTCCACGGGTCGATGGTGTTGACGAACACCCCTGTGCCGCCTTCGAATCCGGCCGGGTTGTTGATCCGCCACTTGATGACCGCCCGCAGCGGCATGCGCACGTCCGGCACGGACGGCGGCTGGTGGTGCCACTCCTCGTTCGTGGGTACAAGCACGCCGGTCGCGGCATGACAGGCGTGGACCAGATCGGACCAGCCGCGCAGCACCTCGTCCCCCAACTCCCACGGCAGCCCGTCGGCCTTGGTGAACACGTCGATGCCCGGGTAGCGGTGCCCGACGCCGGCGAATGCGATCGCGTGCTCGTTCTCGGCGATGACCAGACCGTGCGTGCGCGCGAGGTCGGGCCCGAACCGGCGGTAGATCTCCGGGTCCTTGCGCCACTTGGCGATCTCGCCGCGCAGTCGACCACCGATGCGGTCGATCGCGACCAGTTGCTTGTGCAGATGCTCGAACGACGCCCCGGCGGGCGCGAGCCAGTTCTGGAAGATCGAGACGTACTGCGCGTGCGGGTTGCCCTCGTACAACCGCCGTGCACTGCTGACCGTCGCCCGGACGAAAGCCGTGTGCTCGTGCGGGCTGAGCGTGCCGGACGACGCGAGCTGGTCGGTGCGCGTCGCGCCGTCGACGTAGTGCCGGCGGGCGACGATCACGTCATGGCAGCCGGCGAAGAAGCCGCGTGACTCGTTCTGCAGCAGGTCGTCGTCCAGGTCGGCGGATTCCTCACCCTTGGCCTTCAACCGGGTGCGGACGAGGTCGCGAACGTGCCGGCGACCCAGTTCCGTCGACAGGTAGTGCTCCTCGCGTTCGAGTGCCGCCGGACCACCGTCGTACCCGTGGTTGAGGTGCCAGTAGTCGTAGGAGAGGATCTCGAAAAGGTTTGGTATCCGGCGGAACTCGGCCGGCGCCGCAATCACCTCGTCCGCCGTGAGGCCACTTGTCTCGACCCAGCCGGACTCGACCCGCGTCCAACGAGTGCGCTCCGGCGTCGTCTCCAGGTAGCGCCCTTCGCAGAACGCGCACCGGTTGCGGATCTCGTGTTCGGTGAGCGAGTGCACGTCGTCCAGCACCGACGGCAGCGGACGGTTGCCGCGGCCGGGCACCGTCCACACCTCCGTGCCGGAAAACGGGTTGATCTGCTTCACGGTGCCGTCGGGCAGTCGCAGCAACGGCTCCATGCACTCAACCCTAGGCCGCGGGGGATACTCGGGTCAGACCGCGCCACCGCCTTGACACCGCCTTGACACCGCCTTGCCACCGTCCCGCTAGGAGCACCCCATGGCCCTCACCCTCGGGTACAAAGCGTCAGCCGAGCAGTTCGGCCCGCGCGAACTCGTCGACCTCGGCGTCGCCGCCGAGCAACACGGAATGCAGTCGG
Source organism: Yimella sp. RIT 621 (assembly GCF_004146205.1). Taxonomy (NCBI): domain Bacteria; kingdom Bacillati; phylum Actinomycetota; class Actinomycetes; order Micrococcales; family Dermacoccaceae; genus Yimella; species Yimella sp. RIT 621. The sequence goes on from NZ_SEIP01000013.1 coordinate 28,407, forward strand.
CCTTTGTCAGCGACCATTTCCAGCCCTGGCGCCACGACGGTGGGCACGCACCGTTCGCGATCTCGTGGATGTCGGCCGTGGGCGCGCAGACCAGCGACATCACGCTCGGCACGTCCGTCATGACTCCGACCTTCCGTTACAACCCCGCGGTCGTCGCGCAGGCGTTCGCAACGATGGGCTGCCTGTTCCCGAGACGGGTCGTGCTCGGCGTCGGCACCGGCGAAGCCCTGAACGAGATCGCCACCGGGTTCGAGGGCGAGTGGCCGCCGTTCAAGGAGCGCTTCGCCCGTCTGCGTGAGGCCGTCCGACTGATGCGACAGCTGTGGAAGGGTGATGAGGTCACCTTCGAGGGCGACTACTACCGCACCGACTCGGCGTCGATCTACGACGTGCCCGACGGCGGGATCCCGGTGTACGTCGCGGCCGGCGGTCCGACCGTCGCCAAGTACGCCGGACGCATGGGCGACGGATTCATCTGCACCTCCGGCAAGGGCATGTCGCTCTACACCGACGAACTGCTGCCCGCGGTGAAGGAGGGCGCTGAGCTGGGCAAGGGTTCTTACGAGGCCCTCGACAAGATGATCGAGATCAAGTTGTCGTACGACACCGACCCGGCGAATGCCCTTGAGAACACTCGCTTCTGGGCTCCCCTGTCACTCACTCCCGAGCAGAAGCACTCGGTCGACTCACCGCGCGAGATGGAGCGCCTGGCCGACGAACTCCCGATTGAGCAGGTCGCCAAGCGGTGGATCGTCGCCTCGAACCCGGACGAGGTGCTCGAGCAGGTCAAGCCGTACGTCGACGCCGGATTCGACCACCTGGTCTTCCACGCGCCCGGCCACGACCAGCGCCGCTTCCTGGAGCAGTTCGAGCGCGACCTGGCCGACCCCCTGCGCTCCCTCGGCTGACAAGCAGAATCCGCGTGAGTTTGTGCCCGCCCTTCCCCGAGAAAGTGCGTCCGCTCGTGCCGTGCGGCCGCGCTGCGTTCGACGCGTTCTGCGGACTTTCGTGGGTGAGTGTGCGGGGTACTGTGGGGGTCGCGCGTTCACGCGCCCTGCTCCGCTGCCAGGCCGGTCGGAGCCGAACGACACAGCCGCCGATGCCAGGCCGATCGGCTGGAGAACTGTCATGCCTGTAGAGATCAGTCCTGAGCGGATCGCCGAACTCACCGAGATCGAGGCGGCCAAGCTCGACAAGAAGACCCAGAAGTCCAAGGAGATGTACGCCCGGGCGCAGAAGCACCTCGCCGGCGGCGTCGCGTCGTCCTACCAGCTGCGCGACCCGTGGCCGATCTACCTGGAGGGTGGTTCGGGCCCGCGCGTGTGGGACGTCGACGGCAACGAGATGTGGGACTTCCACAACGGCTTCGGCTCGATGGTGCAGGGTCACGCGAACCCGATCATCGGCAAGGCGATCGCCGACCGTTACCCCAAGGGCACGCACTTCGCGGCACCCACCGAGGACGCCATCGTCGTCGGTGACGAGCTCGCCCGCCGCTGGAACCTACCGAAGTGGCGTTTCACGAACTCCGGTTCGGAGTCGACGATGGACGCCATCCGCATCGCTCGTGCCTACGCCGGTCGCGACACCGTGATGAAGATCTTCGGTTCGTACCACGGCCACCACGACACCGTCATGGTCTCGATCGGCGTGCCCTACGGCGAGATCGGCGACAAGGACGACCTCAAATCGCTGCCCTACGGTGCGGGAATCCCGGACGCCACCGTCCAGATGACCGTCGCGGTGCCGTTCAACGACGCCGACGCGATGGAGCGGCGCATCGTTGCCCTCGACAAGGAGGGCCGCAAGCCGGCCTGCGTGATCATGGAAGCCGCGATGATGAACCTCGGCGTCGTGCTCCCCGAACCCGGTTACCTCGAGGCCGTCCGTGAGATCACCAAGAAGCACGGCATCGTGCTGATCTTCGACGAGGTCAAGACCGGCCTGCAGGTTGCTCCGGGTGGCGCCACCGAACTGTTCGGCGTGCTGCCCGACATGGTCACGCTCGCCAAGGGTCTCGGCGCGGGTCTGCCCACCGGTGCGATCGGTGGAACCGAAGAGGTCATGTCCGTCGTCGAGGACGGCTCGGTCTACCAGGTCGGCACCTACAACGGGAACCCGCTCGGCGTCGCCGCGATGCGCGCGAACCTGCTCGACGTCCTCACCCCGGACGCCTACAAGCACCTCGCGCACCTCAACGACCGCATCGTCGGTGGCTGCCAGGACGTCGTCGACAAGTACGACCTTCCCGGGTACGCCGTCGGCATCGGCTCGAAGGGTTGCGTGACGTTTGCGCCGGAGAAGGTCGTCGACTACGCCAGCTACAAAGAGCACCAGAACGGCCCGCTGGCCGACCTGGCGTGGCTCTACAACATGAACCGCGGCATCTTCATGACCCCCGGGCGTGAAGAGGAGTGGACGCTGTCGATCACCCACACCGACGAAGCCGTCGACGCATTCGTGGCGGTGTTCGACGAGATGGCTCGCGACCTCACCACCGACTGACGACCAATTCATCACCGCTGGTTGCACCGAAAATCGGTCACACCCAACGGAACTCACCGCTGGTTGAGCCGCGGGACTGGCGAAGGAAATCCCGCGCGCCGAAACCCGATGAGACACAACGAAACCCGGCCACACGTATCCATCGTGTGGCCGGGTTCTCCTTCGCGGCACCGTGGTCTCGGCGCACGCTGCTTGCTTCGTCAGCAGCCTGACTCGACCAGCGTTCGGGTTCAGCTACGCAACTGGAACGCGGCACCTTTCAGACCGACCGGGCGATGAACTTCTCGGACGTCGTCAGTCGGCGGCCGGCTTGGCCTGGCCGTAGACCAGCGGGATGTAGTCGGGGTGCTTGGCGATCCACCCCTTGACGTACGAGCACTGCGGCACGACCTCACGGGTGCCTTCGTCGCGCACCGCGTCGAGCGCGAACCGGACGAGTTGTCCGGCGACACCCTTCCCCTCGTACCCCGAATCGACGACCGTGTGGGTGAACACGACGACGTCCTCGGTCTTGTCGTACTCCGCGAACCCGATCACCTCACCGTCGTGGACGGCTTCGTAACGGCTGCGCTCGGGGTTGTCACGGACGTCGATGTCGAGCTTGTCGGTCATGTCGGGCAACACTTCCTCTGAGTCGGATCCTTGGTCACAACGCTAGGCGTGACTCACGGGTAGTTCAGGGTTTCACGCAGTCCGTTTGCCGCGACGGTTGCGCGGACGCAGCCGGACACCGGGCAGCTTCGGGGCCGCGATCCGCAGCGTCTCGCCCTCGTACCCCTCGACCTCGCCGAAACGCTCGGCCTGTGCCTGCCACTGCTCACGGAACTGCTCGATCTCGTCATGGGTGCGCCCGACGAAATTCCACCACATGATGATCTCCTCCTCGAACGGCTCACCGCCGAGCAGAATGATCCGCGCACCGTCCGGACCTGCCTGCAGCACAAGAGAATCCGGGCCCTCGTCCTGGCAGACCAGGTCACCGAACTCCAGCGGCTCGCCGTCCACGCTCACCGCGCCGGTGTCGAGCAGAACCCCGTGTTCGAACGTCGGGTCGAGCCGCAGCGTGACCTTCGCGTCGGGCGCGAGGTCGAGTTGTGCCCCGAGCAGCGGGGTATAGGTGTGCACCGGCGACTCAGCGACGTCGGCGAGGGCGCCGAGGAAGACGCGAGCGGTGCCGGCGTCGTCCGCGAGCGCCACCGGCTCGGCCGCGAAGTGCTCGAAATTCCGGACGGTGTGCCGGTCGGCGTCCGGCAGAACAACCCAGAGTTGGACGCCGTGCAGCACGTCCGTCGACTCGGTGGACACCTCGGAATGACAGATGCCGGCGCCCGAGGTCATCAGGTTGAGCTCACCCGGGCGCACCTGGCCGATCGCGCCGCCGGAGTCGCGGTGCTCGATCTCGCCCTCGAACAGCCACGAGACGGTCTGCAGTCCGGTGTGCGGGTGCGGCGGGACGTCCATGCCACCCTCGTTGTTCGCGCGAACTCGTTGCGGACCGTAGTGATCGACGAAGCACCATGCCCCGACGAACGAGCGATCCTTCGCCGGCAGTGTCCGCCGCACGGTGATCGCGCGCAGCCCGCCGAGCGGCACCTCCCGCGGCTTCATCAGTTGCGTGGCCATGACGTCATCCCATCACCGAGTGGCCGGGCTATGAACGAGTGGCCGGGGTATAGACCGGCCACCAGTTGACAGCCCGGCCACTCGGTGGAGGCTTTCTAGACGGTCGAGACGCCGAACGCCTCGGCCTGCTTCAGATAGGTCTCGGCCTCCTCGTACCGGGCCTGCCGGTACAGGGTGCGGCCCAGGACGACGAGCGCGTACGCGTCCGTCGGGTTGTCCTCGAGTGCCGCGCGGGCCGCGGCCTCGGCCTTGGTCAACTGCGCGGAGTGGAACAGCGCTCGCATGAGCAGCTCGCGGGCGTCGCCGGTGCCGAGGCCCTCACCGGACGCCAGCACTTCCTCGAGCTCACGCGCCGCCTGCGCATACTTGCGCTGCTCGAACAGCCGACGTCCGTATTCGTAACGGTCGAACTCCTGGATCATCGGTGCTCCTTCCGATTTCTGATGGAAGATCGACCCCGTCCTGGCGGGCCCGATCTTCCACTCGAACTAGTTTGCCGTGGTGAGCAGTTGCTCGAACGGCGTGACGTCGGCGAACTCGTCCACCTTCGGCTTGCGAATGCTGCTGCCGCCCAGGACGGTTCGCAGTTCGCCGGCAGCGCGCTCGATACGGCGCTCGAGCGCGGCAGCGCCTTCTCCGCCGAAGTCGGAGGTCGCGGCGTACACGCCGGTCGGCAGCACGAACGCACCCATGTACGCGAACAGTGGACGCAGCGCGTGGTCGATCGCGAGCGAGTGGCGCTCGGTGCCGCCGGTCGCGGCGACCAGCACCGGCGTCCCACGCAGCGTGTCGGGCTCGATGAGGTCGACGAAGGACTTGAACAGTCCGCTGTAAGACGCCTGGAAGGTCGGGGTCACGGCGATGATCGCGTCGGACGCGGTGACCTGCTCGAGCGCGTCCTTGAGCGCACCGGTCGGGAAACCGGTGAGCAGGGCGTCGGTGATCTCGTGGGCGAGATCGCGCACCTCGATGTCGTGGATGTCGACGGCGCCCAGTTGACGACGGACGGCGTCGGCCAACTGGTCGGCGAGCAACTTCGTCGACGACGGCGAGCGCAGGCCCGCACTGATGACGGTAACGGTGGTCACGTCAGGTCTCCTTGCTGGTGATCTACACCCGTAGTCCATGGAAACGGTCGCAACAGCAGCCGCATTCCACGACTACGGGTGGAAGAAAAATCAGAGTTGGTTGGCGTCCTCGGCGCGGGTGCCCGTCCACTGGTCGGTGGCGGGTGTGGCCGCATCCCCCGGGGCGGTGCCGTCGGCCTGAGCCGCGGCGAGCAGCGAGGCGTGCGTCGGCGCGTCCGGCACGTGCGCCGGCTTCATCGCCGCGAACTCCTTGCGCAGCACCGGCACGACCTCCTCGCCGAGCAGGTCGAGCTGCTCGAGCACGGTCTTGAGCGGCAGGCCGGCGTGGTCCATCAGGAACAGCTGGCGCTGGTAATCGCCGACGTACTCACGGAAACCGAGCGTCCGCTCGATGACCTCCTGCGGCGAGCCGACGGTCAGCGGCGTCTCGCGGGTGAACATCTCCATCGACGGACCACCGCCGTAAACCGGGGCGTTGTCGAAGTAGGGACGGAACTCCCGCTTGGCGTCCTGGCTGTTCTTGCGAATGAACGCCTGACCACCCAGGCCGACGATCGCCTGGTCGGCAGTGCCGTGGCCGTAGTGCTCGAAGCGGCGGCGGTACAGCTGCACCATCTGCTGCGTGTGCTCCTTCGGCCAGAAGATGTGGTTGGCGAAGAACCCGTCGCCGTAGTACGCGGCCTGCTCGGCGATCTCGGGGCTGCGGATCGAGCCGTGCCAGACGAACGGTGCGATGCCGTCCATCGGACGCGGGGTGGAGGTGAAGCCCTGCAGTGGCGTGCGGTGCTTGCCCTGCCAGGTGACCGACTCCTCGCGCCACAGCTTGTGCAGCAGGGCGTAGTTCTCCACCGCGAGCTCGAGTCCGTGGCGGATGTCCTTGCCGAACCACGGGTAGACCGGACCGGTGTTGCCGCGTCCGAGCATCAGGTCGATTCGTCCGTCGGCGAGGTGTTGGGCGTAGGCGTAGTCCTCCGCCAGTCGCACCGGGTCGTTCGTGGTGATGAGCGTGGTCGCGGTGGTGAGGATGATCCGCTCGGTCTGAGCGGCGAGGTGCGCCATCAGGATCGTCGGGTTGGCCGGCGCGATGAACGGCGGGTTGTGGTGCTCACCGGTGGCGAACACGTCCAGGCCGACTTGCTCGGCCTTCTTCGCGATCGCGACCGTGGCCTTGATCCGCTCATGCTCGGTGGGCGTGCGGCCCGTCACCTGGTCGGTGGTCACGTCACCCACGGTGAAGATTCCGAACTGCATGACTGACTCCTCTGATCGACCGATGACCACGTTAGTGGACATGTCAACTAACGTCCAATCGACTCTATTCCGGGCTCGTTTCAGCCGCGGCGGTACTGCCTCGGGAGCTCCTCCAACAGCCGCAGCCACAGTTCGCTCGCGGTCGGATAACTCGGCACCGCGTGCCGCAGGACGTGGACGGGCACCCGTCCCACGATCGCGATCGTCGCCGCGTGCAGGAGTTCGCCGGCACCCGGTCCGACGAAGGTCGCGGCCCGCACCACGCGATCCTTCCGATCGACCAACAACTGGGCCTGGCCCTGGACGTGGTCACGCAGCAGCGCGGCGCCGGCGGCAGAGTTGAACGGCACCCTGACGACCTCGACCTCGTCGAGGTCCTTGCGGAGCGGTCCGACCTGGGCGATCTGCGGCTCGGTGAAGACCACCTGCGGGACCGGGACATCCGCGGGCTCCGGTTCAGCGGCGCCGGCCAGCCGGGCGCCGATCCCGCGAGCTCGGTACTTGCCCCAGTGCGTCAACGGTGCCTCGCCGCTCGCGTCGCCGACGGCGATCAGCCAGTCCGGCCAAGCGTCCGGGTCGTCGGTCAGGTCGAGCGCGTCCAGTCCGATCTCGCCGAGGCGGGGACGGCGCCCGACAGCCAGCAGGATCTCGTCGAACTCGAGTTTCTGGTCATCGACCGTCACCGTGACAGCTCCGCCGTGGACCCGCCCGAGGCCCGTGTCGCTCGCGTCCGGGCGCTCACAGGAGGTCACGTTCGCTTCGAGCCGGACGTCGACACCGCTGTCCCGCAAGCTCTTAAGCACGGTCTCGGCGGCGAAGGGCTCCTGGTTGGTGAGCAGGCTGTCACCCCGCACCAGCATCGTGACCTCGCTGCCGAGCGCGCGCATCCAGGTGGCGGCTTCGCACGCCACGACACCACCGCCGACGATGGCCAGCCGTTCGGGCACGTCCACCACGCCGGTCGCGTCCCGCGAACCCCAGGCACACACGTCCGCGTACTCCGGCGGAATGACGGGCGTACTTCCGGTGGCAACCACCACGGCCTTGCGCGCGGCGATTGTTCGCCCGTCCACCTGCACCTTCCGCTCGCCGGACAGTCGCGCAGCACCGCGCACCACGGGGACGCCGATGCCGTCGGCCCACTCCACCTGGCTCGCGTCGTCGTAGTGCGAGACCCACTCGTCCCGACGTTTCAGCAGTTCCTCGACCTGCACCGAGGCGTCCGAAATGCCTTGCAGGTCAACCGAATCGTTCGCGATCTCGACCGGACGCAGCAGCGCCTTGCTCGGCATGCACGCGTAGTAGGAGCACTCACCGCCGGCGAGTTCTTTCTCGATCAGCACCGCGCTCAGGTCGGAAGCCTCGGTCACGTACTGCGCCACGTTCTCCCCGACGGGTCCGGCACCGATCACGATCACGTCGTATTCATCGCTCATACATCGACGCTACGGGTAGGCAGTCGCGGGAAGGACCGGCCGGTTCGTGTTGTTCTTGACTGCATGCGCGGTGAATACAAGGTTCCGGGCGGCAAACTCGTCGCCGTCGATCTCGAGGTTCGTGACGGACGCCTGGCCGAGGTCAGTGTCTCCGGCGACTTCTTCCTTGAACCCGAGGAGGCGCTGCTCGACATCAACGCGGCCCTCAACGGTGTCTCGACGGAGGCCGGTGTCGACCAGCTGAGTTCGGCGATCCAGGGTTCGGTCGACAGAGACGTCGCGTTCATCGGGTTCTCGCCGGAGGCCGTCGGCATCGCGGTGCGCCGGGCCCTCGGCAAGGCCACCGGTTGGCACGACCACACCTTCGACGTCATCCCCGCCAAGGTGATGGACCCCGCCATGCACGTCGCACTGGACGAGGTCATCGGACGTGAGGTGGCGCGCGGCGAACGTCCGCCCACGCTGCGCTTGTGGGACTGGGACTCCCCGCTGGTCGTCATCGGTTCGTTCCAGTCGGTGAAGAACGAGGTCGACCCGGACGGTGCGGCCAAGCACGGCATCGACGTCGTCCGACGCGTTTCCGGCGGCGGCGCGATGTTCATGGAGCCGGGCAACTGCATCACATACTCGCTCGTGGTGCCTGCGTCGCTGGTCGAGGGGTTGTCTTTCGAGCGGTCCTACTCCTTCCTGGACGACTGGGTGATCGAGGCCCTGCGCGAGGTCGGCGTCAACGCGCACTTCGTCCCGCTCAACGACATCGCGAGCGACCAGGGCAAGATCGGCGGCGCCGCGCAGAAGCGGTTCGCCGACGGAGCCGTGCTGCACCACGTGACGATGAGCTACGACATCGACGCCGACAAGATGGTCGAGGTGCTGCGCATCGGCCGCGAGAAGATGAGCGACAAGGGCCACCGTTCGGCGAACAAGCGCGTCGACCCGATGCGCTCGCAGACCGGCATGACCCGCGACGCGATCCTCGACTCGTTCCTGGCGACCTTCGAGAAGCGTTACGCCACGACGCGATCGGACTACACGCAGGCAGAGTTGGAGGCTGCCGAGCAGCTGATGGACGAGAAGTTCTCCACTCCCGAGTGGACCCACCGCGTCCCCTGACCCGAAAGTCCGCAGGACGCGCGGATTGACCGCTGTGCAGACGGAGCGCGAGGTTTGTGGACGCCGTTGTGGTTCGTCGCGATCGGTATCGGCTACCTGGTCATCCGTCGCCGTCCCCGCCATCAGGCACTGCGCGAGTCACACGCCGAGAAGGTCGCGCGGCGGGTCTGTCAGGGTTAGGTTCGGTTCATGCTCGAGGGAACCCGCGTGGTGTCGCTGGCGATCAATCTGCCCGGTCCGTTGGCCGCCGCACGGCTGGCCTCGATGGGTGCGGATGTAACGAAGGTGGAGCCCCCGTCCGGTGATCCCCTGGCCAGCATGGTGCCCGATTACTACGCCGAACTTGTTGCGGCACAACAGGTTCTGACGATCGACCTCAAGACGGACGACGGACGTGCGCAACTGGCCGAGTTGCTCACGGACGCTGATCTGCTGCTCACCGCGCAGCGTCCTTCCGCACTCGCCCGCCTCGGTCTGGACGACCTGGACCTGCCGCAGTTGTGCCAGGTGCGGATCGTCGGGCACTCCGACGACCCGGAGGTGGGTGGCCACGACCTGACCTACCAGGCGACGGCCGGCCTGCTGCGGCCGCCGGCGCTGCCGTCCGTGCTGGTGGCGGACGTCCTCGGCGCGGAACGCGCGGTGTCGACCGCGCTCGGTGCGCTGGTGCAGCGCTCGCTCACCGGACACGGCGGCACCCACATGGCCGGCCTGGACGAGGCCGGTGCGTTCGCGGCCGGACCCAACCGGCACGGCATGACCGACCCGGCAAGCCCGATCTCCGGCGGCTGGGCCCGGTACAACCTCTACCGCGCGAGCGACGACGGCTGGGTAGCACTCGCCGCACTGGAACAACACTTCTGGAAACGGTTCGCGGATGCTTTCGACTGCGCCGAGGAGTACGCCGACGTCGCGTCCGTCATGGCAACGAAAACCGTTGCCGGATGGGTCGATTGGGGCAACGAACACGACGTCCCCATCGCCGCGGTGAAGCGCTAGCTCAGGCTGCACGGAACCGAATCCCGCACCGGACCCGTCTGCTTCCCGGACCAGATGCGACGTCGCCCCGGCGACAGCAAACCAGGATGAAGACCATGAAGAAGCTCACCGCCGCTGCGTGCCTGATGGCTCTCCCGCTGCTCGCCGGGTGCAACACCGGGGACGTGCCCACGACGACAAGGAGTCCCGTTCGGTCTACGACTCCGACAAGATCAACTGACCGCTCACGCCGACGGCTCCACCCACCCGGGTGGAGCCGTTCGTTTCGGTCGAACTCATCGCCGCGCTCGCCCCGTTCGTCGCCGTTCATCGACAACGATTGAGGCGTGACCTTCGAACCCCGCATTGCCGTCCTTGCCCCCACTCCCCTCGCCGTCGTCGAGGCCACCGCTGCTCTCACCGACGTCAAGCGCAGCGAACACGTTGATGCCGAGGGCGGCGTCCACATCCACCCGGGTGGTCAGGGACTGTGGATGGCCCGGATGGCACGGTCGCTGGGTGCGAAGGTGACGGTCGTCGGCCCGTTCGGTGGGGAGCTGGGTCCATTGATCCAGACGATGTTGACCGATCTTGATCTCGAGGTGAAGCCGGTGCCCTACTCCGCGGGCAACGGTGGCTACATCTACGAACTGCGAAACGGCGAGCGGGAGGTGCTGACCCACATGCCACCGCCTGTGCTCACCCGTCACGAGTACGACGACCTCTACGGCATCGCCCTGGTCGAGGGCATGGACGCCGACCTCACGGTGATCACCGGGTGTGAGCCGGCCGACGTGCTGCCGGACGAGTTCTTCCACCGGCTCGTCTCCGACATCCGTTCCTCGGGCGGACGCGTTGTCGCCGACCTCTCGGGTGGACCGGCGCTGGCCGCGATCGACGCCGGGGTCGACGTGCTGAAGATCGCCCACGACGAACTTCTCGAAGCAAAGCTCGCCGACGGCGAGAGCGCCGAGAAGATCATCGCCGGGGCCAAAAAGGTCCTCGACAAGGGCGTCGGCGCGATCGTCGTCTCGCGCGCGGAGAAGCCGGCGTTCGCGATCGACAAGGATGGCGTCCGCGAGCTCATCACCCCGGCCGTCACCACGCACGAACACCGCGGCGCCGGTGACTCGATGACGGCCGGCATCGCCGTTGCGCTCGCCCGCGGCGAGAACCTCACCGAGGCAGCCCGATTGGGTGCAGCCGCCGGCGCTTTGAATGTCACTCGCGGCGGCCTGGGCACCGGCAACCGCGAGACCATCGAGCGCATCGCCGACCACGTCCAGATCAAGGAACGCTGACATGCACGTATTGGTCACCAATGACGACGGGATCGAGTCGGCAGGTCTGGCAGCACTCGTCAAGGCGGCTCTCGGACGCGGTTACACCGTCCAGGTGGCCGCACCGGCACACGAGTACTCGGGTGCTTCCGCGTCCCTGGCCGGTGAGGAGAAGGACGGGAAAATCGTTCTCGTCAAAGCGGATCCACCCGAAATGCCCGAAGGGGTCGACTGCATCGGCGTGAAGGCAGCGCCCGGTCTCATTGCCTTCCTCGCCTCGTACGGCGCCTTCGGTGACAAGCCCGACCTGATCATGTCCGGATGCAACCTCGGCGCCAACACCGGTCACGCGACGCTGCATTCCGGCACCGTCGGAGCGGCCCACACTGCGGTCACGCACGACATCCCCGGCCTGGCCGTGTCGGTGACCTCAGGCGAGCCGCAGAACTGGGACACCGTCCAGCGCATCACCGACATCGCGCTTGAGTGGCTGGAGAAGACCGAGTTCAACGGCCACGTGCTCAACATCAACGTCCCCGACGTGCCGTGGTCGAAGCTGCGCGGCCTGCGCGGTGCACATTTGGCACCGTTCGGCGCCGTGCAGGCGCGCATCGACGAGCGGTTCACCGAGGGCATCGACGTCACGTACATCGCGGAGGACGCCGACGACGAGCCCGGTTCGGATCATCACCTGCTCACCCAGGGCTGGGCCACGGCCACCTGGTTGCGTGCTCCGGTCGACAACCTGGATCTCGAGGTTCCGGAGTTCACGGGCGAGGGCACCGAGGACGACGTCGAGGAGTACCGCCCCGACTCCGCGCGGGTGATGACGACCCGCGAGAGCGACTGAGCCAGCACCGGCTGCAGTAACAACCGGAACCCTTGACTACAGGCGTAGTCAAGGGTTCCGGTTGTTACTGCGACCTGTTGCCGCTGCGGTTCAGAGGCGGACGATCATCTTGCCGGTGTTGGCCCCGGCGAGCAGGTCGATGAACGCCTGCGGGGCGTTCTCCAGTCCTTCGCGCACCGTCTCGTCCCACTGGATCGAACCGTCGGCCAGCCACGGACCGACCACCGACAGGAACTCGTCCCGCATGTCGGAGTACTTGCCCACGATGAATCCGCGCAGCGTCAGGCGCTTGCCGATCGCGAGCGCGAGATTCCTTGGTGCACAAGCGGGTTCGGTCGCGTTGTATTGCGAGATCGCACCACACATCGCCACGCGCCCGTCGACGTTGAGCGCGGAGATCGCGGCTTCGAGGTGGTCGCCACCGACGTTGTCGAAGTAGACGTCGATGCCGTCGGGCGCGGCCTTCTTCAACGAGTCGCGCACCGATCCGTCGTGGTAGTCGAAGGCGGCGTCGAACCCGAGGTCGATGAGTCGCTCCACCTTGGCTGCGGAACCGGCCGATCCGACTACGCGCGAGGCCCCGGACAGTCGGGCGATCTGCCCGACCAGTGAACCCACGGCGCCGGCGGCACCCGAGACGAATACCGCGTCCCCGGGCTGGAACTCGGCCGCCGCCATGAGTCCCGCATACGCGGTCAGGCCAGGCATGCCGAGTACCCCGAGATAGCTGCTGTCACGCAGGTCGGAGGTGTCGACGGCCGTCGCGCGCCCTGCCGGGAGGATGGCGTGCTCGCGCCAGCCGAGTCCGTGCAGCACGCTCTGCCCTTCGGCGAATTCGTCCGAACGAGAAGCGATCACGGTGCCGACCGCACCGCCGTCGAGGGGCTGGTCGATCTGGAACGGCGGCACGTAAGACTTCACGTCGTTCATCCGCCCACGCATGTACGGGTCGACCGACATGACGGTGTTGCGGACGAGGATCTCGCCGTCCTTCAGTTCGGGCAGATCCACCTCCATCAGCCGAAAATTGTCGGGCGTCGGCGCGCCGCTCGGGCGGGACGCCAGTTGGATCTCACGGGTTCTGGTCGGAAGGCTCATACCCCCACCGTACGTGCCGATCAACCCAGCAGGATACCTGCGATCGCCGCGCTCATCAGGTTCGCCAAAGTGGCCGCGAGGATGGCACGCAGACCGAGTTCGGCGATCTCACCGCGGCGCTTGGGAGCCATCCCACCGAGGCCGCCGAGCAGGATGCCGAGCGAGCCCAGGTTGGCGAAGCCGGTGAGCGCGAAGGTGACGATCGCCTGGGTGCGCTGGGAGAAGTCGGCGATGTTGGGAGCGAAGTTGGAGAACGCCACGAACTCGTTGACCACGACCTTCTGACCGACGTACGAACCCGCGTCCGTCGCCTCCGACCACGGCACACCGATGAGCGTCATGATCGGCGCCATCACATAGCCGAGGATCGTCTCGAACTTCAGGTCGTCAGCACCGAACCACCCACCGACCACGCCGAGCAGCAGGTTGATCAGCGCGATCAGCGAGATGAAGGCCAGCAGCATCGCGCCGATGTTCAATGCGAGCTTCATGCCGTCGGACGCACCCGCGGCGGCGGCGTCGATCACGTTGCGGTGCTTGACCTCGTCCTCATCGTCGTCGTCATCGACAGCGACCGCGCGCGGTTCACCCCTGTCGAGGTCGACCGTGCCGACCCCATCGCCGGCTTTCGCGGTGGCCGGCACGGTGGCTGGCTCGGCACCCTCCGGAAGGATGATCTTCGCCATCAGCAGCGCGCCCGGAGCAGCCATGAAGCTGGCAGCGATCAGGTAGTCGAGTTTGGCGCCGAGCAGCGCGTAACCGACCAGCACCGAACCTGCGACGGTCGACAACCCGCCGACCATCACCGCGAACAGCCCGGAGCGGGAGATCCTCGAAAGGTACGGCTTGATCACCAACGGCGCCTCGGTCTGGCCCAGGAAGATGTTTGCGGCGGCGTTGACCGACTCCTCGTGACGGGTGCCGAGCACCTTGGCGAGCGCCCCACCGAGCCAGGTGACCACCTTCTGCAGGATGCCCAGGTGGAACAGGATCGCCGTCAGCGAGGCGAAGAAGACGATCACCGGTAGCACCTGCAACGCGAAGACCATCCCCTCCTTCGGGATCAACGGCCCGAACAGGAAGCTGATGCCTTCCTTCGAGGAGTCGATGACGGCCTGGACGCCCTCGGACGCCTTCGCCAGCGCGTCGCGTCCCCACGGCACGAACAGCACCAGCACGCCGAAGCCCACCTGCAGCGCAAGCGCGGCAGCGACCGTCCGCGCCTTGATCGCCTTGCGGTCCATCGAGAGCAGATACGCGATGGCCAGCAGGCCGACCATGCCCCCGATCCCCCAGAGAACGTTGACCACGTGCGACTCCTCTCGGCAGGTTTGGGCACGAGCCTTTCATCCGAATCGAGAAAGTTGGTGAGTCCGCACCGACCAGCCCCGAACGCCGAGTGGCCGGGCTGTGAGCCAGCGGCCGGGCTATAACGCGTCCACCAGTTCATAGCCCGGCCACTCGGCGGATCAGGTGGCGTCGGAGACCGCCTGCTGCGTCGAGACCCACCACTCGTAGTGGTCCAACACGTCGTGACAGATCTGCTCGAACGAGTAGGCGATCACGTCGTAGGCACCCCCGCTGGGGAGCACGACCTCCAGCAGCGTGGTCTGGTCGTCGGCCTCGATCATCCGCGAGCCGTAGCTCGGGGCCTTCATCCGACGCACCTGCACGGTGTAGGCGAACTGCTCCTCACCGTCCCGGACGGTCAGCACCGCCGTCCGCGGCGCCTGCGTGGTCGAGCCTGCGACGTCCTCGACGGACGCGTCCACACCGCGCTCGACCAACTCGCCCGCGACCTCGCGCAGGGCAGGGACGACGGTCGAGTCGAGTCGTTGGGTCGCCTGCTTCAGCGAGACGGTGCCGAGCGAACGTGCGAGGCGACGCTTCCACGAACCCGGGCTCGCCGCTGCCTCCCGCCCGACGACGGACGCGGTCACCGAGGTGCGTAGTGCGTCCGCGTGCAGACGTTCGCCTTCGAGCGCGCGGTGCAGACCGATCATCACCAGCACCATGACGATCGCGAACGGCAGACCCATGATGATCGTGGCGCTCTGCAGCGCACCGATGCCGCCGACCAGCAACACGGCCACCGTGAGCAGACCGGTCGCGGCGGCCCACAGGACCCGCAGCCACGGCTTGGCGTCGACGTCGGAGTCGGGTAGGTCGGACGAGAGGTTCGCCATCACCAGAGCGCCCGAGTCCGCGCTGGTCACGTAGAAGAGCAGACCCACGAACGTGGCCAGTGCGACGAGGACCATCGCGCCCGGGTACTGCTGCAGCATGTCGTAGAACCCGGTCTCCGGAGTGTTGACCGCGGTCTCACCGAAAGCCTTGTCCCCGTCCATGATTCGCTTCACGGCGCTGTTTCCGAAGATGGTCACCCACATCACGATGTAGATGAACGGGATGGTCAGCGTGCCGACCACGAACTGGCCGATCGTGCGGCCCTTGGAGATGCGGGCGAGGAACATGCCCACGAAGGACGCCCAGGCAATCCACCAGGCCCAGAAGAACAGCGTCCAGCCGTTCATCCATTCCACGTCGTAGTCGAAGGCCATGGTGTCCATCGTCATGCCCGGGAAGAGGTTGACGAAGTCGCCGACGTTCATCATCGCGGCCCGCAGCAGGAACGCGGTCTGCCCGGTGACCAGCACCCACAGGGCGAGGACGATCGCGAGGACGACGTTGAGCTGGGACAGGATGCGAATGCCCTTGTCGACGCCGGACGTCGCGGAAATGGTCGCGACGACGACCGCGAGGATCGCCAGTCCCACCTGTGCCGGCGTCCCCTGGTCGATGCCGAACATCACGTCGAGGCCGACATTGAGCATCACCACGCCGATGCCCAGCGAGGTGGCGACACCGAAGATCGTGCCGAGCACGGTCGCGATGTCGACGGCGTCCCCGATGCGTCCGTTGATGCGTTTGCCGAACAGCGGATGCAGCGCCGAACGAACGGCGAGCGGCAGACCCTTGCGGTGAGCGAAGTAGCCGAGCGCGATGCCCATGAGGGCGTACATTCCCCACCCGGTGATGCCGTAGTGGAACAGCGTCCAGACGGTGGATTCCCTTGCCGCGTCGAGGGTTTCACCCTTGCCCTGCGGCGGGTGGAGGTACTGCGTTGCCGGTTCGGCGACGGCGAAGAACATCACGTCCGTGCCGATGCCGGCCGCGAACAACATGCACGCCCAGGAGAATGTGGAGAACTCCGGACGATCGGAGTCCGCACCCAGTCGCACCTTCGAGTACCGCAGTCCGAGGTAGACGACGAAGACGAGGATCGCGGTCGCCAGCAGAATGTAGAACCAGCCGAACCAGTTCGAGATCCAGCTGACCGTGTCACCCAGGACCCGTCCGGCGTGGTCGGGAGCAAAAAGCGCCCAGGCAGCGACCGCGAGCGTGAAGACGCCCGAGACGATCAGCACCGGCCATTTGGTGCGCGGCTGCGTGATCTCTTGCGTATCAACAGAACTCACTGGATCTCACCCATGGCCTCGGCGGCACTCGGCACCTTGTCCGCAGCGTTCCACGAGTGGTTGCGTGGGTCACCCTCCGGGAAGATCGGCATACCCGACTTCGCCCGGTAGACCGGCGGGTGCTCCGGCGCGAGCGGGGTGTTGCCGGCGATCAGGTCGGCCGCCTTCTCCGCGACCATCATCACCGGTGCGTAGATGTTGCCGTTCGTGATTGTCGGGAAGACCGACGCGTCCACAACCCGCAGACCCTCGGTGCCGTGCACCTTCATCGACGACGGGTCGACGACCGCCATGTCGTCGACACCCATCTTGGCCGAGCAGGACGGGTGCAGCGCGGTCTCGGCGTCCTTGGCCACCCAGTCGATGATCTCCTGGTCGGTCTCGACCGACGGTCCGGGCGAGATCTCGCCGCCGTTGAACGGCGCGAACGCGGGCTGCTTCAGGATGTGCCGGGCGGCCCGGATGACCTCGACCCACTCGCGCCGGTCGTTCTCGGTGGACAGGTAGTTGAACAGGATGCCGGGCTTGGCCAGCGGGTCGTCGTTCTTGATGCGGACGTGGCCGCGCACATCGGAGTTCATCGGGCCGACGTGCACCTGGTAGCCGTGCGTGCCCTCCGGCGCGGTGCCGTCGTAGCGGACCGCGATCGGCAGGAAGTGGAACATCAGGTTCGGGTAGGCGACCTCATCGTTGGTGCGGATGAATCCGCCGCCCTCGAAGTGGTTGGACGCACCGACGCCGCGGTTGAGGAACAGCCACTCGGCACCGATGTACGGGGCCTTCCACTTCTTCAGCCAGGGCGCGATCGACACCGGCTGCAAGCTGGAGTGCTGCAGGTAGACCTCGAGGTGGTCCTGCAGGTTCTCGCCGACGCCGGGCAGGTCGATGCGCGGCGTGACGCCGGCTGCACGAAGGGTCTCCGGGTTACCGACTCCGCTGAGCTGCAACAGTTGTGGAGAGTTGAACGCGCCACCGCACAGGATGACCTCGCCCGCCTCGACGGAGTGCTTGAACTTGCCGCCGCGCGCAAAGTCGACGCCGGTCACCCGGTTGCCCGACCACTGCAGGCCGGTCACGGTGGCGAGCGTGGCGATGTCGAGGTTCTTGCGGTTGCGGATCGGACGCAGGTAGGCGCGGGACGCGCTCATCCGGCTGCCCTTGAAGACGTTGCGATCGAAGGGCGCGAAACCCTCCTGGCGATAACCGTTGACGTCGTCCGTGCGCGGGTAACCGGCCTGCTGGGTCGCCTCGAAGAATGCTTGGAACAGCGGGCTGCTGGCCGGCCCACGCTCGAGCTTCAGCGGACCGGAGCCACCGCGCCAGTCGTCCGCGCCGGCGATGCAGGTCTCCATGCGCTTGAAGTAGGGCAGGCAGTGGGCGTAGTCCCAGTGCTCCATGCCCTCGAACGTGGCCCACTTGTCGTAGTCACCGGCGTTGCCGCGCTGGAAGATCATGCCGTTGATCGAGCTCGACCCGCCGAGCACCTTGCCGCGGGCATGCGGGACGCGTCGTCCACCCATGTGCGGCTCGGGCTCGGTCTCGTAGGCCCAGTCGTAGAGCGGGTTGCCCGAGGGGAACATCAACGCCGCTGGCATGTGGATCAACGGGTCGAACAGGAAGTCGGCACGACCTGCTTCCAGCACCAGGACGCTGGTGTTCTTGTCGCTCGACAGCCGGTTGGCAAGAGCCGAGCCGGCGGACCCGCCGCCGACGATCACGTAGTCGTACTTCTTCATCGTTTCGTATCTCCTTGAATCACAGTCGAAGTGCAGTCGCGGCGACCCGCTGGTCGAGCCGCACGTCTCCGCTGGTCGAGCCACACCCTTTTCCGCTGGTTGAGCCGCGGGACTGAGGAACGAAGTCCCGCGCGCCGAAACCTCTCGCATTCACGAAGCGCCTCGGATGAAGTACTCCGTCCACGCACGAGGTTTCGGCACCTTCGGATTCGCAAGCTCATCCGTAGGGCTCAACCAGCGAAAAGGCGAGAGTCAGTTGCCGAACCATCCCGCCGGGGCGGGCCGAGTGTTGTGCCAGATGTGCTTGGTCTCCTGGTACTCGTGCAACCCGGCGTGACCCAGTTCGCGGCCGATACCGGACTGTTTCATCCCGCCCCATTCGGCCTGCGGCACGTACGGGTGGTAGTCGTTGATCCAGATGGTGCCGTGGCGCAGCCGCTTGGCGACGCGCTCGGCGCGGCCTGCGTTCTGGCTCCACACTGCTCCGGCGAGTCCGTAGATGGTGTCGTTGGCGAGCTTCACCGCAGCATCCTCGGCAGCGTCCGCGTCCGCGCCGGAAAAGGTCTCTACGGTCAGCACCGGCCCGAACGACTCCTCCTGCACGCACTTCATCGAGGTGTCGCAACCGTCGAGGATCGTCGGCGGATAGTACGAACCCTTCGCGAGTTCGCCTTCGTCGCAACGCTTTCCGCCGGTCCGCAGCACGGCACCCTCGGCGACGGCATCATCCACGTACGTGGCGACCTTCGCCAAGTGGTCCTCGCTGATCAGCGGTCCTGCCTCGGCCCTGTCGTCGAACGGACCACCGAGGCGGATCTTCTCGGCACGACGGACGAGTTCATCGACGACCTCGTCATGGATCGACTCCTCGACGATGAGCCGTGCACCGGCAGAACAGACCTGGCCGGAGTCGAGGAAGATCGCGGTGAGCGCGTTGTCGATCGCGGCCGGCAGGTCGGCGTCCGCGAAGATCACGTTGGGGTTCTTGCCGCCCAGCTCGAGCGCGACGCGCTTCACGGTCGGTGCGGCGGACGCCATGATCGAGCGGCCGGTCACGACACCACCGGTGAAGGAGACCAGGTCGACCTCGGGCGCCTCGGTCAGCGTCGGACCCACGTCCTTTCCGGCACCGAGGATCAAATTGGCAACGCCCTTGGGCAGGCCGAGTTCGTCGAGGGTGCGCACCAGCCACATGGCGGTCTGCGGGGTGAGTTCGGCGGGCTTGAGCACGAAGGTGTTTCCGGCTGCGAGCGCCGGGGCGACCTTCCACGCGGTCTGCAGCAGCGGGTAGTTCCACGGGGTGATCAGCACGCAGACGCCGACGGGTTCGGTGACGACCCGGCTGGAGACGTCCGGCATGCCGGTATCGACGATGCGTCCGGCTTCACCCTGAGCGAGCGAGGCGAAGTGCCGGAAGACGTTGACGATGTCGTCGACGTCGATCTGCGACTCGACGAACCGCTTACCCGTGTCGAGGGATTCGAGGCGGGCGACCTCGTCTTTCTCCGCCGCCAGCCGGTCGGCCAAGCGGTGCAGCAGAGCAGCCCGCTCGGGCGAGGGAGTGTCACGCCAGGGACCCTCGTCGAACGCCCGCCGAGCCGCTTCGACGGCGCGGCGGGCGTCGTCCTGGCCGGCCTCGGCGACGGTGATCACCGCGGATCCGTCTGCAGGACAGGTGATCTCACGGGTTGCGCCAGATGCGGCGTCGACCCACTCACCATCGATGAACAAGCTGGGCACAGTTCTCCTCCAAGACGATCGCTTCACAGTCCGCGTGAGCACGTCCGGCGTCTCTGGGATGCCAGGCAGCTCGATAACGCTCGTTACAACATAACGCACGTTATAGTAAGAATGTGAAATCGGAACGACCCGTGCGCGAACGGCTGCTGGACGCCGCCGATGCCGTGCTGTTCGAGAACGGCTCGGTCTCGACGCCGGTGGACGTGATCCTCAAGCACGCGGGAGCGTCCCCGCCGAGCCTGTACTCGCACTTCGGCAACAAGGAGGGCTTGATCGCCTCCGCCCTGCGTCGTCGCCTGACGATCTGGACGCAAGTCTGGGACGAAGCGATCGCGTCCGCCGAGTCCGACGTCGACCGACTGCTCGCACTCTGGCCGGCGCTGCGCACCTATCAGGCCCACCACCTGGCCGAGCGCTGGTGCGCCTTCAGCGGCACCGCGGCCGCACATCCCTCGCCGAGCGAGCAACTCGCCGCAGTGCTGGCCGACGAGACTCACCTGCTGCGTATGCGACTGCACGATTACTCCGTGCCGGTCGCCGGTAAGAACGCGGATTCCCTTGCCTCGCAACTGTTCATCGCCTACACCGGAACGATGGCCACCATGCTGCGCGAGCCATACGAGCAGGCCATCGACGAAGGTGAAGCGACAGCGCGAGCCCTCGTCGCCAGGTACGCCGCCTGACGCAGGAATCACGCTGGTCGGTCAGGTGCGGAGCGTCAGCGGAGTACCGCGACGAGACCAGTCGGATGTCTTCGAATAGGTGATTCGAGCGTCTGCCCGTAGGGTGGAGTCAGCGGTCCGCACAGTCTTGCCTCGGGCCGCAGGTGTTCGAGAAGCGCTAGATGCCTTCACTTATGCCGCTACCGCAGCCGAAACCGAGCGCGGGGCGAGCCCGGCGAGACACCGCCTTTCTTACGGAGTTTCTTTGTCCGACAATACTTTTGCGCCTTTTGGTGTGCCCGCTTCCTTGGTCCGCGTCCTCGCGGAGCAGGGAATCACCACCCCGACCCCGATCCAGGCGGCGACCCTGCCGGATTCGCTCGCGGGTCGTGACGTCCTTGGCCGTGGCCGCACCGGCTCCGGCAAGACGTACGCGTTCCTGCTGCCGCTGGTCGCCCGACTGCAGGCGTCCAGCAGCCGCCGTCAGCCCAAGCGTCCGCGTGCGCTGATCCTGGCGCCGACGCGTGAACTGGTGAACCAGATCAACGCTTCGTTGAAGCCGCTCGCCGACATGGTCGGGCTACGCAGCCAGACCGTCTTCGGTGGCGTGGGTCAGAACCCGCAGGCAGCTGCGCTCGCGAAGGGCGTCGACATCGTCGTCGCCTGCCCGGGCCGCCTGGAAGACCTTGTCTCCCAGGGACTTTGCGACCTGAGTGCGGTCGAGATCACCATCCTCGACGAGGCCGACCACATGGCCGACCTGGGCTTCCTGCCCGGCGTGAAGCGCATCCTGAACAAGACCCCGCGCGACGGACAGCGCCTGCTGTTCTCCGCGACCCTCGACCGCGGTGTCGACGTGCTCGTCAAGAGCTACCTCACCAACCCGGTCACCCACCACGCCGACAGCGCACAGTCGCCGGTCAGCGCGATGGACCACCACGTCCTGCACCTGCACAAGGACCATCGCCTGCCGGTGCTCGTCGACCTCGCTGCCGCCCCCGGCCGCACCGTCGTCTTCACCCGCACCAAGCACGGAGCCAAGAAGTTGGCCAAGCAGCTTGCGGCACAAGGAGTTCCGGCAGTCGACCTGCACGGCAACCTCAGCCAGAACGCCCGCGTCCGCAACATGGACGCGTTCCACAGCGGCACCGTCCGGACGCTGGTCGCCACCGACATCGCCGCGCGTGGCATTCACGTCGACGATGTCTCCTTGGTGATCCACGCCGACCCGCCGGCCGAGCACAAGGCGTACCTGCACCGTTCGGGACGCACCGCTCGTGCGGGCGCCGCCGGCACCGTTGTGACGCTGATGCTCGACGAGCAGCAGAAGGACGTCCGCGATCTGACCCGCGCGGCCGGCATCAAGCCGACGACAACCAAGGTCGACCCGGCCCACCCGCTGCTGACCGAACTGGCTCCGGGCGAGCGCTCGTTCGTCGCTCCGTCCGAGCAGGTTCAGGTCGCACCGGCCCCGCAGAAGCAGGGTTCGCGCGGCGGACGCGGCCAGGGTTCCGGACGCGGTCAGGGCTCCGGCTCGGGACGCGGCCAGGGTGCGGGTCGTTCGGGCCAGGGTCGTGGCACCTCGCAGGGTTCGTCTGCTGGTTCGTCGCACGGTTCGTCTCAGCGTTCGCCGAAGCCCACCGGCGAGCGGGCAGGTGCGGCGCCGCGACGTAACCGCGGACCGCGTCGGGCAAGCAGCCCGGCCACCTCACGCTGACACCGTAAGCGGTCGTCATAGCGGCCGGTTTCCTTGACTACGGGAGTAGTGAAGGAAACCGGCCGTTATTGCAACCCGTTGTCGTGAGGCTCAGAAGTCGTAGTCCACGACGACCGGTGCGTGATCGCTGATCCGCACGTCGCGGGAGGGCTCGCGATCCACCCACGCAGCGGACGCCGTCCGCGCCAGTTTCGGTGTGGCCAGGTGGTAGTCGATGCGCCAGCCGACGTTCTTGTCGAAGGCCTGCCCCATCCACGACCACCAGGAGTACGGACCGTCGGTCTCTGGGTGGAGTGTGCGGACGACGTCCACGAGGGTGCGCGGCGACATCTGCGACCCGATCCACTCGCGCTCCTCGGGCAGGAAGCCCTCGGAGTTCTTGCTGGTGCGCCAGTTGGTCAGGTCGTACCGGGTGTGCCCGATATTGAAGTCACCCATGAGCAGGAACTCGCGTCCGTTCGCCGATGCCGCTCTGCGGGAACGGGACAGCTGCCGGGCGAAGGAGTCGAGGAAGCGCATCTTGCGTTCGTACTTCACGCCGCCGTCCGGTGCTTCGCGCATCCGGCCGGGTTTCTGCAGGTGGACGGGCAGTCCGCCCTTGGGCAGGTACAGCGAGGCGACGGTCAGCGGTGCGTCCGCAAGGTCGACTTCGACGTAGCGCCCCTCGTGCGCGAACTCGCGCATGCCACGGGCCAGCGTCATCGGCTCGGTCGGCACGAGTTCGCCGTTCAGTCGGACGTCGCCGCTCCAGGTGCGGACGGCGGACGGCGCGTGCCGGGTGAGGACGGCGACGCCATTGCGTCCCTTGATCCCACCCTCTTCGTACGCGACGTGATAGTCGGCGTAGACACCGTCCGGGATGTCCGCATGCTGGGCCCGAACCTCTTGCAGCGCAACGACATCCGGGTTTCTCGTGGCGAGCCATTGCTCGAAGCCGCGGCGTTGGGCAGCTCGGATTCCGTTGACGTTGTAACTGGCGATACGCACGGTCGATCAGCCTACGAGTCCGTTCGGAGACGCAAGAACCCGACCGGATGCCCGCTGTTTGAGCCCGGACGCAGCGACGAAGGAGCAGCGGCCCGTGCCGAAACCAAGGCGCGGAAACACGAGAACCCAGCCGCGTCGGGCTGGGTTCTCGTTGTCCGCCATCTTGGCTTCGACGCGCACGGAATCGTTCCTCATCCGTGCGGCTCAACCAGCGGTGACGGCGTGAGGGGTTCGATCAGTCGTCGGAGACGGTGACCTCGACGGGAATGTTGCCGCGGGTCGCGTTGGAGTACGGGCACATCTGGTGCGCCTTGTCGGCGAGCGCCTGGGCGGCGTCCTTCTCCATATTCGGGATGACGACCTCGAGCACGACGGCGAGCCCGAAGCCGCCGTCCACCTTGCCGATGCTGACCTTCGCGCCGACGGTCGAGCCGGTGAGGTCGGGCTTGTCGTCGCTGAGCGTCGCGGCCTTCTTCAGGGCGCCATGGAAGCACGCGGCGTAGCCGGCGGCGAAGAGGTCCTCGGGGTTGGCGCCGCCACCGGGGCCGCCCATGCCCTCGGGCACCTTGAGGTCGAGGTCGACGTACCCGTCGACGGTCTTGGTGTGGCCGTTGCGGCCGTCACCGGTTGCGAGTGCCTCGGCGGTGTAGAGCGTTTCCATGATGAACGTCCTCTCAGCTGCTGTACAGGTCATCACCGACGCTAGCCGCCGACGCGCGCGGGCGGCGAGTCAGCCCGGGGAATTCTACCCATGGCCCCGGCGCAACCGCTGCTACAAAGTTGCAGTCAGAGGGCAGGTTCACTCACCGAGGAACCTCAGAAACTGTTGCTGCACAAGCATTCTCAAAGGGGGCCCAGTGGCACGGGCGGGAACGAGAACAACTCGACCACCGGTTCGAGCGATGCCGGTGCCAAGTGGAACGCCCGACCAGGCCCGGAGCCCGTGATCCAGGCGAACCCACTACGTCTCGCCCAGCCCACTGGTGTGCTCAGTAGGTTCGGCGCTGATCAACAGGTACGCGAGCGCCCGTACGATCCGCCGGTCCTCGCGCAGCCCAGGGGCGTCTGCTGGGACGCCGCGGCACGGTTGCCGGCGACTTGGCACACTTGTACGCATGAGCGCCGGACTTCACCCGAACATGCAGGAGCACTTCGACGCCGTCGTCGCCCGCAATCCCGGCGAGACGGAGTTCCATCAGGCGGTGTACGAGGTGATGCACAGCCTCGGCCCGATCGCCGGCAAGCGGCCGGAGTACGCGCAGTGGTCGATCCTCAAGCGCGTCTGCGAACCGGAACGACAGATCATCTTCCGCGTCCCGTGGGTCACCGACTCCGGTGAAGTGGAGATCAACCGCGGCTTCCGCGTCGAGTTCAACTCCGCGCTCGGCCCGTACAAGGGCGGCCTGCGTTTCCACCCGAGCGTGAACCTGTCGATCATCAAGTTCCTGGGGTTCGAGCAGATCTTCAAGAACTCCCTGACCGGCATGCCGATCGGCGGCGGCAAGGGCGGCTCCGACTTCGACCCCAAGGGTCGTTCGGACGGCGAGATCATGCGCTTCTGTCAGTCATTCATGACCGAGCTCTACCGGCACATCGGCGAATACACCGACGTCCCGGCCGGTGACATCGGCGTCGGCGGACGCGAGCTCGGCTATTTGTTCGGGCAGTACAAGCGGATCACCAACCGGTACGAATCCGGCGTCCTCACCGGCAAGGGCCTGTCGTGGGGCGGGTCGCGGGTGCGTACCGAGGCGACCGGTTACGGCACGGTCTTCTTCACCCAGGAAATGCTGGGGACGCGTGGCGAGAGCTTCGACGGCAAGCGCGTCGTGGTCTCCGGCTCGGGCAATGTGGCGCTGTACGCGATCGAGAAGGTGCAGCAGCTGGGCGGCACGGTCATCGCCTGCTCCGACTCCAACGGCTACCTGGTCGACGAGAACGGTCTCGACCTGGGCCAGCTGAAGGACCTCAAGGAGGTGCGCCGTGAGCGCCTGTCGGCGTACTCGTCCGACTCGACCGCGCACTCGACCGAGGGCTCGATCTGGGACGTGAAGTGTGACGTCGCGCTCCCCTGCGCCACCCAGAACGAGCTGAACGAAGACCACGCGAAGTCGTTGGTACGCAACGGGGTTCAAGCAGTAGCCGAAGGCGCGAACATGCCCTGCACCCCGGGCGCGGTCAAGGTTTTCCAGCAGTCGTCCGTGCTGTTCGGCCCGGGCAAGGCGTCCAACGCCGGCGGTGTCGCGACCAGCGCGTTGGAGATGCAGCAGAACGCGAGCCGTGACTCGTGGAGCTTCGAGGACACCGAGGCGCGCCTGGAGCAGATCATGCGCGACATCCACACCCGCTGCGTCACGACCGCGGACGAGTTCGGGCTCGAGGGCAACTACGTCGCCGGTGCGAACCTGGCCGGTTACATGAAGGTCGCCGACGCGATGGTGGCGCTCGGCGTCATCTGAACCGCCAAAAAGTTGGCGGAGAGCGGTCGTCATAGCGGCCGGTTTCCTTGACTACGGGCGTAGAGGGGCGGGTACGACTTAGGTAGGGGTTCGGTCGGCCGATGACTGCACGAACTGTCTCGGCGAAGCTGGCACCATGGAACTCGGACTGCTCGCCCCACTGGTGGTGCTCGCGCTGATCGACAGCACCAGCTTCGGCACACTCGCGATCCCGGTGTGGCTGATGACCCACCCTTCGAAGCCGCGACTGGGCCGAATCCTGTTGTATCTGAGCACCATTGCGGTGTTCTACTTCGTACTTGGTCTCGGCCTGTACTTCGGGGCACAGTCATTACGCGACGCGTTCGCCTCGCTGTCGATATCCGAACCCGCTCGCTGGGTCGCTCTCGTGGCGGGCGCGGTGTTGCTACTGCTCGGACTCACCATCGAGCCGTGGACCGAGGCAGGCAAGAAGCGCAAGCGGGCCGGGGAAGCTGCCCGTCAGCAGGCCCGTGGACCCGGACGCATCGAACAGTGGAGGACGTCGACCGCGGACGGTTCGGCGTCCCCCGCGTCCGTCATGGCCTTCGCGACCGTGGCCGCGCTGATCGAGGCCGCAAGCATGCTGCCCTATCTGGCCGCGATCGGACTGATGGTCGCCGCCGATCTGCCGACGCTCGGCGCGGTGGGGGTACTGGCGTCCTACTGCGTGGTGATGGTCGCGCCGGCGTTGTTGCTGCTCGCGCTCCGACTCTCGATGCACGAGCGCATCCAACCGACGTTGGAGCGCGTGGATCGCTGGCTGCGCAAGAACTCCAAAGAAACGTTGGCGTGGGTGTTCGCGCTGCTCGGACTCTGGCTGATCAGCAACAACTGGCGGTTCGCACGGGATCTGATCGGCTGAGGACTACTCGACGACGCGGGTGGGTTCTTCGTCGATCGGCAGGCCGGCCTCGACGTAGCCACGGAAGCCGCCGACCAGGTCTGCAGCCCAACGGAATCCGAGTCGTTTCAGGTCGCTGGCGGCAAGCGAGGACGAATAGCCCTCATTGCACACCACGACCACGACATCATCCCTGGTCGGTCCGTCCGACATCGAGTAACCGCTGGTCGGGTCGAGGCGCCACTCCAACACCGACCGGTCGATGACGACCGCTCCCGGGATGTAGCCGTTGGCTCGACGGCTCGCCTCGGGACGAATGTCGATCACGAACGCCCCGTCGTCCTGCCACTCGGTCAGGTCCTGCGGCTCGACCCGGGTCAGCGACTCGCGAGCGGTCGCGAGGCACCTGTCGATGCTTTCAGCATCGCCAGTGAGGTCGTAGAAGCTGGGGCACATTCCGCAAATTCTGCCAGCATGAGACGGGCTCTGGGGCGATCAGAAGAGCCGACCAAAGGCGAACGGACGGTAGCAAACACCCGGCGGAACGTACGAAACGGGAAAGATTCAGCGTTCGCGGACGATCGTGGTCACGACCCGCGTCACGGCAGGGAGTTGGGGCGTGGAGCTGAAACCGAAGGCCGGGTTGGGCGTGACCCGAGTGAGCGCTCCGAGCGCCTCTTCGTGCCAGGTGCCCGTGAGGCGAATCACTGCGTGCTGGTCGAGCGCCCCGTAATACTCCCGGCGTCCGTTGCCGGCGGTACCCACGGTGCGCACGCCGGGGTGGACGATGCGGGCGACCGGGTCGGCGAGAACAGCTAGCGGCCTGCTGCTGGCAATCCGTTGCGGCACGGCGTGCAGAAGCCAGCCTGTCGGGGTGCGCTTTCCCAGGCCGAAGGACGCCCGGAGCGGGCCGGCGTCGACCGTCCAGCCCTGCGTCAAGTGGACATCACACAGCACGGTCTCGTCGAAGTTGTAGGTCTGCGAAACATACTGAGCGACGGCTTCATTCGGTGCGAGCAGGAAGCGGCGACCGGACGCGTCCGCCACCATGACATCGGTGAACGCACCGAGCGGCGAGTGCGACCAATCGCCGACCACCACCCGGACGCCGCTGGTCGATCCGGCGCCGAGGATGCGCCCCTCGAAGCGGTCGACGATCTTCGTGGAACGGGGCATGCCGACATCTTCCTCCTCGCAGGTCGCCACCGGGCGGGCGGTGGCGCGTAGCGTCGAAGCATGAGCGAACAGAACGGGAAGCCGGAAGAGCACAAGGCCGAGGTCGACCAGCAGGACGGTGGGCCGGGAGCGCAGCAGGACGACGGCGGCGACACCAATGACGTCGCGAGCGGTGGGGTCTCGAAGGAGAAGAAGTCCGACGACTGATCCACGCCCGAATCCGCGTGAGGTGTGGTCGTCTTCGAGGGTTGAAGACGACCACACGTCACGCGAGTTTCAAGGCTTGGGTCACCGGGCGCGCAGCTTCTCCAGCAACGGCTTCGCGACCTGCTCGAAGAGGCATCCTGGAGTCGCCGCCGGCCTGCACCAAGGCGTGATACCGGACTGTCGGGCAGGTCACTTGAAGTACGCCGACGTGTCGATCGTGACCGGAGTCTTGCCGGACGCGAACACGGTGATCGTCCCCCCGGTACCGACCTTCACGATCGCCGAGTTCGAGATCGACCCACCCGGGGTGTAGTTCAGGTTCGACACCGTCGGACGAGCAACCCCGGTCGGCCACGCCGTCAAATACCCCGACTGCGACGGGTTCACCGACGTCACCGTCACCTGAACCGCCTTCGCGTTCGACGGGACACCGGCAACGCCGGCGACCTTCACCTGGAACGCGGTGCCGGCGGCGGTGGCCCGGGAACCGAGCAACCTCGTCGGCGTGAACGCAACCGTGCCCGCACCCGCCGGCACCCAACCGTTCAGATCGACCACCAGATCGGTACTCGCGGTCGATCGCAGCGTCACCTTTCCACCCGTCCCCAGCTTCATGATGCCCAGGCCGGCGATGGTCTGCCCCTTGCGGAAACTGATCGACGTCGCCGCCGGGGTCGCCACACCCGCCGGGAACGCAGTCACCGTCCCGGCAGCCGACGGGTTCACCGACGTGATATTCAATATCGCCGCCGACGCCGTCGCCGACACACCATGGGTGCCGCCGACCGCGATGGTCACCGACCCACCGGCTGGAATCCGAACCTTCGGCGCGCCCGTGCCATACCTGGTGTCCATCACCCGCGTCGGATTCACACCCGTGTACGCACTGCCCGTCGGGTAATACCCGGCCACGTCCGCCAGCAGGTGGGTGCCCGCCGAGGTCGAGAGCGACACCTTGCCACCGTTGCCGACCTTGGCGATGACGAGGTTCGGAACGGTCTGTCCGGTGACAAAATTGAGGTTCGACGCGGTCGGCTTGGTCGCACCGGCAGGCCACACCGTCACCCACCCGTTCGCCTTCGGACTCACAGCAGTCACGTTCAACACCACCGATGACGCATTCGCCGGCACACCACCCCGACCGGTCACCTGCAGATCGACCTTCCCGTTTGCCGGCACAACCGCCTTCGGCGCGCCCGCGCCGTACCGCGTGTCCAGGATCCGCGACGGAGCCAACGACACGAACGACGACGTCGCCGCCGGCGTGAAGCTCCATTGCAGATCCAGAGCACCCGGCGCGCCGTACCAGGAGTCCACGGCGATCCGGTAGGTCGTGCCGGCGGTCACCGGGACGTTGCTGAGCTTGCTGGTGAGCACACCGTTGGCCGCGTCCACGTCGTCGTTCGCAGCAATCCGGGTCAGCGCGTTCACTGCACCTCCCGTGTAGACGGCCAGCGTCGAGTCGAACGTCGTGTTGGCCGTGGCAACGGTCAGCTTGCCGGCCGACGGGGCAGTCCAGTTGAACCACACCGAATTTCCGCCGACGGCGTCCGCGTGGCGAGGCTCACCGGCCTGGATGGACGCGTCCACCGTGCCCTGTTTCCAGGTGCCCGCGGTTGCCGGCGAGAGTGCCTTCGCCGCCGCGAAAGTGTCGTTCGCGGGCGGGGTGATCGAGACCGTGCCGGTCGCGGCCATCGTGGCCGGCATGGACGCCGAGCAGCCGCTGGTCGTCGTGACCCGCACTCCTGCGTCCTGGCCGTTGTAGGCCTTGGAGTTCGGCACCGAGGTTGCGTTGAAGCTCGTCCGGCCCGCGAGACCGTGGAAGGGATCGCCGGGTGAGGAGAAGTAGTCCTCGTCGCCGTCCGCCTCCTCGATGTCTATGAGTTGGCCGTACGGGGTTCGGACGTTGTCCTGGTAGGCCTCCTTCACGTGGTAGACCAGCAAGCCACAGCCGGGCAGGCCTCCGTCGAGGCCGGACTGCTGCCGGTTCTCGACGAGGAAGTACTCACCCTTCGAGCCGACGCCGGGACCGTCCGGATCCGCGAGCAACCGGAACGCGCTCGGGTTCGTACTCGCCTGTGGCACAGAAACATTGGCCAGTGAGTTGACTGCAGTCGGTGCGATCCATCCCTGCAGGTACTTGCTGTACGCGTCCGGGAGGGTAGGGGTGTCACCCGGCATTCCCCCGGGCTTCGTGCCCCACGAGCCGCCCGCCATCAGGCTCCAGATGCCGAGGCCTTCGCTCTTTTGGCTGATGTCGTAGAGATCGACCCAGCCGAGGTCGTGACCGAACTCGTGCGCCATGATCCCGATGGTCGCCATGCGCGACTGCGTCGGGTACT
The DNA here is from genome assembly GCF_004146205.1 of Yimella sp. RIT 621. Lineage (NCBI taxonomy): Bacteria > Bacillati > Actinomycetota > Actinomycetes > Micrococcales > Dermacoccaceae > Yimella > Yimella sp. RIT 621. Next base: position 58,996 of record NZ_SEIP01000013.1, read on the forward strand.
CCTTCTCGCAGTGCATCTCACCGAACTCGGTGTAGCCGTTCGTACCGACGTAGGTGCCGTCGACGGGCTGCGTCATGCTCACCGGAACGGACCACTGATGACCCCAGACGCTCACTCCACAGGGGTTGCCGACCGAGCCTTCGTAGCCGGCGGCAATCACAGTGACGTGCAGTTCGTTGGGTTGGATCGCGCCGTCGCCGTTGGTGTCGTAGGACGCGTAGTCGATGTAGGGGTCAGCTGCCGTGATCGCCGCTGCAGCGACCTCCCGGTCGCCGGCGTTGGTGCGGGTGCTGTCCGGGTGGCTCATCGGCAGGGTCACCCACCCGACCACTCCGTCGTTCGCCGCACCGCTCGACTCCTGAGCCGGCGCCACGTCGAGCTTGTTGAAGCTGGCGCCCTTGTAGAACGAGCGAACGCTGCCCGTGCCTCCGAAGAACTTCGAACTCCACTGTGCTGCAGTCGTACCGAGCGAAGACCGGTCGGAGAACTGGGCCAGGATCACCAACGTGCGCTGTGTGCCGGTGAAGCCCAGCGGCTGCTGAACCGTTGCCGCTTCCTGCAGGTCCTGGGTCGGGGTCAACCCGACCGACTCCTGCGGCACCGCTGCGGACGCGGCCGCCTTCTTCGAGCCGGCCTTGGGCTGGCCCTTGCTGTCGAGTCCGGACGCGTACCGCCAGTACCCCTGCCGGTCCTTGACGACCGTGGCGTTGCCCTTGATGGTCGAGGTCCAGTTACGCAGCCGGTCGCCGTTGCGCTGGATCGTGACCTTGCTGCCGTCCGGCTGGGTGACCGTCTTCGGCGTGGTGTCGACGGGCGCACCGCGCACCTCGCGCGTTGTCTTTTTCTGCGGCGCCTTCGACGCGGGCTTCTGCGCAGCAACCGTCTGGGACGTGCGCTCGCTCGGATCTGCGTGGCTCGCAGGCGCCGCCGTTGCACTCATCCCGAAGGCCGTGACCGCTGTAACTACCAGCGTCGCAAAACGACGCTTCGATGATGTGTGCATCAAATTTGTTCCTCCCCGCACCGACTACCCGCAGTAAGAGTCCCGCGCGGTGCCCGTGTGTGCAAACAAATCATCGAACTCGAGGGGCGACGTTGCCGAGAGGATCCGAAATGCACGAGGGCACTCCGTATACGGCGTGCCCTCGTGCACTTGGAGTCGCCTCGGATCGGGGTCAGCTCGACAGGCGTTGACGTAGGCCGGAGGTACGGCGGACGGGGGTGTCGACGGCGAGGGCGATCGCTTCGCGGGTGCCGACCATCGTCAGGTGTTCCTGCGGCCGGGTGACGGCGGTGTAGAGCATCTCCCTGGTCAGCAGTCGCGACTCGACCGGCGGGACGAGAACAATGATCTCGGCGGCCTGGCTGCCCTGTGCCTTGTGCACGGTCATCGCGTGCATGGTCTCGACCTCCGACAGCAACCACGGCGGGAACGACTCGCGTCCGTGGCCGGTCTCGATGACCGCGCGGGTGCCGTCGGGTGTCTGGACGATGACACCGGCGTCGCCGTTGTTGAGGCCGAGCCCGTGGTCGTTGCGGGTGATCAGGATCGGGCGGCCGACGTACATCTGGTGCGAGCGGATGTCGGGCGCGTGCTTGGCGAGTTCCATCTCCACCAGGCGGTTCCAGTGGCTCGCGCCGAAGGGTCCGTGGCGGTGGGCGCAGAGCAGACGCAGACGTCCGAGTTGTTCGACGGCTGCGTCGGCGTCCCCGGCGGCAGCGAGTTCGCGCAGCTTCAGGGCGTGTTGGGCCACGCGCGGGATGAGTTCGAGCGAGGGGGTGTCGGTCTCGATCAATTGCACGCCGGACTTCGCCTGGTCGATCGCCTCGGCCACCTGATCCGGGACGCCGGTGCGGAAGGCTGCGGCGAGGCGCGCGCGGTCGTCGCCCATGCGGTAGTCCTGGACGAGCCGGACGACTGCACCGGACGCGTCCAGCCCGGCGACGACGTCCGCCAGCACGGACCCTGCTTCGACGGACGCGAGCTGGTCGGGGTCGCCCACCAGCAGCAATCGCGTTGTAGGTGAGAGAGATTCGACGAGGCGCGCCATCAGGTTGAGCGAGACCATCGAGGCTTCGTCGACCACCACGACGTCGTGTGGGAGCGGGTCGTGTGCACCGTGACGGAAGCGCAGGTTCGTGCCGGGCAGCGGACCCAGCAGTCGGTGCAGCGTCACCGCCGGCTTGATCGCGCTGTCACCCTCGAGCGTGGCGCCGAGCGACTGGTTCATGCGGGCGGCGGCCTTGCCGGTGGGCGCAGCGAGTCCGATGCGTAGTTGGCCGTCGGACGCGGCGAGCAGGGCGGTGAGGATCTGGCCGATCGCGTGGGTCTTGCCCATGCCGGGCCCACCGGTCAGCACGGTGACCGGGCGGGTCGCGACTGAGCGAACCGCGGTTTGCTGCTCCTTGTTGAGATCGCCCTTGCCGATGCTCTCCTCGACGACGGACAGGTCGACCGGCGGCAGGTGTTCGGGCACGCGGTCGGTCAGCGCGGAGGCAATGAGCAACTCGTCGGAAAGGTATCGATCCAGGTAGACCAGACCGAGGTCGATGCGCAGGATCCGTTGCTGCACAAGTGGACTGGCTTGAAGGGTGTGCAGCCAGTCCTCAGGTGACGGCAGATCGACGAGACCCTGTGCGGTCTCCGCGTCCTGCTCGATCTCGTCGACATCGACGGCGGCGGTCCAGCCGGCGACGTCTGCAAGGTCGAGCGCGGTCGAACCGTCACGTACCGCCCGCACCGCGAATGCGAAGGCGAGGGCGGCGTCCGAGGTCGGCTCCTCCCCCAACGCGGCACAGACCCGCGCGGCCACGAGGCAGTCGCTGCCGTCGAGGATGCCCGCTTCGTTCAGTGTGGCGAGGCGTCCCTGGGCGTTGAGACTGAGTGCGGCGTCGGTCATCGCTCACCTCCGTCAAGCACCTTCGACAGGTCGTCGAGGATGGCCGCCGGTGGGTGCCAGGTGAAGACGCCGCAGCGTCCACCGTCGACCACCGGGGTGGCGGGGCCGGCCATGCCGCGCACGTACAGGTACATCACGCCGCCGAAGTGCTCGCCCGGGTCGTATGCGGGCAGCCGCCATCGCAAATACCGATGCAGCACAATCGAATACAGGATCGCCTGCAGCGGGTAGGAGGAGTGGCCCATCGCCGCGTTCAGGCGGGCGGGTTCGTAGTCGGCGAGGGTCAGCGGTTCGCCGGGTTCGCCGAGCCAGTTGGTCTTGTAGTCGACGATGTAGAACCGTCCGTCATGCCGGAAGGTGAGGTCGACCGATCCGGTGAGGTAACCGAGCAGGGTCTGGTTGCCGTACGCGTCGCCGGCCAGTGCGTCCGCGAAATCGATCAATGGATCGTCGTCGGAGAGGTGTGTGCGCAGAACCTCGGCCATCTCGCGCAGCACCGGACGCGCGTGCGGACGGTCGCCGCCGGCGAGGGGCATCTCGAAGTCCATCTCGGAGAACCGGTCGGTCTTCGCGATGTCGACCAGTCGAGGGGCATCAGGTTCGGGACCCATCGGCGTGGTGCAGACCGCTTCCATCGCGTCAACGAGTGCCCCGGGGTCGAGGTCGACCGGCCAGAGGACGAGTTGTTCGCGGACGTTGTCGAACAGGTTTGCGCGCAGGTCGCGGGCCTGGAGGTCGGCATGTTCGAGGACCGCGTGGACGAGGGAGCCGAAAGTCGCCCCGACGGGAAGGTCGGCCATCGGCGAGGGTTCGGTGTTCGCGTTACCGGGTTTCGGCACGTCGATGAGTGGTGTGGTGTGGTCGCCCGCGTTCCCGTCACCGGGTTTCGGCTCGTCGCCGAGTGGTGTGGTGTGGTCGCCCGCGTTCCCGCTGGTTGAGCCGGGCGACTGACGAAGGAAGTCCCCCGCGTTCCCGCTGGTTGAGCCGGGCGACTGACGAAGGAAGTCGCCCGCGCCGAAACCACCGGGAACGACGATGACCTCCTCGTCGATGCGTCCGACGGCACCGTCCTCGGGTTCGGATAGTTCGCCCGCGGCTTCAGCGGCCGCCTCACCCGCTGCAGCAAGCGAGGAGTAGGACGCGCGGCGCCAGTCCCGGTCGATGATCGAGTCATCGAACCAGCGGGCCGTCAGGCGTTCGGTCGACGGCTCGACCGGGGGTGCCGGCTGCGTCGTGCCGCTACCGATGACCTCGAGGCTGAACGCGCCGTGGTCGGCCCAGGTCTGCAGGAAGCGCTGGTTCGTGGCGATCGAGTGCTTGTCGATCGGGTCGAGCAGCGTGATCACCGCACGCTGGTCGAGTAGCGAGGCAGGGTTATCGACCGAGCGCGATCGAGACCCGGTGAGGTCGTCGGGAGAGTCTTCGTGATCGTCGCCATGGTCTCGATCGCGGCGCTCGCCCTGGGGGCTCGCACCTACTCGACCAGCGTGTGGTTCGGCGGCGTTGTCCGGGCTCCCACCTACTCGACCAGCGTGTGGTGCGGCGGCGTTGTCCGGGCTCCCACCTACTCGACCAGCGTGTGATTCGGCGGCGTTGCCGTGTGTCCGCGACCGCAGCAACTGGTCGAGGGCTTCGGGGGTGGGGGCTTGGCCGAAGAGGAGGCGGTGGAGGCCGGCGTCCTTGCTGTTGTAGGTCGGCGCCCACCACAGCACCAGCTGAGACTGGGCACGGGTCATCGCGACGTACGCCAAGCGCATGTGTTCGCCGAGGTCGTCGGCGCGACGCTCGGAACCGTTGAGGTCGGCGCGGTCGTAGGACAGGATGCGGTGGCCGTCGCGGTGCACAACAACCGCGTGCTCCTTGTCGGACAGCCAGTTGTTGAACAGGAAGGGCGCGTACACGATCGGGTACTGCAGTCCCTTGCTGCTGTGAATCGTCGAGAGCGTGACGGCGAGTGCGTCGGAGTCGAGGCGCATGGTCCTCGAATCCGCAGGCGTGACAGCGTCGTCCGCGCTCTGTTTCATCATCCACGCGATCAACGACGGCAACCCGGTCATGCCCTGCAGCACCTGCTCGTGCAGCACTTGGGCACAGTGCTCGATGTCGGTGAGGTCTCGTTCGCCGCCGACCTGACCCAGGACGCGCTCGGCCAACCCCTGGCTGCGCGCGACGTCCAACACAGCCGCGACTCCCCCACGATGGAATGCGGTGATCAACGAACGGATCTGTGCCGCAACTGTTTCGATTTCGGTTTCGTCGGCGCTGTCGAGTTGCTCGGCGGTCCAGCCGATGAACGGGGTGAGTGCTGCGAGACCGACCCGGTCGCGGCGGTGGGGCTGTTCGAGCGCCATCAGCAGTTCGAGCCAGGCCTCGGCAGCGGGCGTCCGCAGCACGGACGTGCCGGAAACCAGCACCGACGCAATCCCCCTGCGGCGCAACTCTTCCCGGATCCCGGCGAGGTCGCTGCCGACGTGGCAGAGCACCGCGATGTCCTGTGGCTGCACGGGCCGTCCGTCGAGTTCGGCACCGGACGCGAGCAGCCGCTCGATGTCGTCCGCGACGTCGGGGTAGACCCGCCGGCGCACGTCACCGATGGACGGCTGGCGTTCGCCGTCGATGAGCGGCCAGGTGCGCAGCCGCACCGGGGTGTCGTCCGGCGAACCGCTGAGTCGATGCGTCTTGTGGTGCGCGGTGACCGGGTGGACGACGATGCCCTCGGACAACGCGACCCCGTTCATCAGGGTCTGCAGCGAACGGACGAGGGGTTCGTCGCTGCGGTAGTTGGTGGGCAGCGAGGTGCGCCGGTCGGCGGTGTCGGCGGCCTGCAGATAGGTGTGGATGTCGCCGCCGCGGAAGGCGTAGATCGCCTGCTTCGGGTCGCCGATGAGCAGCAGCGAGATGCCCTCGCACGCGAAGGCACGCGAGAACACCTGCCACTGAACCGGATCGGTGTCCTGGAACTCGTCCACCAGCACCACCGACCAGCGGTCGCGCATCCTCCGCCGCGCCGGACCGCCCTCGTCCTCAAGGGCGTCGGCGAGTTGTTCGAGCAGGTCGTCGTAGGAGAGCACGGCCGCGCGCCGCTTTCGCTTCTCGAACTCCTCCCGCACCCGTCGCACCAGGTCCATGCGCACGCCGAGCGGGCCGGACGCATCCGTCGGGTGCAGTTCGGCGCCGGGGTTGTTGAGTGCGTGGCGGGCGTCCTTGCGGGCGATCGCGTACTCGGGCGTGCCGGACACCGCGCGCAGGTGGTCGGCGAGAAAGAGGTCGTCGATGACGTCGCTCTGCAGTTGTTCGAGGTCTTCGGCGAGGGTCGCGCCCGGGTCGGAGTCGCCGGCGACACCGAGTCCGCGCAGCACGTAGTGGCAGAACTGGTGGATGGTGGCGATCGTGGCCGTGTCGAAGTCAGCGACCGCCGTCCGCAGCCGTCGCACACGCAGCGCCAATTCCGCTGGTGCACAGTCACGCAGGTGCTCGACGAGCGGGTCTTCGGTCGGGGCGGACGATTCGAGTTCGGCGAGGGTCTCCTCCAGCCGGGCCCGCACGCGCTCGCGCAGCTCCTGGCTGGCGGCGCGGCTGAAGGTGACGATGAGCAGTTTGTCGATCGGCATGCCCTGCTCGACGACGTACCTGGTCGCGAGGGCCGCAACCGTCCAGGTCTTGCCGGTGCCGGCGGACGCCTCGATGAGTGTGGTGCCCTCCGGCAGGGGGCCGGTGATCTCGAAGGTCTCGGTGCTCACGCGTCCTCCTGGTGGGTGAGGACCGGCAGCCAGATGCGGGCGGAGAACTGCCGCAGACCGAGCATCTCGATCTGTTGGATCGGGGCGCCACGGCCGAGGATCTTCACCCAGTACGGGTCGGTGTTCTCGCCGGGGATCTTGTCGCCTTCCCATTCGGTGCTCGCGAAGTGCAGCAGCAGGCTGTCGTCACCGTTCAACAGCTTGACGCGGTTGCCGCGGACGAACGCGTGCGCGGTCCTGGGCGGGACGGTCATCGGGTACTGCAGTCCCTTGCCGCGCAGTTCGACGAGATCGGCCAGCAGTGTCGAAGCTTCTTGTGCCCCAGGCGATCTCAGACGGACGCTGCCCCGCTTGCCGTGCAGGGTGGCGTGGTGGGTGCGGTCAGGTTCGACGGCGGCCAGCGCGAGCAGCCGCACCCAGCCGCTGATCAGCTGCTTGGGACCGATGCGGGAGAAGGTGTGCACGCGCAGTTCGTCGCCGTGCACGCCGCCGACGACACCGGTGAACCGCACCGAGCCTGGACCGCCCGTCCCAGGCAGGTCAAGGCGAACGTCGACCGAGCGCGGTGGCACGTCGTCCGGCCGGTGCAAATGCTTTGTGATCGTGGCGAGTTCACCCTGGACGTCCTTGCGCGCCTTGTCGCCGAGGGCACCGGGCGGGAAGCTCGAGCGGCGGTTCTCGCGCTGCATGACCTCGTCCAGGGTCGCGCCCTGCACCATCTGTTGCAGCATGCGCTCGCCGATGGCCCAGGTCTGCAGGCCGTCGAGGGCGATCGGGACGGCGTCGTCGACGGGGTCGACTTCGCGCGGCACGAAGATGCCCAGGCGGCTGCGCAGGAAGTCGCGGGCGGGGTTGTGCAGGAACCCCGTGAGTTCGTCGATGGTGACGGCGTCGACAGGGCGAGCCGGGAGAAGTCCGGACAGGAACGGTGCCTGTGGCGGTTGGTCGTGACGGAATCGGCGCAATGCCTTCGCGCCGGCGAGCGCGGATCGGTCGAAGGTGCCACCGGGCAACGGGGACGCTGCTGTGAAGTTGCGTTCGTCGAACGCCTGCAACGGGTGCAGGTGCACGAAGGAGTCGTCGCCGCCCCCGGTGCGAGTGGCGACCGCGATGAGCTCCTGCAGCGGGACGGCCGGTGGGCGCCGGGCACCGTTGTGTTCGTTGGCGCCGGAGTAGATCGCGACGAAGTAGTCGTCGGCGGCCATGACGGCGTCGAGCAGGAGTTGGCGGTCCTCGCTGCGCGGGTCGCGCTCCCCCACGAACGGTCGGCGGGCGAGCACGTCGTCACCGTCGACCACGGGTGAGCGCGGGTAGACGCCGTCGTCGAGGCCGAGCACGACGACGGCCTTGTGCGGCACCGAACGCATCGGCACCATCGAGCAGACGGTGATCGCGCCGGTGCGGAAGTTGGCGCGGGTCGGACGGCCCGCCCAGCGCTGATCGAGGAGCGTGCGAATGTCGCTGAGCCGCAACGGAACCTCGCCGGCCGAGGCGGCGATGATGTCGAGTTCGCGGTCGATCTGCGACAGCTGCCAGCGGTCGTCGAGCGGCACATCCGCGAGACCGTGGACGATGTCCTTCAACCAGTTCATCCACTGCGCGGTCTGCACGTTGCCGTCGGTGGAGGTGAGGTGTTCGCCGCGTCCGCGCACGTCGTCGGCGGCACGTTTGATGCGCTCCATGAGCTCGAGGAAGCGCCCGGCGACCTCGATGTCGCGGCTGCCTATGTCGTCGACCGGGGCACCGATCGCGTCCGGACCGTCGGCGTCAGCGCTGATCGCGACCCCGAGGGCGATGCGGTCGAGGGCAGGAGTCCAGGTGTGTGCGTCGAAGCCGCGCAGTCCGTACTCGCGGCGGTGCAGTTCGTCGAATCCCCAACGGACGTCGGCGTCCTCGACCCAGGCGGCGATGCGGCTGAGTGAGTCGTCGTCGAACCCGAAACGGCGGCGGACGGACTCGTGGCCGGCGAGGTCGAGCACCTCGGACGCGGTCATCCGGCCGGCGACGATCGCGACCACGCGTCGGGCAAGGTCGAACAGCGGGTTGGTGGCACCGGGCGACCGGTCCGCCAGTTGCAGGCGCAGTCGTTGGCCGGGGTGGACGTCGTGGTCGGGCACGGTGATCGAGGAGACGTTGCTGAGTCCGAAGGTGGCACGCAGCAGCGGTGCGAAGGCCTCGATGTCGGGGCACATGACCAGGATGTCGCGCGGTTGCAGGGCGCCCTTGCCCTCAGCGAGCAACCAGGTGAGCACTTCGCGGAGTACTTCGACCTGGCGGGGGCGGCCGTGGCACGAGTGCACCTGGAACGAGTTGTCCGTGAAGGGTGCCTTGGTTTCGGCACTGGACGCTGCGCCTTCGTCGCCGCGCCCAGGCTCAACCAGCAGCGTCGGCGCGTGCCCACCGTGTTCCACTGGTTGAGCCGCGGGACTGACGAAGGAAGTCCCGCGCGCCGAAACCACCGGAGCATCGCGCAGCACTGAGGTCGGAGCCGTGTTCCCGCGCACATCCGCCTGCATCGACGCCAACCGCGAACCAGCGGACGAACCCGACGACAACGGCTCATGAACCACCGGCTCCATGCTCACCAGCGTCTGCTGCAACTCACGAACATCGCGCCCGAGCGTCGCCAACAACGGGTTCTCCGCAACGAGAGCGGTCTCGTCCTCGGACCTCGGTTTCGGCGCGTACGGATTCGCAAGCTCATCAGTACGGCTCAACCAGCGGGAGGAATCGGACGCGCCGAAACCCAGGGACCCGATCGCGTCCCACAAAGCCGGCGACGGATGCGGCAACCACAGGTGCAACTCCCGCCGCGAACCCAGCGCGTGGATCAACTCCCGCTCAGCCCGCGCCAACCGCGTGTACCCGAAGAACGACAACCGCTCCGGCAACTCCAACGGCAGCGAACCGTCCCGCAAACCCGCAACGACCCGCTGGTGCCGTCCGGTGACCGACTCATCGAGCCCGTGCGCGTCCAGCGTCAGCTCGACGACGCGCCGCCACAACGGCGGCTGCCACATCAGATCGTCCGCCAAAGACAACCCGTATCCGTCTGTGCTCGAACCGGATTCCCATTCGCCGAGCATCTGCGGACGATCCCGGTGGTACGCAGCAAAGAGCCCGGCGATGCGCCGAGCAACGACGTACCGGCGTGCCCGACGTGCCTTGCGGTCCCACTCGGCGGCGGGGTCTGCGACGATCTCCGGGCCGGCACCGAGGTGACGAGTGATGGCCTCGAACCCGGGCGTGCCACACAACTCGTCGATGGCGTCCAGCGTCGGCCAGACGAGCCGGTCGGCCGACCACGGATCGTCGCGGTCGCGATCGAGCAGCAACCCGACGAGCGACGAAGGGGTGAGGATCTCCAGCCCCGCGCAGATACCGTCGTCGCCGGCGACCGATCCGAGCGTGTGCGACAGCTGCTGGGTGAGCCAGCGCTCCACACCGCGCGCGGGCACGACGACGACCTCGGAGCTGAAGACGTCCGCGGGGTTGTCGGCGAGCATCGTGGCGAGACCGGCTGCGAGTTCCTGCGGCCGGTCGCTGCGGTGCACGTGGATGCCGGTCACTCGGTCTCCAGCGAGGCGAGGGTCGGCAGGCCAGACGCGTGGTCGCGGATCCAGGCGGTGGCGGCGGTGTCGTCCTCGTTGTAGGCCAGGACGCGGTCGCGCAGGATCTGGCGCAGCTGCGGGTCGGTGGTGGCACGGGACTCATCCAGCCACAGCTGACAGTTGCGTCCGCCGGGGTCGTCGTCTCGCCAGGCGAACCCGAGGGCGACGGCGAGCGGTTTGAGTCCGTGGCCGGCGGCGGAAATGAGGTGCTTCTCGGCCCATGCGCAGGTGTCGACAAACTCGATACCCGTGTCCTGGACGGCGGACTTGCCCTGGATGTTGGTGAGGCGTTGTCGTTCGACGGGTCCGTGGTGAAAGACCCGGATTGTCTCGCCGTTCGCGAGCGCCGAATCACGTTGTTGCGCAAGCCAGTCGGTGAGCTGGTTCGCGAGCGCCAACTCGGACTCATCGCTCAGGTGGTCCCACTCGACAAAGATGTGGAAACTCGACTCGTCCCCACGCCGCAGCCGGGCACCCCAGAGGAACACCCGGTTGTCGGTGTCGTTCTCCATGTCGAGATCGATCTCGACGTCGGCACTCGGCGGGAGCACGACGTCGGTGCGAAAAGCGAGCGCGTGACCGGCGACGGCGATCCTCGCCTTCTCGATGGTGAGCGCGATGCGCTTGCCGGCGTTCTTCGTGCGGTCACCGGTTTCGGCCTGGTAGCTCTCAAGCCATTCGGGGGTGAGTTCGAGCGCGGCGAGCTGGTCGACGGTGTGGACGCCGAGGGTGCGCAGGGCGAGCCACTCGCGCAGGGTCGGGCGCCAGGAGGTGAACGAGGTGGTGGGGTCGGCGTCGAACACCGGCCCGCAGACCGCGTACCAGGGGCAGTTGTCGCACTCAGAGGTGTAGATCGGGACGACGAGCGAGTCGTTGCCGGTGGCAGCGTTCTGCGCGACGGCCAGCCGGAACCCGAACTCGTGGTCATAGCGTTCGAGCGCGCTGCGGGTCTTGGTGCCCTCGCTGCGCGAGTAGGTGGTGAAGGCAGGTTGGTCGAGCGCGATCCAGGTGCCGTGCACCTCCTCGAGCCCCCACATCGCCCAGTCGTCACCGGAGACGAGGAAGGCTTCGTAGTGGTCGGGACCGGGGTGGCGGCCGATGGTCTCCAACATGCGGGTGTAGTGGACGAGTTGGAGCGCGTCGGGCTCCAACCGGGCGGGGCGCGGACGCGCGTCGGCGAGCGACGAGCGCTGCTGCGGGTTGCTCGCCGGCGCGACCGTGACGGCGTAGGTGTTTCTGCTGTTGGACTTCATCGCCGACAGGAACTTGTGCAGCTTCACATCCCCGGGAAGGTAGGTGGCGGGCCACGAATTGCCGTGTCGGATCAGCAGATCTGGGCGCCCGGACCGGTGACCCTCGCTGTCTTCAGGGAGTGCACCGCGCACGATGATCTCGACGCCGCGCTCCATCGCATCGAGCGTCTGGTCGACCGCGTCCCGGTAGTACGTGTCGGGTTCGACGACGTGGAAGCGCTCCGGTGCATCCGCCGTGATTCGATCGAACAACTCGGCCTCGAACGCGTTGCCGGCGTCGAGGATGTCCTGCAGTTCGGGCGAGATCGGGATCGGCGCACCGACCATCGAAGGATCGAAGTCGTAATGCGTGCGGACGGGGCACTGGATGGCGGGGTACGCGCCGAGCACGAGCGAGCGCTTCGTCGCCGCTTTGTTGTCGGTCACCCGTACCCCTTTCACGTCTTCGCGTGAGGTTACGCGACGGCACCGACAGGCGGTCGGGGTTCGGGTGGCGGATGATGTCGATCCCCACGCCGACGACTGCGACCGGTGCCGCGCGACGCAAACGAAGCGCACAAGATCTGGAAGGGGGCGCCTCGATCAGCGCTGCACCTCCCGGCGGGAGGACTGCGGCGCGGGCGCTTGTTAGTACCTCGGACCCCCTGAGAGACGCAGCTGTGGTCAGTCGGTGACCGTGCCGGTGAGTCCCTTCTGCGACCACGTCCTGGGAGCGTCATCGGAAGAGTTAGCGTCCACCGTGCCGGTCGCGCTTCCGGTCATTGCATCTTCAACGGGCTTTCTTCATACTTCAGTAGAAAGACGACATCCTTCAGTTGAAAGACGACGTCCGTCACCATGTAGGCGTCGCTCCCCGTGCCGCCGCGGTCTTGCGGACGCCTAGCGGCTTGGCGGTCTTCTTACCGTCCAGCTGAACATCGGTGAGGGTCACAGTCGTGTCTTACGGGGCTCGGAAGTACTTCTCACCGTAATGCCCGACCCGGGACGTCGAAGGTTTGATCGTGGCGATCACCCACTGCGTACCCGCCGGTGTCCACCCATGCGCCTTCACGTAGGGGGACAACGTCCACGTGACCTGGCATTCGGTGCCGACGCCCGTGGTGAATCCTCTCTCGGGCTCAGATTCCCGCATCCCCACCTCCCTCGTGGAATCGATTCCATGGAAACGATTCCACGCGCCCTGCTGTGAGTGTTGTCACAAAGCACGGGTGGGCGCCCGGCAACTTGCGGCTGTGCTTCAGGACGTGCTTCAACCCGAGGAAGAGGGGCGGCAGCGCGTGGTGGTGTGCCTGCGGCCGATGTCCCGCAGACGGTCGTGGCGGGCTCGGCTGGGCGCTGATAGCGATCGTCGTGGATCACCTCACGGTGACCCGCGTGGCGGCCGGTCTCGGGGTGTCCTGGCATACCGCGAACAGTGCGATCATCGCTGAGGGTAGGCGGCGGCTGATCGATAACCCCGCCCGGTTCGACGGGGTGACCACGATCGGCGTCGACGAGCACGTGTGGTGACACACCCGGTTCGGCCACAACTACGTCACGGTGATCATCGACCTCACCCCGGTCCGGGGCGAGACGGGCCCGGCGCGGTTGCTCGAAGGCCGTTTTCAAGCAGTGGCTGAACGGCCGCGCGAAGCAGTGGTGCGACGGGATCGAGGTGGTCGCGATGGACGGATTCAGCGGGTTCAAGACCGCGACCACCGAGGAGCTGCCCGACGCGGCCCCGTCGATAATCCCGGTGATGGACCCGTTCCATGTCGTCCGCCTGGCCGGCGACGCCCTGGACCGGTGCGGGCAGCGCGTCCAGCAGGACACGCTCGGGCATCGTGGCCGCGCCGGCGACCCGCTGTACAAGGCACGCCGGACCCTGCACACCGGCGCCGGACTGCTCACGCAGAAGCAGACCGCCCGCATCAACGCCGTGTTCGCGATCGACGAGCATGTCGAAGTCGAAGCAACCTGGGGCATCTACCTAGCGCATCGTCGCGGCCTACCGCGAGCCCGACAAGAAGAAAGCGAAGCAGATGATGCGAGCCGTGATCGACGCAGTCAGCGCCGGCGTCCCGACCGCGCTCGTCGAGATCCGCAAGCTCGGCCGCGCCCTCAAGCAACGCGCCCTCGACGTGCTCGCGTTCTTTGACCGGCCAGGCACCAGCAACGGGCCGACCGAGGCCATCAACGGCCACCTGGAACACCTACGCGGATCCGCTCTCGGCTTCCGAAACCTCACCAGCTACATCGCCCGCGGCCTGCTCGAGGCCGGCGGTTCAGACCGCAACTACACCTCGAATGCGATGAGCCGAGAAACTTCTCGCGCTCGTCCGGGCCGTCGAGCAGACTGTGCCGGTGATACCCCTGCACACCGAACGCCTGGCGCTGCGTCCCTTCACGGACACCGATGCGGACGCCGTTCTGGCAATCCACCAGCACGAGGGGCTGCGCCGCTTCGTCCCGTCCGCCGTGCTCGAAGACGTCGGTGCCGTAGCCGAACGGTTGGAGCGCTACCGCAGGTTCGACAGCCACCCGGTGCACGGCATGGTCGCCGTCGAGCGGCTCGCCGATGGCGTGGTCGTCGGGATGATCCTGCTCAAGCCGATCCCCGCCTCGACCGGCGTCGACCTCGATGACGTGGAGATCGGTTGGCGCGGGCACCCCGAGCACTCTGGTCAGCGATACATGGCCGAGGCCGCGCGTGCTGCACTCGACCATGCGCTCGCTTCCGGTCTGCCGCGGGTCGTTGCCGTCACCGATCCGGACAACCATGCCTCGCAAGCGGTCTGTCGCCGGATCGGCATGGCGGATCGGGGCACCACCGGCGATTACTACGACGAACCCAGGTTGCACTTCTTCGTCGCAGACGGACTACAAACGGATCGTTGAAGTCACCAGGTGCGGTACCAGCCGGGATGAAGCTCGAAGCCGTGGCTACCGACCACACAGCGCATTGAGCCATGGTCCGCAGTACACACTCCGCGTCCGACAGCGCGCATCTGTTGGCGGGGCAAGGTCGGCGCCTTGCTAGTGGCATTCGCCACCGCCCGCTTGGGAGGACACGCCAGCCGCGCGCCCTTGGAGTCAACGACGAATACGTGGCCCCAGTTCGGAGTGGACCTACACGGTTGGGGCACGGACGCCATGTCGTAGTAGACGACGTTGATGTCGCAGCGCACTCCATCAGCGCTGCCAGAGCACACGATGTTGCGTGACGTGTCGGCGAACTGCTGTGGGGCGGTCTGGATCAGTTCGCCAGTTGGTCGCCCAAGGTCTTCCACGTAATCAGAAACCGTTGCGTATGCGAATGGGGTAAGGGCGGCGAGGACGGCTACGACTGCGAGCGCGGCCAGCTTGCGCCGACCAACTCGCGGGACACCGCGCCACCTCTTCTTTGCGGGCACAGGCGCTGAATAGTTCGGCACCGCCACGTGTGGGAATGGCGGCGGAGTCGGCTGAACCTGCGGTCGGCGAACGGGCAATGAAGGGGCAGCCGGAACGGCCGGAACGAACTGTCGCGGCGTCGCTGCTGCCGGCCTCGCAGGGACGTTGCGGACGGTCGGAGTCGTCGGGATCACTGTCCGGCTCGCTCGACTTTGCTCTCGGTCCATTGTCAGCGCCGCGCTGTGCAGTTCTTGCAGGTTCCGACCAGACCACGATGCTCTGCCGACCCTGGCACCCGCTTCGCTCGGGGTTGGGTAGCTCGCCCCTGCCGCCTCGGAGATCAGATGCGTGTTCGATTTGTGCCCGATCCCAACCACTACAGGCACGGAGCATTCAGCGACAGCACAGGCCACACGGGCGTCGTCGAACGGAGTGCGGTCGGCGGCCTTGCCACCACCGCGGGTGATCACCACAAGGCCGGTCGATTGTGCATCGACCATAGCCAGCGCCTTCACCAGGCCGTTCACAACCTTCTCGTGCTCCCCCTGTAGCCGCGTACCGGTGAAGCGCACTCTCCCGCTGTATCGCTTTGGCATCCCCCTGCACTCGGCTCGCCTCAACTTGTCCAGGAAGTCCTTCACCCCGTCGATGGACTCGCTCCCCAACACCACGATGTCGCGATCGCCCAAGGTCGCATCAATCACGAAGTGGTTCAAACGGGAGACGTTCGGCCTTGAGGGGTGCGCAGCACGGAAAATCCGGCATTGTTTCTCCCGCCAATTCGTCCAGCTTCCCGTCGGAAGGTCCGGGTCAACCCGGTAGACGTAGAACTCGAGTTCAGTGCTGGGCGGCGTCAATCTCATTCGACCTTCGAGCGTCACCTGCCGCCCAACGACGAACTGATCCAGCTTGTCGCGTTCGCGGAGAAACCGATCGATTTTCGTCCACGACTTCGGCGGTATGCAGACGGGGATCTCCACGAAGTTGCCACCTCGCCGCGCCATGATCACCGTGAGTCGTTGAGCGGTGCCGTTGCTCGTCGAGCGAATTCGCAGGATCTCGCCACTTATCCATACTGTCGGTTGGCTCACCTCTGCGAAGGTCCGCAGAACATCATCGATGTCGCTTACGTCGTGCCACAGTGTCCCACCCATACCAACACGCTAAATACGACCCATGACAACCAGCCGGGAGTGTCAGAATTTCGGTGTTTCTGGTCTGCGTGATCACCATGACCGCCGCGCCGGCGTACGCGGTCCGCCCGGTGCGCGTCGGGCCCTCACCCTCCGCACTGACCGGACGCTGTGCCTCGAGTGCGCGGGCCAGCAAGAGTGGGTCGGGGCGCAGCATCGTGAACAGCACGATGCCGGCCGTGAGGTAGGCGACGGCGGCGAGGAGAAAGGGTCCGGCGAGCGCGGGCAACCCGAGGTGGCGGGCGAGACCGCCGAGCGGTTCGACGAGGTTCGGGCCGGCGACCGCGCCGAGAGTGGTCGATACGAGCGCCACGCTCACCGCGCGCCCACGGGTGGCCGCGGTTGCCAAATCGGCTCCGGCGTAACGGGCTTGAAGGTTGGTGGCCGTGCCCGCGCCGTAGACGAAGAGCGCGACGAACAGCAGCGGCACGTTGTCGAGCGCGGCCGCCAACACCACGCCGGCCGCGCCGAGCCCGCCCGCAGCGAACCCGAGACCCAAGCCGAGCCGGCGTCCGGAACGTTGGCTGATGCGTCCGACCAGGTAGGCCGCGAGCGCCGAGCCGAGCGTGAACAGCGCGGCCGGCACGCCCGCGAGCCCCTTGGTGTGCATCATCTGCTCGGCGAGCAGCGCGCCAACGGTCACGCCGGCCGCGAGCCCGGCGCCGCCGAGCACCTGCCCGAGCATCACCACGCGCAGCGTCCGCTGTTGCACCCGGTCGCGCTCGGCCTCGGTGACCTTTCCAACTGTGTGCATAACTCGTATCCTACTTGTATACGAGTTCGAGGAGCCAGTCACGATGTCCACCACCGCCGCCGACCGTGCGCACACCCACCTCCGCGAGGAGATCCTGCAAGGCCGCATCACGCCCGGCACGATGCTCAGCGAATCGGAGCTCGCCGGACGCCTGTCGATGAGCCGCACTCCAGTACGCGCGGCGCTCACCCGCCTGCAGGACGAGGGCTGGGTGACGATCTATCCGCAGCGCGGCGCGCTGGTGCGCGAGGTCGGCGAGCAGGAGGTGTGGGACGCCGCGGCGGTGCGGCACGCGCTGGAGTCGGCCGGGGTGCGTCGTGGTGTTCCGTCGCTGCGCGATGCACTTTCGGGCGAGCTGGCTGAGAACCTTGAAGCGCAGCGGGTTGCCTTGTCGGACAACGACTTTGCTTCATTCATGAGCCTGACAATGCGGTTTCACCGCGGGTTCGTCGAGCTGGCCGGCAACGCCGTGATGCTGTCGGTATATGACCGGCTGCAGGACAAGCAGGCCGCCGCGATCGCGCGCAGTTCGGGCACGATCACCGGCGACATCGACCAGGTGATCGCCGAGCATCGGCGGCTGCTCGATGACGCGCTGCGGGGCGACTGGGTGACGTTCGCGACGCATCTCGACGACCACCAGACGCGCAACCACGGGTTGGAGTCGGGGTCGACGCGCTGAGTTCGGGGATCCCACGCGAAAGTGCCCGTACGATTCCGTCCGGGCACTTCACGATGTTGTATCTGCTTACTTCGGCGAGAGGTCACTCGGACGCGACGTGATCGCCACCATGACGCCACCGGCCAGCTTGTCTTCCGTGACGGTGCCGTAGGGCTGTTTCTGGGCCGCGTTGCCTGACCAACCCAGCGCTACCGGCAGTTCGTTGACGCCGATCTTCGCCTTGTAGTTCTTGACGACCTTGTACCCGCGCTTGGTCAGTTCCTTCTCGTAGAAGGAGATGATCTGGTCGCTGGGCACGCCGCTGAGCGAAAACTGCCACGAGCCGTTGAACGGGCCGGCAAGTTCATCGAGCGTCGCCTCGGCCGGCACCGGCCAGGTCTTCACTCCGGTCGGGCCGCCGTCTTTGACCGTCACTTCCTTCACGGTGAGCGAGTTGCCTGCGGCAGCGGTCGACGAACCGCCGTTCGTCGACGAACCGCCTGCCTGTTCGGAGGTGCTGGTCGCACCGCCATTCGCCGACGTGGTGCTGCTGCTCGAAGCCGCCTCGGATGGCGTGCTGGAGTCGGACCCGCCGTCCGACCCGCACGCCGTGAGCGCGAGCGCGCACGTCACTGCTGCGGCCAGCTTCATCGTGTGTTTGTGCATTGCTGCCCTCCTGGCGCCGGGCAGAACCCGGCTATCGATGATTTGCCAGACCGGGGACGCAACGATCGGCGGGACGGTTCCACGAACGTCCACCAGTTGAGACTCGCTCTTACGGGGAATGGCCGACGTCCACGACGCCCACACGCTCAACCGTCAGACCTGCAGCGTGCGCGAGATAGTCATTCAGTGCGAGCGAGGCCTTCTCCGCGCTGTCCGAGTCGCTGTCGAGCACCGACTGCAGCATCATCGCGTGCAGCCGCGACCCCATCGCGATCTCGGCAGACTCGACCCGACTGAACCAGAACCGAAGGGACAGCCCCTGCAGCGGGGCGATCGCGTCGGCCAAGAAGTCGTTGCGAGCGCCGGCTACCAGCAGATCGTGGGTTTCCTTCACAGTCTCCGCGTAGGCGGGCGTGCGCGCCGTAGTCTGGGCGGCGATGATTCCGACCGACCACGTGCTCGACCTGTTCGCCGTCCCCGGCGCTCTCGAACCCCTCGCCGGCGGCCAGGGGAACAGCGTCCGTGCCGGTGATCTGGTGCTCTCCCCCGGCCGCAACCCGCAGCTGCAGAGCCGGCTGAGTCCGATGCTGGCGGCTGTGGCCGCCGAGCTCGACACGCGTCCGGGGCGTGACCGCCGAGACCTACGCATCGCCATGCCGGTGCCCGCGCGCGACCTCTCCTGGGTCGTGGACGGTTGGGCTGCAAGCAGATTCGAGCCCGGCACACGTGCGCTGACCGACCTGCTGGCGACGCGCGCCGCGGGTGCGGCCTTCCATGCTGAGCTCGCCCGGGCCGGTCTCACCTGGACGCCGGTGAGCGACGACCGCTGGCAGGTCGCCGAGCGGATCGCGTTCGGTAACGAGCCGGTGCCCGACGACGCGCCGCCGCTGGTGCATGCCCTGGCCGATGAGCGCGACGACACCGACCTCGGGCCCGACCAGTTCGTGCACGGCGACCTCGCCGGCAACCTGCTGCTCGACGCCGACGGCGCCCCGGTGGTCATCGACGTCGCGCCCTACTGGCGTCCGGCGTTGTGGGCCGAGGCCGTGTGGGTGCTCGACTCGGTGATGTGGCTCGGCGCCAATGCGGGGGCGATGGAGGAGTTTGCTTCCGGCGCAGGCCGGCAGGCGATGGTGCGGGCGGCGATGTTCAGGCTGCTCAGTGACCGCCCAGCGGATGTTCCCAGGTTCGAGGAAGTGCTGGGCCTCCTGACTCGTGCCACGTGAGCGAATTCTGCTGATCACGTGGGTGTCGTTGCAGGTCAGCGGCTTGTGCTTGGTCGAGATGACACACCCCGGTCGCGGGTAGGCTCGCTCGTCGTGGTGTTCGTGCGGAAGTCTCCGGGTCGGTCGGGCAGCACGAAGGTCCAGATTGCTGAGCGGCGAGCCGGCCGTGACGTGGTGTTGGAGCATGTCGGGACGGCTCGGTCTGAGGCCGAGTTGGCGGTGCTGCTGGCCGAGGCTCGCCGCCGTTTGCGTCCGGGTCAGGACGCGTTGGAGCTGGGCCTCCAGGACGATGACCGCGCCACCGATGAGGGGACCGCGGACCGGCCGGGTGTGATCACCAGCAAGTCGAGCGCAGTGTTGTGGCGGGTGCTGAGCACGGCGTATGTCCGGCTCGGATTCGACGCCGTCGAGGATGCCGCGTTCCGGCAGTTGGTGCTGGCCCGGTTGATCGAACCGACGAGCAAGGCCGACTCGCTGCGCGTGTTGGACGAGATCGGTATCGAGCATGCCGCGTTGCGCACGATGTTCCGCACGCTGAAGCGAGCCGGCACCGGTGAGTACCGCGACCAGATCGCCACGGCCTGCTTCACCCACGCGGCCACCCATGGTGATGTGACGTGTGCCTGTACGACGTCACCACGCTGTATTTCGAGGCCGAACACGAGGACGACCTGCGCAAGGTCGGCTACTCCAAGGAACGCCGGGTCGACCCACAAATCGTGGTCGGGTTGCTCGTCGACCGGCACGGCTTCCCGTTGGAGATCGGCTGCTTCGAAGGCAACAAGGCCGAAACCACCACGATCCCGGCGTGATCGTGCCGATCGTGCGGCAATTCCAGGAACGCCACAACCTGGCGCAGGTGGTGATCGTCGCGGACGCGGGCATGTTGTCCGCGACCAACCTGCACGCGTTGGATGAGGCGGGGTTGCGGTTCATCGTCGGGTCCCGCGTCACGAAGGCACCCGCCGATTTGGAGTCCCATTTCCGGTGGCACGGTGACGCCTTCGTCGACGGGCAAGTCATCGACACGATCACCCCACGCACCGCGACCACTGCGGCTCGGGCGGTGAACGATCCGATGCTCAAGGCGGAGCCGGTGTGGGACCGAGCGTGCACTCCAGGTCGTGGCGGGCGGTGTGGGCGTATTCCGCCAAGCGTGCCGTCAGGGACGCGAAAACGTTGACGTTGCAGGAGAACCGCGCCAAAGCCGTTGTCGCCGGGGAGAAGGCTGCGCGGGCTCCACGGTTCGTCAAAACAAGCAACGGGACGAGGTCACTGGACGAGGCTTCGCTGGCCAGGGCGCGCCGGCTGGTCGGGTTGAAGGGGTACGTCACCAACATCCCCGCCGACCTGGCCACCGCGGGCGAGATCATCGGCAACTATCACGACCTGTGGCGGGTCGAGCAATCATTCCGGATGTCCAAGACCGACCTGCGTGCCCGGCCGATGTTCCACCACACCCGGGACGCGATCGAGGCTCACCTAACGATCGTCTTCACCGCCCTCGCGGTCGCCCGCTACCTGCAGAACACCACCGGGATGAGCATCAAGAAGATCATCCGCGCGTTACGACCGTTGCAGCAGATCACCGTCACCATCGCCGGGCACAGCCATCACGCCCGAGACCCCATCACCGAATCAGCACAGACCATCCTCGATGCCCTCGGCATCGCCACCGACTGACACACCCCGGTGGCACGAGTCAGGTGGGGTGGCCCGACTTCGAGCATGGGTTCGACTCGCTGAGGGGGCGGCGCATGGTGGGCCTCGTCTATGGCGGATCGCACATCTACCGCATGTGCTCTACGCGTCTGGACCGCGATGCCGACAATCCCCTCGGGCTAGACGAGACGACGATCCCCGGTGGGTCGTACCTGCGTTTGCGCCTGCGGGGACTGTCGCAATTAGGTGTTTTTGGTCCGTGACACGCCCCTTGGGTGGGGCGGGATCGGAGCAGTAGCGCATGACACTGCAGGACGTGAACAACAGCAACCAGGACGGGGCCGAAGCCCAGGAATTGTCTCGGCGGCGTGAGCCGGCCGATCGTCTGCCAAGCAAGTCCGAGGAGCAGGCACGCTGGTTGGCGGCGATCACCGAGCTGGTGCAGGACGCGCGCGCCAACGGTGACTCGCTGACCGGCCCGTCAGGACTGTTGAAGGACCTGACCAAGATGGTGCTGGAGGTCTCCCTGGAAGAGGAGATGACCGAGCACCTCGGCCACGGCAAGCACGATCCGCCGGCCCCGGCCGCTGGTCCTGACCACGATGATGTTGGGAGTCGCACCACGGACGAGCGGATTCGTAATGTTCGCAACGGTTCCCGGACCAAGACCGTGTTGACGGACAATGTCGGCAGGGTCGAGATCCAAGTGCCGCGGGACCGGGCGGGCACGTTCGAACCGGTGATCGTGCCCAAGCACCACCGCAAGCTCGGCAGCGTGGAGCAGGTCGTGCTGTCGCTGACCGCGAAGGGTTTGACGACTGGTGAGATCAGCGCGCACTTGGAGGAGATCTACGGCGCGAGCGTGTCCAGGGACACCATCAGCCGGATCACTGACCGGATCGGCGAGGAGATGAACGAGTGGCTGTCGCGGCCGCTGGACCCGGTGTACGCGGCGATCTTTATCGACGCGATCGTGGTCAAGGTGCGTGACGGGCAGGTCGCCAACCGGCCGTTCTACGCCGCGATCGGGGTGAGCGTCGACGGGCGTAAGGACGTGCTCGGACTGTGGGCCGGCACCCCCGGCGACGGGGAGGGAGCCAAGTACTGGCTGGCGGTGCTGACCGAGTTGAAGAACCGCGGCATCCAGGACACGATGTTCGTTGTCTGTGACGGCCTGAAGGGCTTGCCGGAGGTGGTGGCCACGACCTGGCCGGACGCGACCGTCCAGACATGTGTCATTCACTTGCTCCGCAACAGTTTCCGGCTCACGTCGCGTAAGTACTGGGATCAGATCGCCCGGGAGTTGAAGCTGGTGTACACCGCGCCCACTGCGCAGGCGGCACGAGCACAGTTCGAGACGTTCACCGACACCTGGGGCCAGCGGTATCCGGCGCTGATCCGGTTGTGGGACAACGCCTGGGAAGAGTTCACCCCGTTCCTGGCCTACGACGTCGAGATCCGGCGAATCCTCTTCAGTACCAACGCGATCGAGTCGTTGAACGCCCGCTACCGGCGAGCAGTCCGCGCCCGCGGGCACTTCCCGAACGAGCAAGCAGCGCTTAAATGCCTCTACCTCGTGACCAGGTCACTGGATCCCACAGGGCGAGGACAGGCACGATGGACCATGCGATGGAAGCCAGCACTCAACGTGTTCGCGACCGTCTTCGAGGGCCGCTGGCCCACCGCAGAACAGTACTAATCAACAGGACCAGAAACACCGAAATTCTGACACTCCCCGCCTGCGAGGCGAGGTACCGGCGGTGTATGGACAGATCGGTGAAGCCTTCGATGTTCTCTTTGCTCACGCGGAGCATGACTCCACGCGCCCCCAGATCGAGAGCTACCGGCGCGAAGGCGAGATCGACTGCCTCGTGCCGATCCCTCGTGTAGCTCAATCGAACGTTTACGCACGTGTCAGGGATCGCCAAAGCCCTGACTTGGCACCTCAACGGGATCGGTTTCGAGGGTGTTGACGCGCTTGACGCTCGTTTCCTCTGCGGTAGTTGCCTGTCAAGCGCGCCATGAGCTCCTGGGGGTCGCCCGCTTCGACGTCCTCTAAGAAGGAAGCCGCTCTGACGCCCCGCAAGACCGTCGCCTGCTTGCCGCGATGCGTAATGATCACTTCACCAGCTCGTTCGACGTAATCGAACCCCTCAGGTCTTGGCATAACGGCGAGCCTACTGATCAGGCCTCCCCTCGGACCAGCACATTTTTCTGAGGCGTGAGCGGCCGCAGCGCCGCCGTGTAGCTCAAACGAAGAGTTCTGCCCCACGCAGCCAATCTTGTGGGGCAGAACCCTTCTTCGCGAGTGGTCACTTGCTCCAGGGAGTGACGAAGTCGTTTGCCGGTCGCCCTTCGGCGGCGGCGAGCAGCTCGGCGCCCTTGGTGCCGTCGATCTGTTCGCGGATGAT
Organism: Yimella sp. RIT 621; assembly: GCF_004146205.1. Taxonomy (NCBI): domain Bacteria; kingdom Bacillati; phylum Actinomycetota; class Actinomycetes; order Micrococcales; family Dermacoccaceae; genus Yimella; species Yimella sp. RIT 621. The sequence goes on from NZ_SEIP01000013.1 coordinate 82,445, forward strand.
GTCGGCGTGGCCGGCGTGGCGGGCGAACTCTTCGATGTGATGCACATACAGGTAGCGCAGTTTCGCGGGCCGGGTCTCGTTCATCCCGTACCAGGGCATCGGCCCGACGGGCAGCTCGTCATCGAGGTCGCCTTCACGACACATCGTCATGTACTCGGCTCGAATGGCATCGAACGTGGCGAGCAGGGCATCGCGGTCCTCCTCGTCGCTGGGGGTGAAACTGGCTCATCCCAATCGGGGGTGTAGGAGTTGGGGTCTGAAGCCGCCGGTCTCGAGCAGGCTTCGGGCGATGTAGTTGGTCAGGTTGCGGAACCCGAGTGCGGAGCCGCGCAGGTGTTCGGCCCGTCCGTTGAGCGCCTCGGTCGGCCCGTTGCTGGTGCCGGGTCGTTCGAAGTAGGCGAGCACGTCAGCGGCTCGCTTCTTCAGGGTCCGGCCCAGGGTGGTGAGCTCGGTGAGCACCTTGGGGACCCCGGCGCTGAGGTCGGTGATCAGCTTCTCCATGAGCTCGCGGCCACGTTGCCGGTCCTCGTGGCGATAGGCGGCGATCATGCGCTGGTAGACACCCCAGGTCGCCTCGACCTCGACGTGAACGTCATCAACGAACAGCGCGCGTAGCCTGTCGCTCTGCTTGTCGGTGAGCAGGTCCGCGCCGGTGTGCAGCGTGCGCCGCGACTTGTAGAGCGGGTCGTCCCTGAACCCACGGTGCCCGTGGATCGCGAGTTGGACCCGGCGCCGGCACCTGTCGAGGGCGTCACGGGCCAGGCGCACGACGTGGAAGGGATCCATCACCGTGACCGCGTCCGGGATCTCCTCTGCAGCGGCGGTCTTGAACCGGTGAAGCCGTCCATCGCGACCACCTCGACCGCGTCACGGAAGGCGTCGTCGCGGTCGGCGAGCCAGGTCTTGAACGCCGCCTTCGACCGGCCCTCGACCATGTCCAGCAGCCTTGCTGGGCCGGCGCCATCGCGGACCGGGGTGAGGTCGATGATCACGGTGACGTACTTGTCGCTACGCCTGGTGTGGCGCCAGACGTGCTCATCGACGCCAATGACCTTCACGCACTCAAACCGCGTGGGGTCGTTGATCAGCCGCCGCTTGCCTTCAGCCAGGACCGCGTTGTTGGCGGTGTCCCATGCGACCCCGAGTCCCTCGGCGACACGGGCGACGGTGAGGTGTGCGACCACGATCCCTTCCAGCGCCAACCGCAGCCCGGTGTGCGAGAGCTCCGCCGCGGCGCTGGTGTCTTGGCGCCCACGTGTCCAGTCGGCACAGCGATAGCGGCGCACTACAACTTCCGGCACGCTCGGTCGCCAACCCAGCGGCTCGTGGGCCAACTGCCGGCTAACGATGTCTCAAGCAGCGCCTTCGCTGCCGCACCGTCGGCACCACTGATCTGGTTCCACCACGCGGCACGCGAGGACCGCACGATCCGGTTCAAGTCGTTGTCCGGTCACGCTCAGACCGAGGCCGTCGAGTCGAGCGAAGGCGGTCAGGTCAGGGCGGCCGAAGCCGGCCGGCGGGGTAGCGTCGGACACGTCGAGGTCTTCCGGATGGATGGCGTAGGAACCTCCGTCGGCGGGAGACCTCGACGTCTATCTGCGGACCGACGCGCCCGGCCGACCTACACCGTCGTCTCAGAAGACCCCTGAAACGTCTTCGACGACGACGGGACCGGCGAGGAGGAGGGCGCGGTGAGCTAAAGGAATGGAGCTTGCTCGGCTTCGACGCCGCCGCAAGCTCCGGTGAAACGGTCGGTACTGATCGGTCGTCGTCGGTCACCACCGGATGGCGGCGTCCCCCACGCTCGGCGTTTGCGCAGGTCGGCGGCTCGTTCGCCCAGTGGGCACATCAAGCGATAGACGCAAAGCCGACGTGATGAGGTCGTCGGTTCGATTCCCACAGGGGGCTCCGGCGAACAGCCCCTGACCTGCGGAAACGCAGGGCAGGGGCTGTTCGGGTCTGGTGGTCGCGCGATGCGCTGGCCTCACGGCTCTGCCCGACACCGACGTCGCTCTCCTCTGCGACGGACCCCTCGCGGCCGGCATCCTGTCCGTGTGTCGATAGGCCTCGCACCGCTCGGCAACGCAGCGTGGCGTTGCGTCGCGACCTGGCTACGGCTCGGAGGGGCGCGATCGTCTCGTGCGTTGGCGGACTACGGGAGCTTGGACGCGAGGACGTCGGCCGCCATGATCTCGGGTGCTGCGCCGAGGAGGTGCTGGTTGGCCGTCAGGTCCGAGCCGTGACCGTCTACGTCGACGACGCACGCATCCAGCCCCGTGCCGGCCGGGGGGCCGGGTTCGGTGCGGGTCGGTCTCAGAAGGCGCTGGCGGCGGCTTCGGCGACGGCCTGGTCTTGGACGCCGGTTCCTCCGCTGACGCCGACGGCGCCGACGACCTGGCCGTCGCGCTCGAGCGGGATGCCACCGGCGAAGATCATCACCCGACCGTCGTTGGAGGCGTTGATGCCGTAGAACTGCTCACCGGGTTGGGCGAGGTCGCCGAGGTCTTTGGTGGCTGTGTCGAACGCTCGGGCCGTGAAAGCTTTGTTGATCGAGATGTCGATGCTGCCCAGCCACGCTCCGTCCATCCGTACGTGAGCGACGAGATTGCCGCCGGCATCGACGACGGCGATGTTACTGGGCTGACCCTGCGTGCTGGATTCAGCTTCTGCTGCCGCGATGACACGTTTGGCGTCGTCCAACGACAATGTAGGAATAGATGGCATCAATTGCTCCTTCGAATGTGGCGTGCGCTTTGTGGCTCGAGCCGCTCCAGAGCCGCCCGTTGGATTGCCTGTTGAGTTTGTGACCGCCAGCGCTCGTGTTGTGTTCGCGTTGCGGACGTGCGTTGGCGGACTACGGGAGCTTGGACGCGAGGACGTCGGCCGGCAGGATCTCGGGTGCTGCGCCGAGGAGGTGCTGATTGGCCGTCAGGGCTGCGACGATGGCGCCGTTGGCGTGGGCGTCACGAGCGGCCTCGTCGGGGAATGCATCGAAGATCCAGAAAGTGTCGGCGTGGGTCCTGACCGCGAACCAGACAATCGTTCCTACTTCCTCGTTGGCGAGCGCGACAGCGCCGGCGAGCAGATCGGCGAGCGCGTCGTGCTGTCCATCGGCCGCGACGATCTTGGCGACGAAGGCATACGGAAGTGATGCGGGTGTGGACATGAGGGGTTCTCCTAGGTGTCGAGGTTTCCCGGTGAAGCAAGTTCAGCGTAGGACGAGCAAGGGCATGTAAGAAGTGGCGTATACGGCAGTTTTGCTATTGTTTGCGCCATGCGTATCGGACTGATCGCGATCGACGGCTGCTTCGGTTCGGCTGTCGCGTCGGTCATCGACATCGTGCGGGTGGCCGACGGAGCCCGCGGCGATGTCGACCCGCGGATCGACCCGATCGAACTCGCCATCCTCGGACCGAAACGGACAGTGACCACGACGGCATCGATGACCCTGTCGGTGGGCCACCCGCTGTCGGAGTCCGCAGAGTTCGACGTGGTCGTCGTCCCTGCGCTTGGAACCCTCACTGCCGCCGCTACCAACGACGCCCTACAGAGCCGAGATGTTCGTTCGGTCATCGCCTCGCTCGGGCGCCTCGACGACGCGACCACCCGGATCGCCGCGGCGTGCACCGGCGTGTTCGCTGTCGCCGAGACCGGACGGATGGATCATCGGCGGGCGACGACCAGCTGGTTCCTGGGGCCGGAGTTCCTGAAGCGCTATCCGACCGTCGCCCTCGATCTCGACACCATGGTCGTGGTCGACGGGAACCTCGTCACCGCCGGCGCCGCCTTCGCCCACATCGACCTCGCGCTCTCACTCGTGCGATCGATCAGCCCCGACCTGGCCCAACATGTCGCCAAGCTCCTCATCATCGACGAGCGTCCGTCGCAGGCGGCCTTCGTCGCCTACGAACATCTCCGGCACGATGACCCGATCGTCGTCGAGTTCGAACGCTTCGTGCGCGCCCGCCTGGACGAACCGTTCAACGTCGCCTTCGTCGCGCAGTCGCTCGGCACCAGCCGGCGCACCCTCGAACGACGAGTCCGTGCGGCGCTCAACCTCACTCCGCTCGGCTTCGTCCAACGGCTTCGCATCGAACGAGCTCGGCACCTCTCAGCAACCACGGACCTCACCTCCGCCGACATCGCGCTACGGGTCGGCTACGCGAACGCCGAGACCCTGCTCTCCCTCCTGCGCAGGGAACGACGCCGTTCCTGACCTATCGCCATGCCATAGAACCACCTCTCAGCACGTCGCGTCGACGCTCCTGCGTCGCCCCTGGACGACCCACTCGACACGCCCGCAGCACAGGCCATGTGACGTGTCCCGGCTTCCCGGACGGTCGGGGTTGGGCGGCTGTGATGTCGCTGCGTTCTCGTTGAGAGGATCAGCAGACCCGATCAGAGCCGATTGGGATAAGACGCGAAGGCGGTCAGGTCAGGGCGGCCGAAGCCGGCCGGCGGGGTAGCGTCGGCCACGTCGAGGTCCGCTAAGCCCGATGAGCGCAATTTTACTCATCGGACATGAACAACGGGCTTTGAGTTGCATAGGTTGTGCGCGTGACCGTGATACCCGACCCGCTCAACTTGGCCTGGCCTCGCGCCTACGGTTTGTGTCTGCTGCGCCCAGTCACCGAGCACGACGTCGACGACATCTTGGCGTATCGCAGTCGCCCCGAAGTCGCGCGCTTCTTGACGCATCCAGTGCTCAACCGTGACGCCGTCCTGGCACGGATTCACCAGCGGATACGGCCACTTACTGTTGATGCTCGCGAAGTAACGAGAGGCCTGGCGGTCGAGGTCAAAGGCCGCCTAGTGGGCGACGCCATGATGCGGGTCGACCACACCGACGAGGAGACGGGCCCCCGAGTGTGGATCGGATACGCCTTCAACCCCGAAGCCTGGGGCAAGGGGTACGCCACAGACACCGCAACCTGCCTGACCCGGGCCGGCACGGCGATGGGCCTGCGCGTATGGGCCGACACAGTTCCAGGGAATGTGGGCTCCGAACGCGTTCTCACTAAAGCCGGTCTGCACCTGGTGGGAGTGCAGGTCGTCGGCAACGGACCGCGAAACGTCTTCGCAAGCGACTAGCCCCGGTCTTTCAGGGGGAAGCGGATGACGGCTGTGCTGGGTGAGGTGGTTCGATGGCGGTGTCTGGGCATGACGTCGTGCCGGCTGGCGCTGCCGGTCTGCGGTTCTGCGGGTGCTGATGTCGTGGGCGGACGGGTTGAGTCAGGCTGGCCGCGGGATGCGGCGATGTTCGCGAAGACCGCGACGATCGCGGTGGCCCTTGGCCACGTTTCAGGGATCTTCGACCGGTGCCGCCGCTGACCGTGGATGATGCGGGCGGGGACGTGAAGAAGCCGGTACCGCAACGCTTTCGGTTCGCAGGTGGCCAGGGAATGGACATCACCGGTGAGGGCGAGCAACCGGGTCCAGGCGACCAGATCCGCCGCGATCATGGTCAACGCCAGCCACGCGGTGTTGATCCCGAACTCCCCGGGAGGGGAACCGGCCCAGGCCGGTGTCCTTGGCGTGCCGGATGCGGTCCTCGACTCGCGCGTGCGCCCGGTGACGGGCTTCGAGGAAGCGAGCTGGCCGGTGCTGGCGTTGGTCACGAAGGCTTGGTAGCCAGCGCGCTGCCCCACAGGTTGATCCCGAACAAGGTCAAGGCTGCCCGCTTCGCCAAGTCGCGCCGTCCGACCAGCTAATGGCGCACTGCGTTCGATCGGCAAGAACGCGGAGCCGGTATCGGCGTGCGGGCGGTGCTTCGACGCGGAGTGTCAGCACCCCGTCGTATGGTCACCCCGTGATGTGGATGAGCGGCTTGGCCCGATGAGGCCCGGAAGTATCGACCGGCCCGCGACCGTGCATCCGGTCCTCACCGTGCAAGAGTGCTATTCGAGAGTCGGCGCGACTTCAGTGACGCACCTGATCGTCGGTCACGAAGAGCACGGGGTCACTCGGCTCGCCCGCGAGTTGAGCACGACTCCGTCGCTGCGAAGCGCCCCGGTCATCCGGGTGCTGGACGGGATCGGCACCGATCTCGTCCGTCTGGTCGCCCGCGCCTCCGTCCACGTGCACGTCACCGATCGCCTGTTCGGTCACACTGCCGCGCAGACAGCGTCCACGCTCATTGCGCTGGGCCGGTCCACGTCGATGAGTGTCACCTTGCACGACTTGCCGCAGCCTTCGGACGGCCCGGATCGTCACCGACAACGGGCGTCGGCATACGCCGACATCCTGGCCGTCAGCCGCGGGGTCGCCCTCAGCTCACATCATGAGTCCACGCTGCTGGACGCGGTGCTGAAGCTGACCGACCGCCGGAGTCTGAGGGCAGTTCCGCGGGCTGTCATACCCCTGCCGATCGAGAGTCCCCGCCGGTATGTCAGCCCCGACGAGGTCAGCGGCACCCACCGCGATCTTGCAGTGTTCGGGTTCCTGTATCCGGGCAAGGGCTATGCCCAGGCGCTTCGTGCCCTCAGCGAACTCCCCGCAGATGTGGGACTCACCGCCCTCGGACGACCATCGCCGGGCCATGGTCATCTTGTCGAGGAACTACAGCGCCAAGCGCACCGACGCAGCCGACGATTCACGGTCACCGGTTACATCCCGGACGACCGGCTCCAGGAGGTGCTGGCTCGGGTTGCGGTGCCGGTCGCGCCGCATCAGCACCTGTCTGCGTCCGGCTCCATCAACTCCTGGCTTACAGCCGGTCGACGACCGCTGGTTCCTCGTTCGCGGTACGTCGAGGAACTCGACGCCCGCTGTCCCGACGTGCTGACGATCTACGACGATCTCGCCGCCGCCGCCCGACACGCACTCGACCACCCCGAGTCGACGACGCTGAAACCCGGCGTCCCGCTCGGCCCGTCGCTCGACGACGTCGGCGCTCTCTACGCGAAGGCCTTGGCCTCATGGCACCACTGACGGCTGTCGTCGTCCCGTTCTTCGACCAGCAAAGCCAACTCGACCTGCTGCTGACAGCCTTGGAACTCCAGTCCGTCGGCCCCGATGCGTTCGAGGTGGTCGTGGCCGACGACGGTTCGCCCGTTCGTGCGGTACTGGGCGACCGACCGTACGCGACACGTGCGGTGCGCCAGGAGAATCTGGGATTTCGCGCATCGGCCGCACGGGACTTGGGCGCTCGGGCGACGGATGCCGAGGTGATCTGCTTCCTGGATTGCGACACCGTTCCCGAACCCGACTACTTACGTACGATGACTGACGTCATCCGTCAGGGCGATGAACGTTGCGGAGTCGTCGCCGTGGGACGCAGACGCCACGCCGACCTCACCGGGTGGGAGCCGGCCCGGTTGCATGCCTGGTTGCGCGGTGATGGTGCCCCACCGACGCCACTGACCGAACCAGCCTGGCTGCGCGAGGGTTATCGTGCGACCGATAACCTGCGATACGCCGACGACCGCTCCTACCGCTTCATCATTTCCGCCGTCCTGGGAATGACCCGTCGAACCTACCGACGTGCCGGCGGATTCGACCCCGGTTTCGTCGGTTACGGCGGTGAAGACTGGGACCTCGCGAACAGATGTTGGCTGAGCGGTTGCGACCTGCGGCACGTCCCGGACGCCGTGGCCTGGCACGACGGACCCGACTTCGCCGACCGGAGCACCGAACACACCGCCGTCAAGGACCGCGAAACGCTTCAACTCGCGCGTGTCCTCACCGACCCGATGGCTCGCGGATCAGGATTCATGTGGCCCTACCCGGCAACCGTCGTCCGGGTGCATGGACACCACGACATCGGCCCGCTGGCCGCGTCGTGTTCGAGTTGGCTGGCCGGTGGCGACGTCGCGCTCTGGTTCGTCGATCATCCACGGGTGCCGACCCAACTTCCGCCCGACCCCCGGCTGCACCACGGAGCACCGTCGAACCAGGTGTTGCAGCGCTGCCGATACCAGGTCGATGTGTATGCACCGCTCGCGCTGTCCGCCCCGCTCCCTCGCCTCATCCCGGACGGCGGTCTCGACGTCCGAACCGGCAATGAGATCGTGGCGAGGGTGCGGCACACCCGCATGATCAATCGCGGTGCGGGCAACGCACCGGCGACGGTTGTCGACGGCCGGCTGCTGGACGACAGCGTCACCCTCGAGTCGCGGTGGGGTGGCTGGGACAAGTAGCAGATCGCACCCTCGTCCGGGCGCACCTCAGGTATGCGTCTGGCTGACGTCGTGCCCGGTGACCACACTCGCGGTGTCGGCGAATTGAACGCGGCCGGCGGCCAATCGCAGGACTGGACCCGGCGAGGATGGGTCGGTGACCACGCTCCTATGGCTGCGCCGAGACCTGCGCCGCAACGACCTGCCGGCCCTGCTCAGTGCCCACGAAGCAACGGCCGACGACGTGGCTGCCGTGTTCGTCGTCGACCCCACGCTGTGGGGAGGCGCGGGCGACGTCCGACGGGCTTGGCTTGCCGCCTCGGTCAAGGCCGCCGTCGCGAGCTTCGACGGACATCTCGCGTTGCTGCACGGCGACCCACACGAGGTGATCCCCCAGGTTGCCGAGCGCATCGGCGCAACCTCGGTGCACGTCACCCGCGAGACCACGCCGTACGGCGCCCGCCGCGATCGCGATGTCACAGAAGCGCTGCAGCGCAACGGTATCGAGTGGGTCGAGGCCGGCACGCCGTACGCGATCGGCCCGGGGATCATCCGGAACAAGAGCGGTGACGGGTTCAAGGTGTTCACACCGTTCGCTCGAGCGTGGCGCGAACACGGCACCTCCGACCCGGCGCCGGAGGTCGAGCCGAACTGGCGCGAGGTCCGCAATGACGCTGCTGCGACGAAGGCCGTCGACGACGCCCTGAAGGACGTTCCCACCCTCCCTGACGCGGGAGAAGACGCTGCGCTGGATCGTTGGAAAGAGTTCTTACACAGCGGAATCGACAACTACGCCGACACTCGCGATCGCCCGAGCATCCCCGGAACGTCCTTCCTCAGCCCCTACCTCAAGGTCGGTGCCATCCACCCGCGCACCCTGCTGGCCGACCTGCGCGGCCGCAGCGGCGAGGGCGTCGACACCTTCATCACCGAACTCGCCTGGCGCGAGTTCTACGCCGACGTGCTGCTGCGCGAACCGTCCAGTGCGTGGCACGACCTGACCACCTCACTGCGCGGCATGGAGTACGACCCGCCCGGCGACGGCGTCCGGGCCTGGCAGGAAGGCCGCACCGGCTTCCCGTTCGTCGACGCCGGGATGCGGCAACTGGCCGAGACCGGGTGGATGCACAACCGCGTCCGCATGGTCACCGCTAGCTTCCTGACCAAACACCTGCACGTGTGGTGGCCGGTCGGCGCGCGCCACTTCCTCGACCACCTGATCGACGGTGACATCGCCTCCAACAACCACGGTTGGCAGTGGGTCGCGGGCACCGGCACGGACGCGTCCCCCTACTTCCGGGTGTTCAACCCGGTCACCCAGGGCATCAAGTTCGACCCGGACGGTGACTACGTGCGCCGCTGGATCCCCGAGTTGCGACACCTCGACGGCAAGGCCGCGCACGAACCCTGGAAGCACGACGACGGCTACGCGCACGGCTATCCCGAGCGGATCGTCGATCACGCGGAGGAACGCGAAGAGGCGCTGCGTCGGTACGACCGGGCCCGCGGGCGTGGGTAGCTCGCGGTCCGTCAACTCGACTACCTGCCCGACGGTGCCGCCAGTTCGCTCGCCGCGCGCCGGCAGGAGGCCCATGGCCTGATCCTGCCCGCGCTCACCGGTCTTGCCCCACGAACTCGTCACCAGCGATGGCCGGCTGCACGTGGATGGGAGAGTTCAGCCCCACCGCACTCGACCCGACCCCGTCCTCCTTCAAGAAGGACGCCTTCTTCCCAGGTCCTGCCTCTCATCGGACGCAGTCGTCCCGAGTGGCGTGGGCCGCCGACCTTTCATATTGGGATTCGACTCCCAACAATCACCGCGATCGTACGCACACGAACCGACGTGACTCGAGCGATCGATCTGGTTGACTCGGGAACATGGGCGGATCCAACCAACCTGACATCGACGCACTCGTGAAGCAGATCATCGCCGGACGCAACCCGTCCGAACTCCTGGAGGACCTGCGTCGAGGGCGCATCCTCGACTCGCTGCGCACCGGCAGCTTCCAGCAACACGTCAACAAACCGGTCGCGGTCGCCGCGCCGCTGGATGAGCCGTTGCTGCTGACGATCAAGGTCGAACTCGAGGACTCCGAACCGCTCATCTGGCGGCGGTTGCAGGTGCGCACGGACATGGCACTCGACGCGTTCCACGACGTGCTGCAGGACGCGATGGGGTGGTCGAACAGCCACCTGCATCGGTTCCACATTCCCGGCGATCGGAACTACTTCCTCAACGAGTTCGACGTCGGTGAGGGCGAGAATGGGACGCCGGAGACCGACGTCCGGCTCGACCAGATTCTGCGCGCCAAGGGCGACGGACTTAACTACGAGTACGACCTCGGTGACGGGTGGGAACACCGGATCGTCGTGGAGGAGGTACGGACGGCGACTCCCGACGACAAGGTCGCGAACTGCGTTGCGGGAGGACGACGTTGCCCGGCCGAGGACGTCGGTGGGATCGGGTTCTTCAACGACCTGGCAGCAGAGTTGCGGCGGGTGAAGAACCCGCAGTTGCTGAGCGGCGAGTTCGAGGACCTCGCGCACTGGTTGCCGGCGGACTACGACCCGGATGACTTCAGCGTCGAGGATGCGAACTTCGCCCTGTCGATGTCGGGAACGGGTGGCGCCTCAGCGATCCTCGATGTTGCGGCTGACGGGGTGCAGCGTGCGCCCGAGTTCGAAGCGCTGGTCGGCCGGTGTCCGCGGCATCTCATCGGTGAACTCATCCTGCTCAGCAGCGAAGCCTTGCGAGCAGCGCCGGCCACGGACGTGGAATTGCGGGAGCAGTTGCGTCCGTTCCAGACGATGCTCGACCTGGCCGATCCGGACGGCATTCCGTTGACCAAGGCGGGCTGGCTCGCGCCAGATGCGTGCGAACACGTCTGGAACGAGAGCGGATTGAACTGGGGCTATGGCAAGGGCAACCGCGAGCAGCACACGCCTGAAGTGAGCCAGCTGCGTCGCGATTGTGTCACCCTGAAGCTGCTGCGCAAGAACCGCGAGCGGCTACTGCTCACGCCGCTCGGACGGAAGGCCGGTGCGGATGTAGGGGTTCTGTCATCGGTCATTGCCGGGTCGTTGCTCCGGGGTGAAACCGAGATGGATCGGGATGCGAACGTTCTTGCGTTGTTGCTGCTTGCGGCTGGTCGGCCGTTCGAGAGACGTGACGACTTCGAGGACCAGGTGGCGAACTTGCTCACGGAGATCGGTTGGCGGACAGGGGATTACGCCGAGGCGCCCGTGCATCGGCACGAACTGCGGCTGTATCGCATCGAGCGGATCGTTGCCGGCGATCCGAACGCTGCCTTTCGCTGGACGGGCCCGGTCGGATCTGCGGGTGCGCGGCAGCTCGCGAAGGAGGCTCTCTGGCCGGACGCGTGATGGGGTTTCGTTGAGTGTCAACGGGTTTCGGCACATGCAACCTCGTACCTCGGCTGCACGGCTCAACCAGCGGAAATCCTGGGACTCAATCAGCGTGAGGTGCGCTGGGGGTCAGTAGAGGGGGTCGCGGAGGACGGGGCAGGTCATGCAGCGTCCGCCGCCGCGTCCGCGTCCGAGTTCGCCAGCGCTGATCGTGATGACCTCGATGCCCGCGTTCGCGAGCGCCTTGTTGGTGGCGGTATTGCGGTCGTAACCCATGACGACGCCGGGTTCGAGGGCCAACAGATTGGCGCCGTCGTCCCACTGTTCGCGTTGCACGCCGAACGGGTCGCCGTCGGTCGCGACCGTGCGCAACTTCGTGCCGAGGGCCTTGCCCACCGTCTCGACGAAGGACGTGTCGGCGCGGTGCACGTCGAGGCCGGACGGCGCGTTCGGGTCGGGACGCAGCGTGATCGGGACAATGCGGTCGGTGATGGGCGCGAACGCGGTCACGACGTCCTCGGAACAGAACGTGAACACGGTGTCGAGGTGCATCGCAGCACGCAGCTTCGGCAACGCGGCAACGATCACCTGCGCAGCAGCGCCCGCGTCGAAGAGCGTGTGCGCGACCTGGGTGATCGCCTGCTGCGAGGTGCGCTCCCCCATGCCGATGAGCACAACGCCGTTACCGACGGGCATCACGTCACCGCCCTCGAGCGTCGCGAGTCCGCGGAACAGGTTGCGCCCGTCCGGATCACCGAACCAGTACGTCAGATCCTGATCGGCGAACGCCGGATGGAACCGGTACACCGCCGTCGTCAGCAAAGTTTCCTGTTGTCGGACAGGCCAATACATCGGGTTCAGCGTGACACCGCCGTAGATCCACGACGTGTTGTCGCGCATGAACAACGTGTTCGGCAACGGCGGGATGAAGAACCCCATCTGGTCGAGGTCGCGGGCCACCTGCAGCAGCGGACTCGACAGATCGTCCGGCACGTCTCGGTACGACACCCCTCCGACGAGGTACTCCGTCAATTCTGCAGCGGGCAACGAGTCGAGCCAACTGCGCAGGTCGTCGGTGAATGCCGCCCCGACCCGGTCGTCGGTCACCTTGCGGTCGAGCACCCATGCGCGGGCTACAGGTTGGTCGAGGATGTCGGTCAGCAGATCGAGCAGGTCGAGCACCTCGATGCCACGCGATTCCATCTTCGCCACGAAGTCGGCGTGGTCCCGCTGCGCCTTCTCGACCCAGATGACCTCGTCGAACAACAGGTCCGCGCACGTGTCAGGGGTGAGGCGCAGGTGCGCCAGGCTCGGACGACAGACCAGGACGCGGCGCAGGCGTCCGGCCTCGGAATGGACTCCGACTTCAGGCATTCGTCGATCGTCTCATTCCGGAGTGCGCCGATCAGTTGTTCAGCCCGCTGCCCTTGTAATAGAACCGGCCCGCTCCGCGGACGGCCCAGTAATAGGTGGACGCGATCGCGCGGCACGTCGCGCCCTTGCCGGCGGCGGCGCACGCGTTGTTCATCCGGGTGCGGAACGCGGTGTCGCAGGTCAGGCGGTTGGTGCGGCTGCCCGCGCTGTAGCACGCGTCGTGGCGGGTGCACGCGTAGTGGAAGTTCGCCCCACCCGGCGGGTTCTCGGGGACGAGGCGTCCGATCCAGTTGTTGGGTCCGCACTGGAACTCGCCCGCTGCGTAGACGTAGGTAGCGGTGGGTGCGGCCTGCGCTTCCGGGACCGTCGTCAGGGAGACACCGGCCGCCATCGCGACCCCGCTCATCACTGTCAAGAATTTGCGACCCGCCATGTCCGCCCCGTTTCGTCGAAGTGTGAAGCTCCAACGTTGCATGCGGGCGGGCCGGTGGGAATGGGTGAGTGCGTTTCTTTGCGAAGTTCTTACTCGGACGCGCGCGGTCGGGCGGGCGTCGAACGTCAGCCTGGTTTCGGCGCGTGGACTACTTCTTCTTGGCCGCCTTCTTGCTGGTCGCCTTCGTGATCGGCTTCTCAGTGACCTTGCCCAACTTGTTCACCTCACCTG